>NZ_JBYSVX010000015.1:0-101315 GCF_058986605.1 Pseudomonas sp. GW821-FHT07E12 | reverse complement strand
GCTGGTGATCCTCAATGCCCGCGCTCGTGATGCCTGGGCCGGCACACCTGCGCTTGGGTAAACAAGACAGTTGCTACCGCATGCGGGCCAGCCACTTTGCTTCGACACCCATCGCGCGCACCATGCAGGCATGCGCCATTTCCCTGCCCTCGCCGCCCTTGTCTCGCTGGCCCTGGCCGGCCCGCTGACGGCCGCCGAGCAGGACAACGTTCGGATCTACCGCTGCATCTCCAGCAATGGCGCAGTGGCGCTACAGAACGCCCCGTGCAGCGATGGCCGGCAACAAGTGCTGGACATGCAGCGCCCGAAGGATCCACCGCCGCGTGCCGCCAGCACGCCATCCGCCAAGAATGCGCCCCCGGTGCCGGTTCGCGAGGTCCGCATCGTCAGCGTGCAGCCGCCCCAACCGATGTACGAGTGCGTCTCGTCGGAAGATGGCGCGCGCTATACCAGCGACAGCGCCGAAGGCAATCCGCGCTGGGTACCGACCTGGGGCTACGGCTACCCGGTCGGACGTCCCGGCGCCGGACATTCGTCGCCACCACCGACCACGCTGGGCAATCGTCCATCGAGCGGCGGCGTGATCGTGCCCTATGGCAGCGTGCAGATCCGCGACGCGTGCCACGCGCTGCCGCCGCGCGAAGTCTGCGCACGGCTGGCTGACCGCCGTTGGGAGCTGATCCGCCGCTACAACAGCGCGTTGCAGAGCGAACGCGAGCACCTGATGCGCGACCAGCGCGGTATCGAAGCACGTATGGACCAGGATTGCGGCGGCGCATGAGAACCCTGCGGTTGAGCTGGCTGCTGGTACTCGCCGCGACGCCGTCGTGGGCACAGGAGGTGACCATCTATCGTTGCACCGATGCCAACGACGCACTGACCATTCAGAACATGCCGTGCCCGAAAGGCAGCCGGCAGCAGAAGAAAGTGATGGCGCCCTTGCAGACCCCGCCGGCCTCCGTGGCAGCGCCTGCCGCAGCACCGCCGGCCGTCATTGCCACGACACCGGCACCGGCGATCGTTGATACCGCGATGGCCCCGCCTGCCGTTTCTGTTCCGGCGCCGGCGGCGGAAGTCACGCCGCGTTTGCCACCGCCTCCGTTGTTCGAGTGCAGCATGCGCGACAACGATCACTACCTCACCGAGAGCGGACAGGCCGCCTCGCGCTGCGTCCCGCTGCGCACCACCGGATTGGACGGCAATCCACTGAATGGTGCCGGCGAGGCCTGTGAGGTCATCACCGATCGCTGCGCGCGAGTGCCCGACGGCGCCGCCTGCGATGCGTGGAACAAGCGCCTGCTCGAAGCCGAATCGCATTGGCGCTTCGCGTTGCCGGAGCACGCCGAGCAGCGCAAGCTGGAGTACGACCGCCTGCATCGCATCGTTGAGGAAAGCAGCTGTGGAGCGCCGGGTTAGGGCACTCTGGATCGAGCGATAACGAATGCCATGACCACGTTGTCCCAGCAGTTACCCTTGCGGCCCATGCTGGCCACGAGTTTGTACTTGGTCGGCAGATCACGATGGGCTTGACTGGCGTACTGGCTCTTATGCGGCCGGTATGCACGATCAGTCTCGGCCTGGGTTGGCGCAGGACGATGGCCATCTACAAGGCAGAACAGACCAATTCGGCCGGCATGTTGGGGGCCATCGCCCAACCCACGATCTTGCGTGAGTACAGGTCCAGTACGGCGGCCAGATACAGCCAGCCGCGCTCGGTACGGATGTAGGTGATGTCGGCGACCCAGGCCTGGTCGGGCGCGCCGGGGTTGAAGCGTCGATCCAGGATCGTTACGCGATGTCATGTTGCGGATGGGATCCCGTCCAGATTTCTTCAACCTCATGAGGTTAATACCGTGCGCCTCCAATCTCGTCTAGATCGTGCCTACCCGTGTAGGAGAAATCTGATTACCCCATCAGACAACTACGCGACATACATGAGTTCTTGCTGAATCCAGCGAAAATTCGGCCTATGGCTGTCGAAATCGACTACCTTCGCATCGTCTGTTCAGGAAGCAGACATCAGGTGATTGATTTCTAACATCGTCAAAAAGGAGTTTTGCATATGTTCAAGAAGCTTCGCGCCTCGGCAGCTGGTCTCGTTCTCGCTGGCGCCGCTGCGCTGGTCCCGGTCGCTCACGCCGCAGAGGTGATCATCATCATCATCTGCGATTCGGCCGATTGCCTGATCATCGTCATCACCTAAGCTTGTGGGGGGGCCAGAGGCCGAACCCGTTCGGCCTCTGGTTAAATACTCGCGCCAAGGATCAAATTGATGTCCAGTCAAAAGCGCTTCCGAAAAGTCGCCCTCGTTGCCATGTTCTGCGCCGCACCGATCTTTGCAGGCTGTTCCGAAACAGGTGGTTCCGCAGGCAGCCAGAGCTCTGATAGCTCCACGGAAGCAACCGCCCCAATGCAGCCGTTTTTTCTGAGTCTCATGAAGTCAGGTGGGAAATTTGGCGGCAGGGTGGCTATTCCGGCAATCTGGATCTTTTCAGCAGATGGCAACTTGACCCAGCTCGTTGCTTCGGAAGAAGAACTCGCCGCGCTTCAGCAAAGTCCAGGCTCAGAGAGCGCAACCTCGCCCAGCCTGACCTGTGAGCAGGTGAGCGCGGCACTTACAGAAGCGGCTCCGAGCCAGACTTGGCGCTTCAATTGCGGCAACGGACAAGCTTCCGCACTGCTGCTCACCAATCGAGAAGTCTGCAAGACATGTGATGCGTTCGAAGCAAAGTTCTCTGAGCTGGGCAACATTGCGCCTGAGCGGCGACAGACGCTCGTGCTCACGCAGTAGGCTCCGGCGCCTCCAGTAAGCGCCCTTTCTCTAGATGATGCGTAGTGCCCGCATATTCGGCGGCCTTCGCATCATGGGTGACCATGATGATCGTCTTTCCGTGATCGTGACTGAGGCTCTTCAAAAGTGCCAACACCTCGCTTGCGGATTGACGGTCCAAGTCGCCCGTAGGCTCATCGCAGATCAGAAGCTGCGGATCCGCGACAATTGCCCGCGCTATGGCAACTCTTTGTTGTTGTCCACCGGACAGCTCTGCAGGGCGATGCTCGCTTCGCTCAGCGAGTCCGACCAGAGCGAGAGCAATCTGCGCACGACGCGATCGTTCCGGGGCGCTCATACGGGTCAGCAGAAGTGGCAGTTGCACATTCTGAAGCGCCGTGAGGACGGGCATCAGGTTGTAGAACTGAAAGATGAAGCCCACATTGTGACTTCTCCATTTGGAGAGCTCCGAACTGTTTAGCTCGTCGATCCGCTGATCCCCTACGCGCACAGTTCCATCCGTGGGCCGGTCCAGGCCCCCAAGGATGTTCAAAAGCGTGGTTTTGCCGGAGCCCGATGGCCCCATCATCGCCACAAACTCGCCTTTATTGATTTGCAGATCAAGCGCTTCAAGAACGGTTACGGAACCTGCTTGGCCCTTGTAGATCTTCTTTACCCCAGAAAGATCGATGAAGCTCCCCACGGTCAACCTCCTTTCGCAATTGGCTGTGACCCGAGATCAGCAACCGACTGGTCAGCCGCATCAACAAAGCTCACTCGCGCTCCCATGTCCGGGACGATTCGCGGGTCTTCGATGTCGAGACCGACGCGGACTTTGACAGTCGCCCGACCGCGGTCTGCTGCAGGGATGATGGCAATCACCTTCCCGGGAATTTGGAAATCCGGATACGCATTGAGATTGACCTGCACACGCATGTTTGGCTTCACGCGACCAATCGAGGCCTCACCGACCTCAACCTCGACTTCGAGAGAATCCATGTCAACGATCGTGGCAATGCCCGTGCGGGTGTAACCGCTGGCAGCACTCGGCGAAATGATCTCTCCGACCTGGGCGGCCTTTGAAGTGATGACGCCGCCGAAAGGTGCGCGTATCACGGACAGGTCCAGATTGACCTGGGCAACTTGCGCCTGTGCTTTATAGACATCAACATTGCCCCCCTGCGCCCTGACTTGCGCGCGGACTTCGTCAACGCGCGAGCTGGCTTGTTCGGCATCCTGCCTTGCGACGAGACCGGCCGAGGCGAGCTCCTGAGCCCGAGCGCTATCCCGAACTGCTTGCGCAAGCTGCACCTCAAGTTGACGCACCACATGTTCGGCAGCAGTCGCCTGCTTCTGGGAGGCTTGGAGTTGAGCACTTGCCGTCTTGGCATCCAGCTTCGCGAGGGTCTGACCCTTCTCGACCCGATCACCCTCTTCGAAGAAGACTTCCGTGACAACACCGATTATCTGAGACGATACGGTAGCCGTGCGCCGTGCAACCACATAACCCGACGCATCGAGAACAGAATGAGAACTCGCGGCAAGCAAGGCGCTTGTACGCGGAGGTTCGATGTGGACTGCGACCGGCTTCTCACCCTGCCCCCTGGAGAAGCCAAGCCATGCGATCAATCCCCCCACAAGAACGGCGAGCAAAAGGGGCATTGCTCTGCCGCGCTTCGGCAAAGACTTCTCCACGTACACCACTTCCCTGTCGATCCTGAGATCCTTCAACAGCTCGCTTTTGTCTCGTCCCTGTTCCATTGCGGTCCTTCAATCAATCTTTCAATGCGTCAACGAGCTTGCCGCCTAGCACACGCTTGATTGGTAACGCGGCGCTCAGCAGCCCCAAGGCGAGGCTATAAATAAAAACCATCCCGATAACATCGGCTGACACGGAGAAGCTAGCGTAGACAGCGCTATTAGCACTTGAGGTTCCAAAGCTCGCGCCGTCCAGGAGCGCATAGACCCAAAGCAGTGCAAGGGCGGTGGCGATAGCTCCCTGAAGAAGCACATCGAGTAGCGTCGCGATTACGATCGAAGCGTCCGAAAAGCCAATTGCACGCAGTGTTGCCATCTCGCGCCTGCGCCGCTCAAGCGCCATGCCAAGCGTTGTCGAAATCGCAAGCACTGCCCCGGTTCCCAACAGCACCGATATTCCCGCTGCCGCCAACCGGACGAAGCGAACCAGAAAGCCGACCTGTTGCTGGTAGTAGTCGGTTTGACGAACGACACGGACATCCTGAAGACGAGGATCGTCGCGCAGGGCGGCTTCGAGCGCAGCGAATGAGCCCTCAGAGCTCAGTCGTAGCCAGACGGAAGAGCTCCGGCCCGAGCGGTTGAACGCCGCCTGCAGCGCGGAGAAGTCGGTCCAAATCTCCGACTCCCAGAGGCTGCCGCCCGTCTCAAGCCCGCTGACAATCTGCCAGTCCCGTCCTTGAAAGGTGACCGAACTTCCTCCCAAAGCAGGAAACTGCGATCGGAGCGTATCGCTGACAGCGATCTCTCTACGGCCGAACTGCAGTTCACCCGTCAGGTCAGCAACGCCTGGATCCAAGAACTCCAGCATCTTTGCATTGATCCCGCGGACCAGCACTGTGCTGGGCTGCCCATCTGAACGAGCAAGCTTTGTATTCGCCAAGAACTGGGGCGCCGCCATGGGCTTGCCATCGGCGAATTTCGCGATCCCTGGAAGGCCAGAGAGGAGCGCAACCTGCTCCGGTGTGAGAGTGCTCGACACCTCGTCAGACGCACTCGCCGAAAGTGCCAGTGCAATCGTGCTCTGCCCTGTCCCGCTCCCGATCCGCTCAATGCCAGAGGGGATGGCCAGCATCACAGCCAGCGTAGCTGTTGAGATTAAGAAGCCCGCAGCGATCAGGAGGCTGTCTCTCGGCCGCACCCGGTGCGTCGAAAGGAGCAGCATCAAGACTTGTGCACTTTCCCGAAATGTTCGGCCTGACATCATCAGCCCCGAAGGTGATCAATGGGCCGCAACCCAGACAAGATGGAAGCCGGCCAAGCCAGCGAGACAGCCATCAGGCCGAGGATGCCCACAGGAAGCGTCAGCAGCGCCCACTCTGGAATAGCGACCGATCCGAGCAACCAAGACGTTGCGGGTGCAAGCGCTTTGAGCAGTCCATAGGCGCTAACAACGCCCGAGCCTGCCCCCAGCAATGCGATTACAAAGAGTTCCAGCGCCAGCGCCAGAAACTGGGCCAATCTCCCAAATCCGATCGTTTGCAGCGTCGCCATCGTCGATCGGCGCTGTGATGCGGCATGGGCCAGCACTGTTACGAGAACCAAGGTTGCACAAGCCAACATGGCACCCATGATGAGCATCAGCAGAGACTGGATCTGTCCGAACCTCGCCAGCGCTGAATCCGTGCTGCTTCCGGTGTCCGCCTGCAAAGGCGGATCGCTGCCGGCGAACTTCGTCTCGATTTGATTGGCGAGCTCCGACAGCCGCGCGGACTCCTGGCCACGCACCCGCACACGCATGACGAGGTCGCGCCGGTCTTCAGGGATGATGTTGTTGATGTAGCGGTAGTGTCCGAAAGCAGCCTGATCGGCAAAAGAACTTTGAGAAGGCGGCAGTATCCCGACCACCGTCACAGGGATCTCGACACCGCTGAGCACGTCCCGGGGCGTCAGGGTCATGCCGGGTGTCAACCCGCACTTTGCGGCGATCGCATGCCCTACCAGCAGTCCATTGGACGTGTTGTTCCAAGCATCGAACATCACAGCGTCAGCGCCGCGCTCCTGCACGAGTTCGGGAACGAGATCGCCCCCATACGCGTTGATGGACACGACGCTTCTGCCATCGCTGCATATGAAGCCCGCCAAGGTCTGATAGGAGACGCCCCTAACACCAGGCATGGCCGCGATCTCCAACGCATGCCTCAGCGGGTAAGGAGAGCTTGCTACACGGGCGTTTGAGACATTGATCTCAGCGTTCATCGAGGAGCCGGCGTTGTTCGCCAGGAACGGGGCCGCGAATGTGGAGAGCACAAGCCACGCGATTACGGACACCGCCAATGTGCCTGCGAGATAGGCTGTACGGCCCGGCTGCTCCCTAATTCGCATCCACATCAGGTAACCGATCGCGCGCATTGATGTCACTGTTTCAAGACGAGCGAGACATCGATGATGTTGACGGGCACTCCCGTCTTGTTCGCGAGCGCGTCGACCTCTCCACGCGCCTGCGGGCACAGTTTTTCGCAAGGTTCGCGGGTCAAGAGAAGAACTGTCCAGCCGGCAGGTTGCGCTGTGATATCGGCACCCAGATTGCGAAGGTTCGCGGTCAAATCCGTGAGCTTCACTGCGGAGATCGCTGGCTGCCCTGCTTTGCCCACGATCTGCGACAAGCCGGATACACCGTCTGGACTGTCCAGCCTCGCCACGAACGCGCCACTTGGATCGAAGACCCAGATGGCTGGCACCTTCAGGCTAGGAACCTCTGTCCTCGCCAACGTGACATGTGCCTGGAAGAATGCCCGTAGGTCGACTGTCGCCCGAGTTCGTTCGTTCGCGAAGCTGATAACAGGCGCAGCGCCGACAACGAGGGCGAACAGCAACGCAACTGAGGCCTTCCTGGTCATGACTTGCTCCGTAGATTGATAGAGGCGCGGAATTCGCACACGCCATGTTTACTACGGCTTCGTATCTGAAGTTTGTCCGACGACGTCTGGAGCTAAAACCTCAAATAGGCAGCTCAATTCGGACAACAAGCCCTCTTTCGAAGGCGTTGGAAAGCACTAAAAGTCCGCCGCTTCGCTTGATGGCCAGGTTTGCCGTCGCAAGACCCAAACCGATCCCGCCAGTTGCTCGATTGCGAGAAGTCTCGCCACGATAGAAAGGTTCAAGCACGCGTGTGAGCTCATGCTCTGGTATCCCGGAGCCATCGTCGGCCAGCTCGATCCAAGCTGCGACCGCGTCTGAACCGACACGGACCTCGACCGAATGCGCGTAGTTCCGGGCATTCTCCAGAATATTTCCGATAGCCCGACCCAGCTGAAGCGGACGCGCCATGGTCGATACCGGCAGACCGGGCATCAAACGCGCGACGTCGTCATACGCTCCCGCCTCGATGCAATCCGACACCAAGTCTCGAAGCTCGACCGACTCAGGGGGCTCGCTTTCCACGCGATCTCGCGAGAACGCCATGATCTCGCCAATCATGTGCTCCATACGATCGATGTCCGCGACCATTCGTGGCACTGCTGGATCGCTGACCGCATGCATACGTAGTTTCAGCGCGGTAAGCGGTGTTCGAAGGTCATGTGCGACTGCCGTCAGCATCCTTGTTCGCTCTTCCGCATGAGATGCCAAAGCACTCCGCATCTGGTTGAGGGCTGCTCCCGTTTGCGCAATCTCCGTGGGCCCGGCGACCGGGAACTCCGCCATTTCCAGCCCTGAGCTCCCCGCGCTCGATGCGGCTTTCGACAATGCCCGCACCGGAATGGTGATCCGGCGTGCGATCCACCATGTAAGCGGTGCCAAAAGGATGATGCTGACTGCGAACATCAGCAAAACACGGCCACGCCAGAGCGAAAGCCACGAGATGTCTGGGCCGACGGTGATCCAGCCGTTCTGCGAGCGCATCGATACCTGGAATGCCGGCTGAGGGGCGTCTTCCGCCATGTAGGCTGCCGCGATCGAAGTCAGTAGTTGGTTGGGGACTCTGTCCAAGTCGCCGACCTTGGTGATCGCGTAGGCCCCGGAGGAGATCTCTGGAACAGTCAGCTTGAATGATGAGACTCGATCGGGTTGATCGGTTGGATCCAGCGTATGCACTTGGATGTCAGTGAGCGGACGAGCTACGGCGCTAGCGATCGAGACGGCCAGAAGAACGTCGCTGGCTCTGGTTGGGGAGCGCAAAGGTGGCGCAGCAGCCTCCTCCCGACGCATGCCGTTTTCTAAAGCCCCTGCAGGACTCAGCAGCGCTGCAACCGCTTCGGATGGCTTGATCTGCGGGACAGGCGGCGGACGGACGAAAAAAAAACTGACGGCGATGGCCTGGCCGATGAGGAAGGCTGCAAGCGCCAATCCCCCAACCTGAGCCAGAATTGGAAACCGTCGCATCACGTCCGGGAGACGCTCGGACGGAACCGATAGCCTTCACCTCGAACGGTCTCAATGATGACCGCATCATCCCGCTCGGCGAGCTTCCGTCTCAAACGACTGACCGCTAGGTCTATGGCGCGATCGAAGCTCTCAGACCCGGGGCCTTGAACCAGATCTTGCAGACGCGACCTGGAGAGAAGCTTGTTTGGATTGCTAACAAAGGCGGTTAGCAAAGACTGTTCACCAAGCGTCAGGCGCAGCTCGTTTTGTTGAGGATCCAGCAGCACCTTCTCCTCAATATCGAAGCGCCATGCGCCAAACCTATAGTCAACAGATGAGTGGTTTCTTGCTTCCCGCTCGGCTGCACGAAGATCTCTTCGAAGCACAGACCGGACCCTGGCGAGCAGCTCTCTTGGATCGAATGGCTTTGCAATGTAGTCGTCCGCCCCCCCCTCCAGCCCCAATACGCGATCCGGCGTAGACCCCAACGCACTGAGCATGAGCACTGGAATTCCTTGATCTACAAGCCGCTTGCAGATCGAGACACCATTTTCGCCCGGAAGCATCACATCCAAGATCACCAGATCAGGGACGATGTCGATGAGAACCGCATCAAGATCCTTTCCGTCCACGGATCCCCACACGCTAAACCCCTGCGTAGCCAGGAAATCCACGAGGGCTTCCCGCAGACTTTGATCGTCGTCAACAATGATGATGCGTTGCGTCATGGGTCGAATCAGTGATTGCCGAAAACAGATCTAATATTCCACCTTCAGTCTGCCGCTACACGGTCAAATCATCACCAGGTGTTTAGTACCAGCGTATGGTGGACTGGATTCAATTTGAATCGTTCTGGCGCTGAAGTCCACTGTTTTCAGATGCATTCGTTAAGGCATGAGACCCTTGAGAGTCTTGAGCCTTCGGCTGAAGTTGTCGGCATCCATGAAGTCGGCCAGATGCTGGTGCAGTTTTGCGTGATCGTCGTAATGGAAGCGCTTGACGGTAACGCCCCATCGCGGCTGATGGCCCTAGGCCACCCGGAGCCGCTCCTACGGTGAGTCTGTATCTAGAACCCGTAGCGCAGAAACCCACCATCCACCGCGATGCACTCGCCGGTGACGTAGCTCGACGCCGGCAAACACAGGAACGCCACCGCCGCGGCCACTTCCTCCGGTTCGCCGATGCGGCCCATCGGGGTGCGGTCGATCACCTGCTCGTAGTAGTCCTGGTCCGACAGCGGCTCGGAGGTACGGCGGGTGCGGATGTACCACGGTGCCACCGCGTTGACGCGGATGCCGTCACCGGCCCACTCGCAGGCCAGGTTGCGGGTCATCTGGTGCAGCGCGGCCTTGGTCATCCCATAGGGCGCGCCACTGCGCACGTGGGTCAGGCCGGACACGCTGCCGACGTTGACGATCGCCGAGGACGCATGCCGCGCCAGCAATGGGTGCGCGTAGCGCGACAGCTCGAACGCCGAGAACAGATTGGTCTCGAAGATCGAGCGCCACTCGTCCTCGGTGTAGTCGATCGCGGTACGGGTGATGTTGCTGCCGGCGTTGTTGATCAGCAGGTTCAGGCCATCGGCATAGTCCTCGACCCAATCCAGGATCGCGCGCCGGTCCTCGTCGTCGGCTACGTCCGCCGCCATTCCATGCAGCTCGCGATCAGGGAATTCGTCGGCCAGTTCGTTGCGCACCTGTTCGAGCGTGTCGGCATCGCGCGCGACCATCAGCAGGTCGGCGCCGAAGCCGAGCAGCTCGCGTGCGATCGCCAGGCCGATGCCGGCACTGGCACCGGTGATCAGGGCGGTCTGTCCGTCCAGACGCCAGCGGGATGGGGTCACGTGCGTTCTCCTGCGATGGTCGCTTGGCCGCAAGCGCGGATTTCATCGCCTTTGCAGCATGCGGCGTAGGATAACGCCACACCGCACGAGGGCTCGCCGATGAACAAGATGCTGTGCATGGGACTGCTGTCGCTGCCATTGCTGGTCGCCTGCAAGCGACCCGAACCACCCTCGCCCGAACGTCCGCCGGAGCCGAAGGCAACCGCACTGCGCGATGCGATCCAGCAGCCGCTGGACAAGGCCAAGGCGGTGCAGCAGGCCACCGATCAGGCTGCGGAGCAACAGCGCGCGGCGATCGATGCGGCGACGCGCTGAGAGAACCGCACCGCAGGAGGACTGACCCGCCATTGACCCTGTGGGAGGGACTTCAGTCCCGACGCTTCTCCGGTAGAGCCCCGTCGGGACTGAAGTCCCTCCCACACGAAACCTGGAGCCCCGGCCTGGTCTCGCACCGGGCCGGGGCTCCACTACGCATTCAGAGCCCGCAGAAGCAATACGCCAGCGACTTCACCGGCGTACCGCCCTGCTTGGCTTCGCTGACGGCGTCTTCGACGAAACGCAGTTGCGTGTCCACTTCCGGCAGTGAGCGCGCCAGCATCACGCGCGCCAGCCCGGACTCGCCCAGCATCCACGCGCCGGCATGGCTGCCGGCAAAGCCGCTCATGAACTGCGCGAACGGGGTGGACGGCTTCTCGATGTAGTTCACGCGGAACTTGCCCTTGGTCAGCTTGGCGCGCGAAGCCGCATCGGCCACCGCTTCCTTCATGCCGCCGAATTCGTCGACCAGCCCGCGCTCCTTGGCCTGTGCGCCACTCCAGACACGGCCGCGCGCGATGTGGTCAATCGCCTCGACCGACTGGTGACGCGCATCGGCGACCTTGCCGGTGAAATCGGCGTAGCCCTTGTTGATCACCGACTGGATCACCTGGCCGACGCCCGGATCCAGCGGTCGGGTGATGTCGAACGCGCCGGCGAAACGGGTCGTGCCCACGCCGTCGGTATGCACGCCGATCTTGCCGAGCGTACGGGTGACGTTCGGGATCATGCCGAAGATGCCGATCGAGCCGCTGATCGTGGACGGGTCGGCGTAGATGCGATCGGCGTTCATGCTGATCCAGTAACCGCCGGAAGCGGCCAGATCACCCATCGACACCACCACCGGCTTGCCGGCGGCCTTCAGCGCGACCACTTCGCGACGGATCTGCTCGGACGCGAACACCTCGCCACCGGGCGAGTCCACGCGCAGCACCACCGCCTTCACGTCCTTGTCGTCGCGCGCCTGGCGCAGCAGCGCGGCGGTCGATTCGCCACCGATCTTGCCGGCCGGCTGTTCGCCGCCGCTGATCTCGCCTTCGGCCACCACCACGGCAACCTGCGGACGCGCATCCATCGGCGAGCGACGCGTATCGAGCTGGGCCAGGTAGCCGTCGAAATCGACATTGCGGAAACCGCTGTCGGCATCGTCATCGGCCACGCCACGCTCGGTGAGCAGCTTGTCGATCTCCTCGCGCGTCTTCAGCCCGTCCACCAGCTTCTGCTGCAGCGCGTACTTGGCCAGGTCGCCACCGGCGGCGGCGATGCCCTCGGGCATCGTGTCGATACCGGCGGCAATCTGCGCCGGCTCGAGCTTGCGCGCCTTGCCGACGTCGGCCAGATAGCGCTGCCACACGTCGTTCATCCAGAACAGGTCGGCTTCCTTGGCGTCGGCCGAGGCGGCGTCGAGGATGTACGGCTCGGCGGCGGACTTGTACTCGCCGACGCGGAACAGGTGCACGTCCACGCCGAGCTTGTCCTGCAGACCCTCGCGGAAGTACTGGCGGTAGCGGCCCAGGCCTTCCAGCATCAGCCCGCCCATCGGATCCAGATAGACCTCGCTGGCCTGTGCGGCGAGCAGGTACTGGGCCTGGGTCATGCCTTCGCCGAACGCGACGACCTGCTTGCCGGAGGCGCGCAGATCCTGCAGCGCCACGGCGACCTCGCGCATCGAGGCGAAGCCGGACGGCTGCAGCTTGTCCAGATCCAGCAGCACGCGCTCGATCTTCTTGTCGTCCTTGGCCGCCTCGATCGCCCGGATCAGGTCGCGCTGCTGGATCTCGTTGGCGCCCTTGTCGCCGACCGCCTTGGCCAGCGCACGGCTGACCGGATCGGCGCTGAACTGCTCGACCAGCTTGCCTTCCGGCGCAATCACCAGCGTGGTGCGGTCCTGCAGCGGCTTGACCCCGCTACCGCGCGCCATCGCCGCCACGAACGCCAGCAGGATCAGGAACAGCAGACCAAAGAACAGCAGGTTCAGGATCAACCGCCGGGTGAAGTTCATCACACCCCACAGACCGACGAAGAAGACGGCGATGGGGTTGCGACGCACGGGTTGGTTCATGGCGGGCTCCGTCCGGGGAAACGTATTTTTAAGGACAACGGCACAAGGATGTGCCGCACTCTTGTGAGGAACTCACAACGAATTAAATCCCGGCACATGATGGATGTGCCGCGCCGTTGTGAGGTACTCACAAAACAATCGGGGTCAGCATAGCCGCTGACAAGGGGAACAACATGCGCTGAAAGTAAGGGCCCAGCCGCAGCCGCAGCCCGTTAACGCTATTGCAACAGGGCGCGCCGGCTGCTGACCTGGAACCGCCAGCACAGCAGCACCGCCGCGGCGGTCAGGCCGAGGATCAAGCCGATCCACATGCCCTGCGGCCCCCAGCCCAGTCCGAGCCCGAGTCCGGCACCGAGCGGCATGCCCAGACCCCAGTACGCGAACATCGCGATGAACATCGGCACGCGGGTGTCCTTCAGCCCGCGCAGTGCGCCGGCCGAGATCACCTGGATGCCGTCGGGGAACTGGAAGGTCGCCGCGAACAGCAGCAACGTCGAGGCCAGTGCCGCCACCGCGATGTCATCGGTGTAGACGCTGACGATGGCGTCGTGGCCGAACAGCAGGGTCGTGGCCGACAGCGTCTGCGTCGCCAGCACGATCGCGTAACCGGCCCAGGCGGCGCGGCGCATGCCGAGCGGATCGCCGCGGCCCACCGCATGGCCTACCCGCACCGTAGTCGCTTCCGCCACGCCCATCGGGATCATGAAACACAGCTGCGCGACGTTGATCGCGATCTGGTGCGCAGCGGCCGGCACCGCGCCGAGCCGGCCGATCAGCAGCGCGGTGACGATGAACAGCCCGCCTTCCATCAGCACGGTAATGCCGATCGGCAATCCGGTCCGGAGCAGGTCGCTGATCGCCGACCAGCGTGGCGGCTCGAAGTGCGCGAACAGCTTCAGGTGGGCAAAACGCTTGCCCCGCCACAGGTACAACGCGAACGACAGCGCCTGCAGCCACATCGTCGTGGCCGAGGCGATGCCCAGGCCTTCGGCGCCATGCTCGGAAAAGCCGAAGCGGCCGTAGGTCAGCGCATAACCGAGCGGTCCCAGCACCAGCAGTCCGCCGAAGCCGAGCAGCATGGTCGGCAACGTCCAGTGCATGCCTTCGCTGAGGTAGCGCATGCAGAAGTACAGCGTCAGTGCCGGCCCGCCCCAGCGCACCGCGTGCAGGAATGCGGTCGCGCCCGGCACGATGTCCGGGGCGATGCCGAACGCCGGCAGCAGCGGCGGCACCAGCGACAGGAACGCGAACATCACCGCGCCCAGGCCCAGCGAAAGCCAGATCGCCTGCCGGAACAGCGGCGCGATCCTGTCCTCGCGTCCGGCGCCGTGCAGCTGCGAGACCGAGGCGGTCAGCGAGATCAGCGTGCCGATCGGTATCAGCATCGGCAGCCACAACAAGGCGGTGCCGATCGTCACCGCCGCCAGCGTGTCGGTGCTGTGGTGGCCGGCGATGACGTTGTCGACGAAGCCGATCAGACCGGTGGAGACGTGGCCCAGCACCAGCGGCAGGGCGAGCATGAAGGTGGTGCGCACTTCGCGTGCGAAGCCCGGCGCCGCCGGGAGGTTTGAAGCAGACATGGACTACACAGGACGCGTACTGCGGCCGCACCGGGAGGGCGCTGGCACCGGGTCGCGTGGGGTCGCTATCTTACCTGCCGCCTGTGCATTGCGTGGCTGCACAGGCATTTCGGGAAGCCGCACGCATCATCCCGCGAATCGCGCAACGCCGCCCCATTTCAGCGCCCGAGCTTGTGCTGCAGCCAGGCACCGCGCGCGGCCGGGGCCTGCGCCAGCAGTTCGTCGCGCAGTGCATCGCGGTCCTGCGGCGGCGTGCGCTGGGAGATCACCGCCAACTGCTGCAACTGTTCGGCATCCAGGCTGCGCAGCAGGCCGAGCAGTCCATCGCGCTGCGTCGATGGCACATAGCCGAACAACGGCTGCAACTGCATGTAATGCGCGCCGAGCGTGGGGCCGAGTCGCCAACCATCGCGCCGCAGGCGATCCATCGCATCGAAGCGCGTGTGCAACGCGCGCTGCTGGTCGGCCGGCAGTGCGGCGACCTTCGCCTGCACCTGACGCAACTGCGCGCGCTCGGCTTCGCTCAGTTCACGCCAGGCGCGGTAGCGCGCGCGCAGGTCGGCGCGTTGCGCTGGCGTCATCGTCTGCCAATCCATGCGCGGTACGGGGACGGTTTCGACCACCGAGGTGCCGGTGGCTTCGTCGAGCGGGGCGGGCAGGGTCTGGGCCGTGGCGGTGATGGTAGACAGGGCGAGCAGCAGGCCGATGGTTATTCCCTCGAAGGCGAGGAACCCGCGTCTCAGATTCTTCGAGGTCCGTGCCATCTGTACGATGTCATGCAAGTGGTAGGACTCGTCATTCCCGCGAAAGCGGGAATCCATGGACGTTGCTTCGAAAGGCCTAACGTCCATGGATTCCCGCTTTCGCGGGAATGACGGACTGAAGGTTCTTGCATAGATGCCCACCAGATCCGCAGCTTCGCGAAATCGGCGAAGACGCAGGCTAATTTTCGTCATCGACCGTCTCCAAACCGGCCGATGCCGGTTCACCCACGACGGGCTGGGTATTGGATTCGTCCACTGGTACCGGCCCGCCGGCGGCGAACCAGGCATAGAAATCGGCCTGGTGGGCCAACGGCAGGTCCGGATCGGCCAGCATCGCCGCATCGGCCGGGTCGATCACCGGCACGACAGCGGGAGCTGCCGCATCCGCCGTAGCCGGCAGGTCCTCGATCCGAACCGGGCCGGCATCGACTACGTGCAGGGCGCCCGGCAATGCCTGCGAGACCGGATCAGGCGGCAGTGCCGGCGAGCGCTGCCACCACCACCAGGCCAAGGCCGCCAGCACCATCAGCAGCACCGCGACGATCAGCACGATCGGGCCTGGGCGTGGGCGGCGGGCTGGTTTGCGGATCCGGGCCGGTCGTTCGGAAGACGGCGATGCCGAGCGGGACGCGGCCGCCGCATCGTGGGGCAGCGCTGCCGGGACACCCGCGAGGGCGGCCTGGCGCAGTTGCGCCAACCCGTCCAGCCGCTCCGGCGACAGCTCACGGACCTGCGCCTGCGCCGCCTCGGCCAGCGCACGCCAGGCCGAGGCATCGGGTTGGCCGGCCGCATCGCGCGGACAGGCATGTCCCAGCGCCTGGCGATAGTCATCCTCGGTGACGCCGAGCACGTCGGCGGCCATCGGCTCATCCAGGCCGGCGACGATGCGCAGCAGCAGCGCCAGGCGATCGCCCGGCGCCATCGCCGCCATCGCGGTGAACGGTTCGGGCCAGTTGGCCGAGGCCTGGGGAGTACGCAACCCGGGAGCGGCCGACAACAGCCCCCAGAAGCGGACCGGCCATCCGGCCATCACGACTTCACCGGCATGGCTGTGGAAGGCCCGCAAGGCCGCCGCCAGCGCCCGCCCGGCCAGGGCCTCGTCGCCGCACTGGAGCAGCGCCACCACGAAGCCGCGTCGCTCGACGCCACGCAGGAAGGCCGACAGTGCCGCGGGGGTGACGGAAGGCTCGGAAGGCGGTGTTGCAGTCATGGGTACTCCGTCATCGGTCCGCATGATAACGGCGGCCCCGGGATTTCCGCCCCCTTGACAGATGGGTCGCTTGGGCCTCCTTTCAGGGTTTGCCGTGAACGGGTTGTGCACAGCAGTAAAACCGGCCGCCGTCGAACCAGCTCAAATTGCGAAAACCCCGTTGTTTCAGCCATGTTTCACACATAAGTTATTGTTTTTAATAAATATTGTTGCGGTGGCGAAAATTTGTCCAACATATGGCAGAGGCCGGGGAATGCGCCCTCATGGCCCCAAGTACAGGGGAAGCCCACAGCCTTATCCACAGGCTGTGTGGATAAGGCGAATTCTCCAAGCAGGGCATGGATTTACATCCTGTTTATCAAACCAGAGGGTGAGGAACAGGCGTCAAGCGGCCGACGCTGCGGGGGCGTATGGAGCCTCCGCCCGGGCCGACCCGCCCGGTATTGGCGACGCGCCGCTTAAACTGGTCCGATGCCGATCCGCACCCTCCAGGTCGCCCTGCCCGTACCGCTGCCACAGCACTTCGACTACCTCCCGCCGGGCGGCACCGGGGCGGCGGACGATGCGATCGGCCGCCGGGTCAGCGTGCCGTTCGGCCCACGCGAACTGGTCGGAGTGGTGGTCGGACTGGGCGAACATGCCGCGCCCGACGGTCTGCGCGAGGCGCTCGCCTGGCATGACGACGCCGCGCTGCTGACCGGCGAGCTGCCGCGTTCGCTGCACTGGCTGGCGCGCTACACCCATGCCCCGCTCGGCGAAGTGCTGGCCACCGCCCTGCCCGGCCCGCTGCGCCGGGGCGAAGCGCTGCCCGACACCCGGATCTGGGCCTGGCAGCTGACCGAAGCCGGCCACACCGGCCTGCCCGGACTGCGCACCGGCAGCCGCCCGGCGCGACTGGCCGGCCTGCTCGCCGCCGCGCCGATCGACGAGGATCGCCTCGACGACCTGCTGGAAGGCTGGCGCGAGGCCGCGCGCAGCCTGTCCAAGCGCGGTCATGCCGAGCGCGTCGCGCTGCCGCCGCCTCCGCTCGGTGCGATCCGGCCCGGGCCACCACTCAATGCCGAACAACAGGAAGCGGTCGACGCGATCGCTGCCCAGTCCGGTTTCGGCGCATTCCTGCTCGACGGCGTCACCGGCAGCGGCAAGACCGAGGTCTATCTGCAAGCGATCGCCGATTGCCTCGCGCGCGGCCGCCAGGCGCTGGTGCTGGTGCCGGAGATCGGCCTGACCCCGCAGACGCTGGCGCGCTTCCGCGCCCGGCTCGGCGTGACCGTGCATGCCCTGCACTCGGGGTTGTCCGACGGCGAGCGCGCCCGGGTATGGACCGCGGCGGCGCGCGGCGAGGCACGGCTGGTGGTCGGTACACGCTCCGCGGTGTTCCTGCCGCTGCCCGACGCCGGCCTGATCGTCATCGACGAGGAACACGACGGCAGCTACAAGCAGCAGGACGGCATCCGCTACCACGCCCGCGACTTCGCGCTGGTGCGTGCCAAGGCGCTGGACGTGCCGGTGATCCTCGGCAGCGCCACGCCATCGCTGGAATCGCTGCACAACGCCGCCAGCGGCCGTTACCACCACCTGCGCCTGTCTCGCCGCGCCGGCGAAGCCAAACCGCCACGCGTACGCGTGCTCGACGTGCGCAAGCGTCCGCTGCAGGACGGGCTGTCGCCGGAAGTGCTGGCCGGCATCGGCGCGGCGCTTGCACGCGGTGAACAGGTGCTGGTGTTCAAGAATCGGCGCGGCTACGCCCCGGT
This sequence comes from Pseudomonas sp. GW821-FHT07E12, assembly GCF_058986605.1. Taxonomy (NCBI): domain Bacteria; kingdom Pseudomonadati; phylum Pseudomonadota; class Gammaproteobacteria; order Pseudomonadales; family Pseudomonadaceae; genus Pseudomonas; species Pseudomonas sp. GW821-FHT07E12. Next base: position 82,957 of record NZ_JBYSVX010000015.1, on the reverse strand, counting down.
GCTGCTGTGCCACGACTGCGGCTGGACCGCGCCGTGCAACCGCTGCAGCACCCCGCTGCATACCACGCCGATGACCGTGCATGCCGGCGGCAGGCGCCTGCAATGCCATCACTGCGGCGCGCGGCAAGCACCACCGTTGGCGTGCCCGGCGTGCGGCAGCCTGGCGCTGCAGCCGCAGGGCATCGGTACCGAGCGGCTGGAGGAACGGCTGGTCGAAGCATTTCCCGATCAGACCGTGGTGCGCATCGATCGCGGCACCACCCAGCGCCGCGACGCACTGGAGCAGCAACTGACCAAGCTCGGCAATGCGCCCGGCATCCTGGTCGGCACCCAGATCCTGGCCAAGGGCCACGACCTGCCGATGCTGACGATGGTGGTGGTGGTCGGCATCGATGAAGGCCTGTTCTCGGCCGACTTCCGCGCCTCCGAAAAACTCGCCCAGCAGTTGATCCAGGTCGCCGGTCGCGCCGGTCGCGCCGAACGTCCTGGCGAAGTCTGGTTGCAGACCCATCATCCCGAACATCCACTGCTGCACACGTTGATCAACGGCGGCTACCACGCCTTCGCCGCGGCCGAACTTGCACAGCGCGAAGGCGCCGGCTTCCCGCCGTTCGCACACCTGGCGCTGTTCCGCGCCGAAGCCAAACAGGTGGAAGCGGCCAACGAATTCCTGCGCGCGGTGCGGGCGCTGCTAGGCGAAGGCCCGGTCGAAGCCTACGGCCCGATGCCGGCACCAATGCCGCGCCGTGCCGGCTTCCAGCGCACCCAGTTGCTGCTCTCGTGCGCGCAACGTCCGCCGCTGCACGCACTGCTCGATCAGGTGCTGCCGCAGGTCTATGCGCTACCGCAGGCACGGCGCGTGCGCTGGTCGCTGGATGTCGATCCGTTGGACCTTTATTGAGACCGGAGCCGCAGTCCCTGCATGCCCGGCCTCACCAGCTGAAGCCGGCACCCGCGGATACGTTCTGGTCATCGCCGGAGAACCCCGCCGCCAATGAAACACTGGCACGCGCGTTCACCAGCCGCTGGTAGCCCACCGCAAACGCCGTCTGCCCGCCTTGCGAGCCAATGCCCATTCCAACGCGATTGTTGCCGGCCAGGCTCGATGTGTTCAGCGCTGCTGCCGCCATCGCACCACTCATCGCACCGATGCGGTCTATACGACGGTCAACCTGGTTGAAGCGATGATCGACTTCATCGCGAAAGCGGTTGAGGTTGTCGTTGAGCGAGGTCACGCGGTTGTCGGTATACGTATTGGCCGACTGCAAGGTGGTCGTTGCCGTGCTGTCTGTGTAGGTGTTGGCCGACTGCAACGCGGAAGCAGCGGTGCTGTCGGCATGCGCATTGGCTGACTGCAGCGTGGTAGCTGCCGTGCTGTCCGTATAGGTATTGGCCGACTGCAGCGCGGAAGCGGCAGTGTTGTCTGCATGCGCATTGGCTGACTGCAGCGTCGCAGCTGCCGTGCTGTCCGTATAGGTATTGGCCGACTGCAGGGTAGAAGCGGCGGCGCTGTCCGCGTGCGCATTGGCTGACTGCAACGTCGTAGCTGCCGTGCTGTCCGTATGGGTGTTGGCCGACTGCAGGGTAGAAGCGACGGCGCTGTCCGCGTGCGCATTGGCTGACTGCAACGTCGTAGCTGCGGTGTTGTCCGTATAGGTATTGGCTGACTGCAGGGCGGAAGCGGCCGCGCTATCTGCGTGCGTATTGGCTGATTGCAAGGTGGTGGCTGCGGTGCTGTCTGTATAGGCATTGGCCGACTGCAAGGTGCCTGCGTCTCCAGCCTCCATCTGACCTTTGTTTACCGCGTCGGTCGCAGCCACGCCGGCAGCAACGTTCGACACCCGAGTGCCGTTTGCACCCTCCAACGTCATGCTCTCCTTCCCACTGTCGTCGTAAGCAGCACTCAGAGGGTTACCCGGGCCTTGTGGCCCGGTAGCTCCAGTAGCTCCAGTAGCTCCAGTCGCTCCTGTCGCTCCGGTAGCTCCGGTCGGCCCCGCGGGTCCTGCTGGTCCAGTCGCCCCTGTCGCTCCAGCAGGACCCGCCGGCCCGGTTGCTCCCGTCTCTCCTGTGGCTCCAGTCGGTCCTGCTGGCCCCGCTGGTCCTGTCGCCCCTGTCGCCCCTGTCGCCCCTGTCGCCCCTGTTGCCCCTGTTGCCCCTGTTGCCCCTGTTGCCCCGGTCGGCCCTGCTGGCCCTGCTGGCCCTGCTGGCCCTGCTGGTCCAGCCGGTCCAGCCGGTCCTGCGGGGCCCTGCGGACCAGGCGTACCCACCGTGCTGGCCAGTGATGTCAACTTCGCATCAACGGCCGCAAACGCAGCACCGACATCGTGGTAGGTACTGCCTTGAATCGCATAGCTCGGTGCAGTGAACACACCGCCACTGAACGTCGAACCGCCGCCCAGCGCGTTCGCGAATGGACGCAGTTGCCCAACGCTCGCCGCATCCGAGTCGGCGATGCCGTCGGCAAGGTGGGTCATGCGCCGTTTGAGTTCGCTGCCGAAAGCGTTGCCCAGATAGTCGAGGTCAGTCGCGCCGTGCCCCAGCGACACTGTGTCGGCCTCGCTCGCCACCGATTGCGCACCCAATGCCAGCGCCCGGTCGGCGCCGAGCAACGCGGTGCTGCCGCTGCCGAATGCCACGCTCTCGCTTGCATCGGCATGCGCGGCAGAACCAAACGCGCTGGAGGCGAAACCCGCCGCGCGGGTGGCCTGGGTCGCGGGCGTCTGGTTCTCGCTCAATCCCACGCGGATGGCACCGAAAGCCGCGCTGTAGTCACCGCTGGCATTCGCGTAATTGCCTGCGCTGATCGAGGCGCCGCCGCTGGCCTGAGCGCTGGAACCAATCGCGGTGGCGTAATAGTTGCTGGTCGATGCATTCGAGCCGATCGCAGTCGAGCGGAACTGACCGCCGGCGTTGGCGTTGTGACCGATGGCGGTACTGAAGATGCCCGATGTGATGGCGCGGTACCCCACCGCCACCCCGCCGTTGACCACACTCGTCTGGGCGCCGAACGCAGTGCCCTGGGCATTGGTCGCCTGCGCATTGCGGCCGCAGGCCACCGAATCGACCAAGCCACCACTGTCCGCCCCGGCATTCGCGCCACCGTTACCAATATCGTTGCCGTTCGCATCGAGCAACTGGCAGGTGACGCCAGCAAAGGCCGGCGTAGCCGCCATGGCAAGTCCCGCGATGATGGCCAGGCTGATGCCTCGCAGGCGCGGACAGCGGCGGGGGGTATCGACGTGCATGACACTTTCCTGATGCTGCACGAACGCCATGCCACCCCTTGCGGCAAGGCTGCGTCGGCAACGCGAACTACGCTATGCCCATCGCCACGGTGCGAACATCCACGAAAACAGGTAGACGCCCGGTCTTGCCGGGCCGGGTGGGATGCGACAACGCTTGAACGCTTATTGCTCTGCCGTTATGCGGCCAGCGGAAACTCCACCCGCAGCTCGGTACCGCCAGCGGTGTACTCCACCCGCAACGCCCCACCCAGGCGCTGGGCGCGCAAGTGCATGCTGGCCATGCCGGCGCCGGCGACCGGCACCACATCGTCCATGGACAAACCGACACCGTCGTCGCGCACGTGCAGGCGCAAGTGGTCGTCAATACGCTCGATCCGCACGTCCACCCGCTGCGCGCGGCTGTGCTTGAACACGTTGGTCAGCGCCTCCTGCAACAGGCGCAACAGGTCGAGGCTGCGCGCGGTGCCCAGCTCCACGCCGTCGATTCCGTCCACTTGCCAGTAGGCGTCGATGTCGGCCGCTTCCAGCAGGCGGCTGGTGCGATGCCGCAGCGGGACCAGCAGCTCCGCCAGATCGGCGTGCTCGCGCGCGGTGCTGTCTATCACCAGACGCAAGTCGTCGCGCATGTCCTTGAGCACGTCGATGACCTTGTTCCTCGGCGTATCGGCAGGCGCCTGCTCCAGCTGCGCAATCGCGCCGACCAGGGTGCCGCCAAAACCGTCATGCAGGTCGCGCACCAGTTGCAATCGCTCACCGGCGCGGCTGTGTGCCAGCTCCAGCGCATGCTGACGGTTGAGCGTCTGCGCAAGCTCGTTGGTGGCGGCGGTTACTTCGCTGCGCAATTCGGCGTTGAAGCCTTCCACCCGGCGCATCGCGCTCACGAATCGATACGCCAGCACGAAGCCGACGCCGATCAAGGTCAGCACCGACGTCAGGCTGAGCAGATAGGTGTCGTTGCGTACCCAGCCCAGGTAAAGGGCGAAATCGTAGAACGACACCAACACCGGCACCAATACGCAGACCGCCAGCACGACGTAGTCGACACGGCGCACACGCCAGGCCAGCAGCAGGTACCAACCGATGCTCAGGTAGAAGAAAGCGGTGCCGACCAATATCCACGGCGTTCGATTGGGCCCCATCCAGCCCGGCGCAAGCAGCGCCGCCATCAGCCCCAGCAAACACAACGCGCCCATCACGCGCTCCAGCCATGGGAACCGGCGCTCGCCGTAACGCAGCAGGAACATCGCGTAGCTACCTCCGGCCGCCATGTACATGGCGGCGATGAACGCTTGCCAGGCATCGGTACTGGGAAAGGGCCAGGGGCTAGCGACGATGAAGTTGGTCCCGTACAGCGAACCGGTCAGCTCCGACAGCGCGAACCAGCCATAGACCGTGTCCTGCCGACGCAACAGCCAGATCAGCAAAAACACGCCACCGAGCACCACGCTCATCGCCAGGTTGATGAGCTTGATGTCGTAGCGACGGAAGAGATCAGTCTGGTACTGCACGTGCACCGCCGCAGGATCGCCGATCCTGACGGTGCCGAAACCGGGATGGTAGGCCGCCATTCCCGACACTCGCACCAACAACGTGTTCTCGCCCTGGCGCAACAATGGCGCCGGGATCAGAAAGTATTTCGGCACGTTCCATGAGCGTGACAGTGGTTCGACCAGACTCGCATCGCGTCCGATCAAGCTACCGTTGACGTAGACCGCGCTGGCCATGCACACATACTCGACCAGCAGCGCGATTGGCTGCCGGGTGTCATCCTGATGCCAATGCAGCCTATACCACACCACGCCATCGTGATCGGGCCAGCGCCCATTCCAGTAGTCCATCAGCTCCACCGCCACCCAACCGGTATCGGGTGGGGCGGTGGCGTTCCACTCCGAGCGCACGGCCTCGGCGCGGTCGATGGTCAGCGGCGCCGGCGCCTGTGCCACCGCCGTTGCCCACCAGAGCGGGCACAGCAGCAGCCACCAGCGCATGCGCCGGATCAATTGAGCAATCCCAGTGAACGTGCTTCGAACACCGCCTCGGTACGCGAACTCACCGCAAGCTTGCGGTAGATATTGCGGGTATGGCTCTCGATGGTCAGCCGCGACAACGTGGTGGCTTCGGCAATTTCGCGATTGCTCAATCCGCGCGCCACCAAATGCAGGACTTCGCTCTCGCGTGGCGTCAGGTGCGCATCGGTTTCTTCCGGAGGCGATGCCGATGAAGCCTGCGGCAACAACGTCAGGATTTTCCGCGCGATCACCGGATCAATCGCTGCGCCGCCGCGCTGCAGGATGCGCAGAAAGAACGCCAGTTCGGCATCCTCACTGCTCTTGAGCAGATAGCCGATCGCCCCGGCCCGGATCGCGGCCAGGATGGCCTCCTCTTCGGCCCAGGCCGATACGATCACCGCCTGCGTCTGTGGACTATGACGCTGCATCCAGGCGATCAGTTCGACGCCATTGCCGTCGGGCAACTGCATGTCCACCAACGCCAGCTCAAACGGTAACGCCAACAGTCGCGATCGCGCCGCATCGAGATCCGATGCGATCTCCACGCGCGCTTCGGGGCCGGCGACATCCAATACCAATCGCAATAGCCGCTGCTGGGCGGCCACATCGTCTTCGATGATCAGAACCGTAGTGAATGCCATCGGCTGCGGCTCCATGTCTCCCCCATAGACCTCGGACTGCGTGCAGTCTAACGCCTGCCTGTAACAGTACCGGTGTACAGAGTGATCGCCGTGGATAGCGCGTGAATCCGCGCCCATGAAACAATCCCGACTGACTCTGCTCTCGGGGGAGGCGGCTGTCGAACCACTTCATTCACTCCGGGAATGCTCATGCCCTCACACGACCAACCCAACCTCCAGTCGCTTGCAGCGATCCGGCCCGGCGACACCCGGGCCAAGCTCGCCGCCGCTGTCGGCCCGCGCTGGCGCGATCCGCTGCCGCACGAAATCGGTGAAGTGACCTATCTGGAAGAGGACTTCCGCTTCAGCGCCCAGCTCGATCGCGATGGCAAGGTCGGCAGGGTGCGGTTCCATTACAACTTCGCGCCCGATGCGGCGGTGGAAGGCGTGCGCATGCTGATGCCGGAAGCCGAGGTCATCAAGGCAGTACCGCAACTCACGTTCACCGCGCAGATGGAGGGCTTCCCTTATCGCCACGGGAACCTCACCCTGGACAGCGGTGCCCGCTTCGGTGTCGAGATCGGCCACGGCAAGGTGAACAGCATGTCGATCGTCAATCCCGATGCGGTCTACCCTGACAGGCCGCAGCTGCCGTTGCCACGGCCTGCCAGCTCCTTCGACGTCGCCATCGTGCCCGGCCTGCGCCCGCGTGGCACGCCCGCGCCGGATGGCTGGTGCTGTGGCCTGCCGCGCGGCATCACTCCGATCCAATGGCCGTTGTCGCACCGCACCGGGTTTCCGCTGGAACACCACTTCACCATCCGCGTGCCTGCACCATATCGCACCCACGGACCGGATTACGTGGCACTCGCTTTTTTCAGTGAAACGGGCAACGAAAGTGCCGAGTCCGAAGCGGTGCACGATCTGATGGAAATCGTGTTCGATGGCCGTCCGCTTCCCGATGGCGTCACACCCGAACTGCGGCCGTTTCTCGACCACCTGCGGCAACGCCATCCGATGGAGTTCCGCAGCAAGGACATCCTGTACCAGACCTTCGCCGCGCTCTGGCTGACCGAGCAGGAATTCCAGGGCACCGAATGCGAACCGCCGGCGCTGATCCAGACCACCGCCAACGCCCAATGCAGCCCGCCGGATTGGCACACCGTCAGCGCCGCCCAACGCCTGTTCGGATGGGACGGCGAGGAGGAGTTCAACGAGCGCTACGGCCTGCACCGGCTGGCCGGCCACAAGCCTTCGGATCCGTGGGCGCTGTTGCTGTTCAAGCAGAGCGAACGTCACGACGATCCCAACACCGGACGCAGGCCGGATGACAACTACGTCCCCAGCGACAACGAGGACGGCTACGTACCCAAGTACAGCGACGAGTGGGATGCGCTCAATATCGAGATCGCCTACGGCCCGCTACATTTCGGCGGCACTGCCAACCCGTGCCAGGGCATGCCCGCGCTGTCGCCCTTCTATCTGGAGTTCGACGAGACCCCCGGCATGCTCAACTTCGGCGGCGGCAATGGCCAGCTCGACCTGATCAGCATGCGGATCGACTGGGCGCAGTAGCGCAGTCGTGGCGAATCGATATTCAGCGCCTACGCTTGGCTGCTGCTAATGCCATTGATCGAGCAGCCCAGGCAAAGCCCGTCGGGACTGAAGTCCCTTCCACAAGGAACCGTCCCAAGCGCTTGAACTGCCTCCACCGAAGTTGAACATCGATTCGGCTCGGCACACTCCGGCCATCGCAAAGCGAGCCCCACCACTTTCGACACCGCGGAAATACGCGAGCATCGCCGCCATGGCGGCGACGCCCGCATGAATCACCAGGTGCGACGCAGCGGGTGTGCCTCGGTATTGAACACCACCCCGTCGAAATCCAGCGCCGTTTTCGGCGCGAACAGCAGGTAGTAGTACTTGAAGGTCTCCGCGAACAGGAAGCTCTCCATCGAGTCTTCCTTCTCCTTGCTGCGTACATCCTTCAATGCGGCAAAGCCGTGCTCGGTACGCGTGTAGCGCACGAAGTCATCGAAGAACACCTTGCCCATGCCGCGGTAACGCGCATCACCGGTGTAGTGGTGCAGGTAATAGGCCGATTCGATGATCTCCGGGCGCAACGCATAACCTGGCGAACGCACCTGCATCGCCGCGTAATCCAGCGACTCCGGCTCGATGCCGTGCAGGCGCCACATCTTCAGGCCGGACTCCTGCAGGCGCTTGGCGCGGTCCAGATCGCCGCCCAGCGCGAGCAGGCCGGGCATGAAGGCGTCCAATGCGCCATAGGTGGTGGCCGTGCGCTTGCCGCTGTCCATGTCGGCGTGGCCGTACCACAGCTCGCCTTCGCGCACTTCGTCGGCAAGGTACCGGTTGACCGGCCCGATGCTGTCGGTCCACATGCGCTTGCAGTCCTCATCGCCGAACAGCTTCCAGCACTTGAGCAGGTACTCGTAGTACGAATCGATGCCACCGGCGATGGAGGCATCCTTGTTGGTCCATTCGCCCGTCTCGACGTCGATGTTCAGACCGACCAGGCCGATCCTGGAGCGGCGCTTGTAGGTTTCCACCAGCGCGCGCTTGGCCTTGTCGTAGTACGCCTGCTTGCCGGTCAGCTTGGCCAGGGTCCCGAACTCCAGCAGCAGCGTGCCGGTCTCGGCCGGGTTGCTGATCTTGCCGCTGGTCTTGCCGGTGCGCAGGTTGACGTGGGTGTACGGCAGGCCGGTGGGACTGTCGAACACTGGCGACAAGCGTCGCCCCAGATCGTCAGCCAACTTGAGCAGGCGCTCGTCGTGGGTCATCTGGTAGCCGGACAACAGGCCGCCGAGCAGGCGGATGGTCACCTCGAAGTTCTGCACTTCGATGTCCTGGTCGAACGACAACTGGCTGACGATCAACTCGCGCGCTTCATCGGCCTCCTTGTCCAGGCCGAGCAGCAACAGCGTGTCGAGCGCATCGACCGGCGACATCAGCAGCGGCACCGGATACCAATCGCGCGGTTTGCCGCTGAGCGGCTTCAGGTCATCGTGGCCCTTGGCATATCGCATGTAGCCCTGCCAGGCATGGCGGGTCTGCTCGCGCACCTGCTCGGCCAGGCGCGCGGCCTCGGCATCGTCCACGGACGGTACCTCGGCCGATGCGGCGGGCTTGGCAGCGGTTGGCGAAGCGGCGGGCGCCGTGCCGGAAGCGGGCACGGCCGGGTCGCCGCAGGCGGACAGCGCCAATGACAGGGCCACGATCAGGGGAGCATTGCGCAGAGCACGGATCATCATCGAGTCCTCGGAATGGATGCGTCGTCTGGTTCGGAAAGAAGGGTCGATCAGCTCGGCCGGGCCGCGCTGCTCTCGCGGATGCGCAACTGCACCGGCGCGACGGTCCGCATCGGTGGTGCATCGGGGTTGTCCACCCGTTGCAGCAACAGCGCGGCGGCCTGGCGGCCACGTTCACGCGGATCGGCGGTCAGGGTCGTCAATGGGGGCACCGCCATGGCGGCTTCGGAAATGTCGTCGAACCCGGTAACGGCGAAATCGCCGCCAGGGCGGATACCACGCGAAGTCAGGCCCAGCATCAGACCCAGCGCCACCGTGTCGTTGTAGCAGACCGCCGCGCTGGGCCGTTCGTTTTCCACGAACAACTCGCCGGCACGCGCGGCCGCTTCGAGCCGGTTCGGCGCCGATTCGATCAGCCACTGCGGACGCACCTGCAGGCCCGCTTCGGCCAGCGCCTGCTGATACCCCGCGCGACGGTGATGACAGGAGCTGGACACGACATGGCCACCGAAGAAGGCGATGCGCCGGTGGCCACGCTCGATCAGATGCCGGGTGGCCATGTACGCGCCATGCCGGTTGTCCAGTGTGAGGAAATCCCACTCGGCACCCGCCAGCTCACGGTTGAACAGCAACACATGGGCATCGGCGCCGAGCACCTGGTGCAACTGCCGCACGTCGCTGCCTTCGGCGGGCGAGAGGATGAAACCCGTGGGCATGTGCTCCATCAGCGTGGACAGCACCGCCTGCTGGCGCTGCGGCGACTCGCCGGTGCTGCCCAGCAGAGTCACGTAGCCTCTTGCCCCCAGCGCCTCGTCCACGCCGGAGGCGAACTCGGCGAAGAACGGATTGGACAGATCGTTGATCACCAGCGCGATCGACGACGACGTGCGACGGCGCAGGTTGGCCGCGGTGCGGTTGTACACATAACGCTGACGGCGCAGCTCGGCCTCGACCTTCGCGCGCGTCTCGACATTGACCAGCGGGCTGCCCCGCAGCACCAGTGATACCGTCGCACGCGACACACCCACCGCCTGCGCGATATCGGTGACCGTGACCGCGCGTTTCCCGGCCTTGCGCGTGCCCTTGCCGACGCCGGATGTTTTATCGCTCATCGCGTCACCCGCCTATCCCGACACACCAGGCCCTCTGCCGTGCAGCATCGGGATGGGCGCCACGCCCGCTCATTGCAGCGCGCTACCCGGTGTGGCGCAGTACGACGCCGGCAGATCCGCAAGGGCAGTGCCCCAGCCCTGCTGCGGCGCCTGTTCGCCCAGTTCGAAGCGCAGCGTGCCGCCCTGGCGCAGGCGCTGCCAGTCCAGCCACACCGCAGATTGCGGCTTGCCGTCCAGGCGCACGTTCTGGATGTACTGCAAGCGGCGCCCATCGGCACCCGGTGCCTGCAGGCGCAGCCGGCGCCCTTCGCCCAGCGAGACCTCAACCTCCGCGAAGCGCGGCGTGTGCAGCAGCAGCTGGCCCGTGCCCGGCACCGCCGGATACAACCCCAATGCACTGAACAGATACCAGGCCGACATCGTGCCCAGGTCGTCGTTGCCGGTAACGCCATTGGGGGCATTGACGAACAACTGCTGCGCGGCGCGGACCACGACCGCGGTCTTCCACGGTTGGCCGATCAGCGTGTACATCCACGGCGAATGCAGATCCGGTTCGTTGTTCGGGTTGTAGCGGTATTGGCTGTAGTAGCTGTACGGGCCAACCACCCATTCCTTGCGCGCCGCGGTGAGCGGTGCCTGCAGCAATGCGTCGTAGGCGAAGAATGCATCCAACCGCCGTGCGGTCTGCTCACGCCCATGCATGGCCGCGACCAGGCCCGGTACATCCTGCTGCACCAGCCACTGGTACTGCCACGCCGTGCCTTCGTGGAAGCCATGCTGGGCGCGCGGATCGTAGTGGCCGTCAGCCGGTGTGTACCACTGGCCACCTTCGCTGCGCGGTCGTGGGAAGCCGCTGAAACCCGTTCCGGCATCGCGCACCTCCGGGTCCCATACCTTGTGCCAGTTGCCGCCGCGTTCGCGCAGTTGCTTTGCGTCATCGGCGTGGCCAAGGCCATCGGCCATCTGTGCGAGCGCGCAATCGGCCAGCGCATATTCCAGCGTTGCCGAACCGCCGTGGTGCGGATCCACGTCCATGCCCTTCGACGGGAAGGCACGGTCGTAGATCACGTAACCATTGGCCAGGTAGTTGGCGTTCCCGGAACGTCCCGCGTGGCGCGAATTCAAGGGCGGCATGCTGAAGGCGTTGCGGCGCAGTGCTGCCCAGGCCTCAGCCTCACGGCCCGCCAGCGCGCCGAAGCGCCACAGATCGACCAGGAACGGCGTGACCGGATCGCCGGTCATGACGTTGGTCTCGAAGTTGGCATAGCCCCAGCGTGGCAACCAGCCCCCTTGCGCGTCGATCGCCAGCACGCTTCGGGCAATGTCGCGCGCCACGTCCGGACGCGTCATCGCCAGCCACTGGTTCTGCGCGCGATAGGTGTCCCACAGCGAGAAGTACTCGTAGTAGGTCCAGCCATCGGCACGGTGGATCGCATCGTCATAGCCGCGATAGCGACCGTCGGCGTCGCTGCCGGTCATCGGCTGCAGCAGCGCGTGGTACAGCGCGGTATACATCACGGTGCGGTCGTCGCGGCTGCCACCCGTCACGCGCACGCTCTCCAGTTCATGGCGCCAGGCCTGCTGCGCCAGCGTACGCATGCGCTCGAAGCCGAGCAGCCTGCCGTTCTGCGTGCCGTCCACGCGCAGGTTGTTGCGCGCGCCTTCGGCATCGACATGCGAGATCGCACTGGTGGCCGTGACCACCCGGCCATCGGCCAGATCGAAGCTCAACCATGCACCGTTGGGCTTGAGTTCGCCTTCCATGCTGTGACGCGCGCCGGGCACGCCGCCCTGTTCGCCCCAGGTACCGTATGCCTTGAATGGCCGGTCGAACTCGATGCGGAACCAGGTGGTGTACTGGTGCCCACCGCAGAAGCTGCGCGTGACCAGCTTGCCTTCCACCACGCGGTCGCCCACCACATCGATCACGCTGCCGACCACCGTATGGCGGTCGTTGGCCTGGCCGACATTGACCAGCACATGGCCCTGGCCGCTGCCGGCACCGAAGGTGTAACGCTCGGCGGCGGCACGGGGACGCGCGGTGGCTTCCACGTCGATGCCGCCGTAGTCGGTCAGTCGCGTCCTGTAGTAACCGGCCTGCCCGATCTCGCCATCATGGCGGTAGGCCGAAGCGTAGTTGTTGTGGTCGAAGCGCTTGGCATCACCGGTATCGAAATCGCCGCCCGGCCCAATGCTGCCGGTGACAGGCAGCACCGACACCTGCCCGCCCTGCTCCCAGCAGCCGGCACCGGACAGGAACGAATGCCCGAAACCACGGATCTTCTCGTCGTCATAGCGCCAGCCGGCGTAATGGCTGCCGATCGGGCTGACCTGGATCATGCCGAACGGTGCCGACGCCCCCGGGAAGGTGTTGCCCTCGTCCTGGCTGCCGATGAAGGTGTTGACCTCTTGCTCCAGCGCGACCGGAGCGGCCGCGAGCGGCGGCACGAAGGCCAGCGCCAGCAGGCAGGCCAGACCGGTGCGGTAACGACGGCGGAAGCCATCAAGATTGTCGCGTCGGGTACATCCAGTCACGGTCACGAATCTCCTGGCGAGACAGCATCTCGGCGGTCTTTGCATCGTTCCCAATCGATGCATCAGCTCATTTGGATCGATCCAAGTAAAGCATGGCCAATTCCGGCCCCGCATTCTGCGACGCAGCATCTAAAGCCGCACTCAACGACATTCAGTGTCAGTGGATCGCAATACTGCGCAGCAGCATGCACATACGGCAACGCTGTGATACAAAATTTTTACCAACCGTTTAGATCGATCTAAATCGGAATCGACAAGCGGTTGCCTGCAAACGGGGGAAGCACACCGGATTCGTCACTTGGTGGATGCGCGAAAGCGCTCCTCGAGCTTCATCGAAATGCTCGGCATCAAAACTTCGGATCGATTCACGGTGTTCGCGTCGGTTATCGATTCCATCCAGGTAATGGGAGAGAGTGAAATGGCACAAACATCACGCACGCATGCGCGGAACTCGTTGTCCGGCGCCATCGCGATCACACTGGCCGCAGCCGCTGCAATACCGACCGTCGCCTTCGCCCAGCAGGCGAGCGCCGAGGCCACGCAGTCACCGGACGCAAAGACCCTCGATGCCGTCACCGTCACCGGCTATCGCTACGCAATCGAAAAGAGCCTTGACCAGAAGCGCGACGCCAACGCGATCGTCGATGTCGTCAACGCCGAGGACATCGGCAAGTTTCCCGACAAGAACGTCGCCGACGCGCTGCAGCGCGTGCCGGGCGTGATCGTCAGCCGCGATGGCGGCGAGGGCAAGAACGTCAGCGTCCGTGGCCTGTCCTCGGAACTGACCCTGACCGAATTGAACGGCAACTACATCGCCACCGCCGAATCCAACGGCGATCCCACGCGTTCGTTCAACTACACGCTGCTGCCGTCGAACATGCTGTCCAGCGCCGAGCTGTTCAAGTCGCCGGAAGCGCGCCTGGATGAAGGCGGCATCGGCGGCACCGTGATCCTGCACACGCGCCGTCCGCTGGACATGGAAGCGAACACCGGCTTCGTCTCCGCCGAAGGCACCTGGGCCGACACCACCAAGAAGACCGATGGGCAGTTCTCCGGCTCGTACTCCTGGCACGACAAGGACGACCGTTTCGGCGTCTTCGTCGGCTACACCCAGCAAAAGCGCACCACGCGCACCCTGGACGCCAGCACCGAGAACTGGCAGTGGTACGCCGACGACTACGACGCGCACCCGGCCAGCGACGTCAACGGCAAGCCTTCCGGAATGACCAGTTACTGGTGGGGCCAATCCGGCTTCTACGACCAGAGCGGCAACTACTACACCAACTTCATGATGCCGACCTCGGTCAACCTCAATGTCAAGGAGGAAGAACGCGAGCGCAAGGGTGGGCAGGTCACCCTGCAATTCAAACCGAACGACAATCTGACCCTGACGGCGAACTACTTCCGTTTCGACCTGTCGCAGAACTCCCAGACCAACACACTGAAAATTCCGGAATGGAATCTGGCCCGCTACAACGGCGACGGCAACTGGCCCGGCGGTCGCATGCTCGACGGGCTGAGCTTCGACCCCAGCGGCACCATCGTCACCGGCGCGCAATACAGCGCACACGCCGGCAAGACGTACTACTGCAGCGAAGCCGCCGCTGCCGCGGGCGGAATGGCCCCGGGCGGCTGGGGCCCGGATGACTGCACCATCCCGACGCCGCAGATCACCGGCAGCTACAACCGCGAAAGCGCGCTGTCGCAGACCGCCGACTTCGAGGCCGCGTGGCGCGGCGAATCGATGGACATCACCTTCAAGGGCGGCCGCACATGGGCCAAGGGCGGACCGGACCTGCAGTTCGCGGTGCCGCTCAAGCCACGCCGCCAGAACGCGGACGGCAGCTGGACCCTGGGCAACTACGCCAGCGCATGGGACGTGACCGGCACACCGACGATGGCGTTCTCGCCGGAACTGATGCAGAACCTCAAGGACGGCATCCTGCAAGTCGACCTCGGCTCGACCGGTTCGTCCTGGACCCGCAACACCACCCAGCAGAAGTACTTCCAGATCGACACCACCTGGCACAACGACGAGGGCTTCCTCGACTCGTTGCAGTTCGGCGTCAAGTACCGCGACGGCGGCATCCACCGCAGCACCGGCAACAACTACTGGGTGTGCCCGGGCACCGATCCGAGCGACTACGACAACCGCTACTGGAACGGCCGCTGCAACAACCTGGCCACCCAATTCTCGCCGGACTTCCTCTACGCGATGGGCAACCTGGCGGGAGGCATCAACGCCAGCGCGTTCCCGGCGATCAACTACCCGGCCTACATCGCCTACCTGAACCAGACTTACGGGCCGATGCAGACCCGCAACGAAGACAACTTCGTCTACAACGTCGACGAGAAGATCTACGCCACCTACCTGCAGGCCAATTTCAGGACCGAACGCCTGCGCGGCAACGTCGGCGTACGCGTCGTGAGCACCCGGCAGCATGCCGACTCGACCGACAAGGTCACCTCCTACAACGACTACTTCTACGACGGTGCCGACGGCAATCCGCTGGCCTGTCAGGAAGGCGCCACCGCGCCCGGCGGCGCGCCCGCCGACACCTATTGCGGCAGCGAGGGATACTGGAGGCTCTCCGATAGCCAGCAGCGCGTCGAGTCATTCGCGATCAGTTCGCTCGACCGCAACTACACCGACGTGTTGCCAAGCTTCAACCTGGCCTACGACCTGACCGAGAACCTGCTGCTGCGCGCGGCAGCCTCCAAGGTGATCTCGCGCCCGAGCTACAGCGACATCGCCGCCCCCGGCAACCTGGAATACTTCAGCCAGGAATACATCAACGATCGCCGCCTGACCGGCGGTGCCGACGAGGCGGGCTGGTACGGCACGGGCAGCAACAAGAACCTGCAGCCGTACAAGGCCACCCAGTACGACATCGGGCTGGAGTGGTACTTCCATCCGGGCTCGGTGGTAGGCCTGGACCTGTTCCGCAAGGACGTCAGCAATTTCTCGGTGCCGGTGGTGCAGAACGTGTCGATGGACATCGGCGGCGAGACCGTGACAGTGCAGAACTACTCCACCACCGCCGGCGGCCGCGATGGGGTGTCGGAAGGCGTCGAGTTCTACGCCCAGCACACGCTGGATTTCGGCCTCGGCTTCCAGTTCAACTACACCTACAACAGGACCAACGAAGCGGCCATCACCCTCGAGGACGGCACCGAGATCGGCAAGTCCCCCCTGGTCGGCAGCGCCAGGAACCAGGCCAACTTCACCGTGTTCTACGAAACCGGGAGGTTGCTGCTGCGCGCTTCGTACAACCGTCGCGGCGAGGTGGTCGACGGCCTGGTCAACGGCCTGAACATCTACGAAGAGCCGTACCAGCAGATCGATCTGAACGCGGCGTACAACATCACCAAGGACCTGAGCCTGACCGCGTCGGTGCTCAACCTGACCAAGGAGGAGCAGCGCATGCACCTGGGTAACGACACCGAGGATCGCTTCTATTCCAACAGCTACGCCGGCCGCATTGCGTACATGGGCCTGACCTACAAGTTCTGAGCCCTGCTCCTGCCTCGGTGCTGGACTCGGTGCTGGACCTCCGACTACGTCAGCCGCGCCATCAAGCGCGGCTGACGTTTCATCCATGCGGGTAAATCGGAATGCCGCCGCAGCGGTACACGAGGTCCCGGGCCAACTGCTGTCAGCGCGCCGCGTTCGCGCTCATCGTCGCGTTGCGGCTTGCATCGAGGTACTGCGCCGGATCGCGCATCCCGGTAGTGTGGCATTGCCCGGTGGTATGGCCCATGTTGTTGCCGCTTGGCAGCTGCGCGTTGACCTGCTCGACCGTGCCGTCCTCCGGATCGCTCAGCACCAGATCCGAGGCGGCGTTGCAGTAATCATTGGTCCACCAGTTGGTCGAGGCAAAGGACGTCGTGTAGTAGAAGACCTTCGCGCGCGCCGAGGCCGGGATGCCAGCCAGCCACGCCCTCGCACCGTCATAGGTGAGATCGGTGTTGCTGCCGCAACCGACGCCAAACCACGAACCCACCGTCGCCAGGATGCCGGCCAGATTGGTGCCCTGGTATGGCGTACCGACCGACTGCATCAGGCGCGTACCGCTGGCATTGTCCAACCCGCTCCAGTAGTACGCATACAGATGCAGTGCCGCCATCCCACCCTGACTGTGTGCGACAGTACCGAATGAATTCCACTGGCTGCCGAACTGCGCCAGCAACTGCGCGAACTGATCATTGCTGCGGCTCTGATTGGCATCCAGGAAAGCCGATGCATTGCTGAACTGCGCGACCGGCCACACGCCGCTGGAACAATAGCCATGCACCAGCACCAGACGCGCGCCAGTGGCCTGCACTGTCGCATCGGACGTTACCCGTGCCATCGTCGCCGGACGCGGCCCCATCCGCATCGCCTCGTCGATCGCAACCGTCTTCGTCAGGTTGGCACTGGCCAACGCGCGCAGACGCGTGGCCGGCAGTGTCAACGACAGCTCGGCCTGCTCGACCAGCGGAACGAAATGGTCCGGATCCTCGATACGCAGATTGCGCACGACGAACGGCGCACGGGCACCCGAACGGGTGATCCAGCGTTCGTCCAGTGCCACCGTCAAGCGACCGTCCACGGGCGAGGCCATGCCACCGATCCAGGCCACCGGCACATCCTCGCCGGCGCTGCCCTTGCCCCACACCTCGGCCAACACCCGATAGTGCGAAGGCACGTCCGCACCACGCGCGACCACCGGCAGCTGCAGTGCAAGACGTCCATCCTGCTCGGCCTGCACACCGACGCTGCCCACCACCCGCAACTGTGCGTCCAGCACCGGCAATACATGTTCTGCCGTACGCACGAACGACTGCCCATCGCGATCGCGTCCATACACCACGGTCTGCGCGATCCAGGTTCCGGAACGGTCGGGGACGAAGCTTCCGCCATACACCCCATCACCGGCCGCACCGTCATCATGGAAACCATCATCGGCCATCGTCGTGGTCGATACGCTGCCATCGGGCGCGATCACACGCAGCTCGGCGCGCTCGATGCGACCGGCATCCAGTCCGACACGCGTCTCGCCTGCTGCGCTATTGCCGGCAAGCACTGCGTTCAACGCAAGCGGACGTCCTGTCTGGCGCTGGCGATCGTGCGGATAGGACGCCAACTGTGTGCGCTCATCGCCTTCCATCAGCAGATAGCCACGTTGCGCCTGCGGCGTGGACGCCCGCAGTTGCAGTGTCCACTCACCACTGCGCGCCCCCTCGAGCGCATAGCGCACACCCTGCACCGCGGATGCCTGCATCCCGAGCGTGGCGGCGGCAGCCTGCAGCGGCGCCGCATTGGCGGCATCGGCACGCAACGCCACACCCGGCTCACCGGCCACCGCCTGCCACCCGGCACCATTATCGAGCACCATGAAACGTGCTCGCCCACTCTCGACCGGCAGACTGCCGCGCCACTGCGCACCACCCACCTGCGCGGCCAATTCCACCGGCAACAATGCACTCTTGGACAGAATTGCAGATGCGCCAGGATCAGGCGCCCGCATCTGCGTGAACTCTTCGGGTGGGCCCGCCAACTGTTTGGGAACCAGCTCGGCAGCATGGCCGACAGGAGCCAGCAGCGACAACGCGGATACGGCGAACAGCGTCATGGATCTAAGCATGGCGTCTTCCTCCTTGGACGTTGCGTAATGCCACGCAGGCCACGCCTCACTCAGGCATCCAGCCCACGTCGCGGATCGCGCAGCGCCCCCTCGCCGCGACGTGCCCTGCTTATAACGCGCCAATGTGACCAAGCCACGACGCAACGCAACACCGCTACCGTATGGACGAATCGAGATTCGGGGCGAAGATGCTGCGGTTTTTCGAGAAAACTTCGCCTTCATGCATACCAACTCCTTGGCTAGCATGTGGACCCGTGTTCTTTTCGAGATGTTGATATGAAGCCTCGGATGAGGATTACCTGAAGCCGGCACTTCCCTCATCCGCCCTTCGGGCACCTTCCCCGCAAGCGGGAGAAGGGAAAAGCCGTACGCTTTGCCGTTGCCGTTGCCGTTGCCGTTGCTCGTGATTTTGCTGTCGCTCTTTGCTTTTGACTTTCCGGGGCCCCCATCCGCAGCGATGGAGCCAGCGGGAAAAACCCCGAAGGGGCGACGCACATGGATGTGCGTCGTTTTCTGCCGCGGCATGGATGCCGCGTCAGAAAATCCCGCTGGCGGAGTGGACCCGCAGCGCAGCGAAGGGCGCGAGGACTGGGGCGTGTTTCTTTGGGTTACGTTTCTTTGCACGAGCAAAGAAAGGTGACTCGCTCCGAAGGAGCGAAAGCCTTGGCTGTTGTTGTCACTGCAACGTCAAACACAACAAGCAACGCCCATGGATCCCCGCCTTCGCGGGGATGACGGTAGAGAGATTGTGCGGAAGTCGCTGGGTCCCCGCCTGCGCGGGGACGACGGAGGGGAGATGGCGTGAAAGGCACCGGATCCAAGCCCTCATAAACAACCGAAACAAACCCACCCCAACAACAAACCACCACCAAAACCACCCACTACCCCCTCCCCACCTTCCCCCGCACCTTAGGCTTATCCCGAATCCAGATCACCTGATTCTCCTGCCGCATCTCAAACAACCCGATCGCCTTAACCAGATCGCTCAACTTGCGATACCCATAATTGCGCGGATCGAACGAAGCCTGGTTGGCAATCTGCTTGCCCACCGCGCCCAGATGCGCCCAACCATCATCCTCGGACTCCGCATCCACCGCACCACGCAACAACTGCACCAGCCGCGTATCGTTGCGCAGTTCCTTCTCTCCGGTACGAGTGGAGACGGCGTTCTGCTCGCTCCGCGCCTCGGCACCGAGCGCTTCCAGATACGTGAACTTGGAGCAGGCATTGACGAATGGCGCCGGCGTCTTCTTCTCGCCGAAGCCGTACACCTTCATGCCATCGGTCAGCAGCCGCATCACCAGCGGCGTGAAGTCCGCATCGCTGGAAATGATCGCGAAGCCATCGAGATTGCGTGCGTACAGCAGATCCATCGCATCGATCACCATCGCCATGTCCGATGCATTCTTGCCGCTGCTGTAGGCGAACTGCTGAATCGGGCGGATCGCGTACTCGTGCAGCACGCCCTCCCAGCTTTTCAGATGCGGGCTCTTCCAGTTGCCGTAGGCGCGACGCACGTTGGCCACGCCATACCGGGCGACCTCGGCCAACACCACATCGATCTTGGCGGCTGGCGCGTTGTCGGCGTCGACCAGCAGCGCAATGCGCGTCTCGGTTCCATTGCCGGATGCCATCGGTCCCGCCTCGTACGGGCGCCACGCCCGTTTCGGGGCCGAGCATACACAGGCCACCCGCGCGGCGATGTCATGGTGTCCAGTGATGCCCGGATACGCCAACACCCCGCGCGAACTGCTACGTTAGCGCGCAGTCGTGGCAGCCTCGATTCCGCAGGCGCCCTCCGGTTCCCCCATGCTCTTCACACTACGATGACCTCCAAGATCCCCCACCTGATCGTCGTCGGCGGCGGCTTCGCGGGCCTATGGGCCACCCGCGCCCTGGCCGACGCGCCGCTCCGCATCACCCTCGTCGACCGCCACAACCACCACCTGTTCCAGCCGTTGCTGTACCAGGTCGCCACCGCCGGCCTGTCGGCACCGGATATCGCCGCGCCACTGCGGCATATCCTCAGCGAGCAACGCAACGTCGAAGTGCGGCTCGGTGAAGTCGAAGCGGTCGATCCCACCCAGCGCGAAGTGGTCCTCGCCGACGGCCATCGGCTCGGCTATGACTATCTGCTGCTGGCCACCGGTGCCGGTCACGCCTACTTCGGCAACGATCAGTGGGCCGAGCACGCACCCGGCCTGAAAACCCTCGACGACGCGCTCTACCTGCGCCGCAAGCTGCTGCTCGCCTTCGAACGCGCCGAGGCCGAAACCGATCCTGCCGCGCGCGCCGCATGGCTGAATTTCGCGATCGTCGGCGGTGGCCCGACCGGCGTCGAGCTGGCCGGCACCCTTGCCGAAATCGCCCATCACACGTTGAAGAACGAGTTCCGCAACATCGACCCGCGCGAAGCACGCGTGCGCCTGATCGAAGCCGGCCCGCGCGTGCTGCCCTCGTTCCCGCCCGACCTGACCGACAAGGCCCAGCACCAGTTGCAGAAGCTCGGTGTCGAAGTACATACCGGCACGCCGGTGACGCACATCGACGCACACGGCTACCGGCTCGGCGAGGAATTCGTGCCGGCGCGCACCGTGGTATGGGCCGCCGGCGTGGCCGCCTCGCCGCTGGCGCGCACGCTCGGCGTACCGCTGGACCGCGCCGGCCGCGTGCAGGTCGAGCCTGACCTGAGCGTGCCCGGTCATCCGGAGATCTTCGTCGGCGGCGACCTCGCCTCGGTACAGCAGGACGGCCGCCCGGTGCCCGGCGTGGCCCCGGCCGCCAAGCAGATGGGCCGGCACATCGCCGATGCGCTGCGCGCCCGGCTCGCCGCTCAGCCGGCAGCGCCCTTCCACTACAAGGACTACGGCAACCTCGCCACGATCGGGCGCATGGCCGCGATCGTCCACGTCGGCCGCTTCAAGCTGTCAGGCCCGCTGGCCTGGTGGTTCTGGCTGGCCGCCCACGTGTTCTTCCTGATCGGCTTCCGCAACCGCTTCGTGGTGCTGGTGAACTGGGCGATGGCGTACTGGAGCTACCAGCGCGCGGCCCGGATCATCTTCGGTCGTCCACACGAAGACGATCAAGGCGCGGCACCGCCGGAATGAACCGGCTTTCGGGGCCCGCTCGCAGTCGGGCCCCGTAAAGCTCGGCGTGCGCCGACAACCCCATCAACCGTAGTTGAGTTCGCCGGCGAAGCTCATCACCAGGTACAGCAGCGCCGGCTCGCTGCCCGCATTACGGTAGGCATGGACCTGATCGGCGCGGAAATGGATCGCATCGCCGGCCGTCAGCAGATGAACCTGTTCGCCGACCTCGATTTCCACGCGACCTGCGTTGACCACCAGATTCTCCACGGTACCGGACGCGTGCGCAGCGGCACGCTCGACCACACCCGGCAACAGCCGGATCTCGTAGAACTCCACCACGTGCGCACCGATGAAGGGAAACAGCGCGCGCGAGACGTAGCCGCCATCAGCCGAAACCAGTTGCTTGGCGTCGCAGGCACGCAGCACTTCCGCCTGCGGTGCACGCGCGTCATGCAGCAGGTCGGTCAATGAGAGATCCAGCGAGTCGGCGATGCGCGCCAGCACCTTCAGCGTCGGGGCGCTGCGTCCCTGCTCAATCTGCCAGAGCATCGCCCGGCTGACGCCCGAAACCTTGGCCAGTGCTTCCAGCGACAACTGCCGCTGTCGGCGCAGTTCGACCAGCCTCTGTGCGACCCGTACTGCCAGATACTCCGGGTCGCGGGTCTTGCCGCCGGCGGACGCGGTCACCACTGCCGCCCCGGCCTCCGAATTCAGCCGACGCGTCCAGCAGCACGCGCGCTGCGCAGGGTCGCCATTGCAGTCGGCCGGGCCGGGCGGAACACCGCCACCATCGCCGCACCACTGCCCGGATGCACCCACAGGAACTCACGCCGCCGGCTGTCCTGCCCGCAATCACGCAATGCCTTGCGGCCACGGTAGTCCGCGATGGCATGGAGGGTCGCGCTGACAGGGATATCCATCGAAAGGGACGTATTCGCGGGGGAGAGGCATGCAATCTGCATCCGCACCTAGGCACCAGGGAAACAACCTCCCGGCATAGCCATATAACCGCATCCAATAAAACGGACGGACGTTCGAGATAACGAATATTTTCCCTTTTAAATCAGAAACTTGAAACATTCATCACTTATGGTCATGATGAAATTACCAAACGCAATCAGCCGCCATCCTTCCCTACGAACGACTGCCTGGAGCCTGCCATGAACACCGCGATGAACATGATGTCGATGCCGATGAACAGCATGCCGATGACGGGCACGTCCTCCATGCCGATGGCGACCATGATGCCGATGATGTGCCACATGGATTGCTCCATGACCGCCGAAGGCATGATGTGCGTGATGAAGCCCGCCGAGGGCTGCACGATGGAGATGCTCAAGGACTGCTGCGACATGATGATGTCGATGATGGCCAGCGGCACCCCGTGCGGGATGATGTGCGGCAACATGCCGATGATGAGCTGCTGCGGCATGCCGATGATGCCGAAGATGACCTGCACGATGGAGTCGCAGGGCATGGTCTGCATGATGATGCCGACCGGCATGATGAGCATGGACATGCTCAAGATGTGCTGCGAGACCATGAACCGCATGATGGGCTGCGGCATGCCGATGACCATGATGTGCGGCAACATGCCGATGATGGTCTGCATGCACTGACCGCACACCGGCGGACACGCATTCACCGGATACCTGCACAACGATGTGTGGCGTTCCTGCGAGGGGCGCGCGCACCTGAAGGCACCCCACAGCATTGAAGCTGGCCTTCGTGGGAAGAACTTACTTGTGGGAGGGACTTCAGTCCCGACGCTTTGTCGGTAGAGCCAGTCGGGACTGAAGTCCCTCCCACCATCACTCGCCAGTGCGAATAGCGCCAAAGAAAACGGCCCGGTTTCCCGGGCCGTTTTTCGTTGCGCCGCGCGCATGTGGATCAGGCGACGAACAGCGCCTTCATCTTCTTCAGCGCGTTGGCCTCGATCTGGCGGATGCGCTCGGCCGACACGCCGTACTCGTCGGCCAGCTCCTGCAACGTGACCTTCGATTCCGAATCCAGCCAGCGGCGGCGGATGATGTCGCGCGAACGCGCATCCAGCTCGGCCAGGCCCTCACGCAGCAGTTCCATCTGGTGGTCCTCGCTGTTGGAGCGCTCATAGGCCATCGACGGATCCTCGTCGTTGGCGACGAGGTAGCTCACCGGCGACGGCGGCGCATGCTCATCGTCATCGTCGGACTGCGCATCGAAACCGATATCGCGACCGGCCAGGCGCGACTCCATCTCCATCACCTCGCGCTCGGACACGTTCAGGTCCTTGGCGACGGCACTGACCTCGGAGGCATTCAGCCAGCCCAGGCGGGTCTTGGACTTGCGCAGGTTGAAGAACAGCTTGCGCTGCGCCTTGGTCGTGGCGACCTTGACGATGCGCCAGTTCTTCAGGATGAACTCGTGCATCTCGGCACGGATCCAGTGCACCGCGAAGGACACCAGGCGCACGCCCATGTCCGGGTCGAAGCGCTTGACCGCCTTCATCAGGCCGATGTTGCCTTCCTGGACCAGGTCGCCCATCTGCAGGCCGTAGCCGTTGTAGCCACGCGCCACGTGCACGACGAAACGCAGGTGCGAATGCACCAGCTCGCGCGCGGCATCGAGGTCTTCGTGATCGCGGAAACGGCGCGCCAACTCCTGTTCCTCATCGACCGAGAGCACCGGGATCTGGTGCACGGCATTGATGTAGGCATCCAGCGAACCCAGCGCACTGGGAACCGGGAGATTGTTCGCCACGAGGGCAGTCGAGGTGTTCTGGCTCATAGGACCTCATCTTAGCAGTCAAGCTATTGGACTGCCGGGTACAGAAAAAGTTCCAGCGTTCCATTATTGGGATGGTTATCCGGGTCCAGACCCTTACGTTCTGTCAATGCCCCGGAAACCGTTTCCCAGCCACCCTATCACCCTTTTTGAGTCGCCGCCGTGACGGTATTCCGTCCGTTGCCGACGCCTCAGGTGGCCTCGCCCAGCGCCTGCCGGGGCGGCAATCGCCAGTCGATCGGCGTGCTGCCGGTGCGAGCCAGGTACTCGTTGGCCATCGAGAAATGCCGGCAGCCCAGGAAGCCCCGGTGCGCCGACAGCGGCGAGGGATGCGGCGCCTTCAGCACCCGGTGGCGACGGGTATCGATGACCTTGCCCTTGGCCTGGGCGTAACTGCCCCAGAGCATGAACACCAGGCCCTCGCGCTCGCGGTTGAGGGTATCGACCACATGGTCGGTAAAGCCCTCCCAGCCCTTGCCCTGGTGGCTGCCGGCGCGGCCCTCTTCCACGGTCAGCACCGCGTTGAGCAGCAGCACGCCCTGGCGCGCCCACGGCATCAGGTAACCATGGTCGGGCCGGGCGATGCCCAGGTCGTCCTGGATTTCCTTGTAGATGTTCAGCAGCGATGGCGGCACCGGCACGTCCGGCAGCACCGAGAAGCACAACCCATGCGCCTGCCCGTAACCGTGGTAGGGGTCCTGGCCAAGCACGACGATCTTGACCTGATCGAACGGGGTGGCATCGAAGGCGGCGAAGATCTGCGGTCCCGGCGGGAAGATCCGTGCGCCGGCCGCCTTGCGCTGGCGCAGGAACGCCGACAGCTCGCGCATCTCCGGTCGCAGCAACCACTCTCCCACCCGCGCCTTCCACGACGGCTCCAGTTGGATCCGCGCCTCCGTCGTCTCGCTCATAGCGTCACAGCTCGGTCTTCCAGGCGTGCCAGCCGCAGTTGGAACAGGACTTTGGTCACCAGCAGGCGCTCTTCGATCGGCTTCTGCACCAGATCGTTGGCGCCGGCCCTGAGCAACTCGGACTGGTTGTGCGCATTGCCGTCGCCGGTCATCACCAGCACCGGCAGACGACGCTTGCCGTAGGCGAAGTCGATGCGGATGCGCTGCACCACGTCGCGACCGCTGAGCTCACCCTTCAAGGTGACGTCGGTCAGCACCAGGTCGATGCGATGCGGCGTGCGCCCCAACGATTCGGCAGTCAGCAGTGCGAACGCCTCCTCGGCTGTCAGCACATGCAGTACCTTCAGCCCCTGCCGTTCCAGCATGCGCTTGGTGGCCTCGGCGACGACCCGGCTGTCCTCGATGTACAGCACGGTCGCACCGGCCACCGGCTCGGGCTGCACGTAGCCGCGGATGAATGTCGCCAGCGCCTCGTGGCCGAGTGCCTTGTCGAAGTAGTCGGTGACGTACTCGGTGAAGCGGCGCTCGACCAGATGCTGCTGGGCATCACCGGAAACCACGATCACCGGCACGTAGGCCTGCCCGGCGGCTTCGCGCACGCTGCGCGCCAGCGCCAGGCCGTCGCCATCGGGTAGCGCCAGCGACGTGGTGACCAGATCCACCGAGCCGGCCTGCAAGGCTTCGCGCGCCTCGGCGATGCTGGCGCAGCCGACCACCTGCACCGCAGGCAGTTCGCGCGTGAGTACATCGGCGATGAGCTTGCGCACCAGCTTGGAGCCGTCCACGACCATCACCCGCGGGGCCGCGCTGACCAGGTGCTTGAGATCGGGAGTGCGCATATGGGGCTCAGGTTTCGGTCGGGCGAGTCTGGCGCAGGAAGTGGCCGGTCACCAGCCACGCGCCGAGCCAGCCCAGCAGCACCGTGCCGATCAGCACGAAACCGGAGTGCAGCAGGTCCAGCCCGTGCAGTGCAAAACTGCTGCCGTAGCTGTCGGACAACGCCGCCAGCGGCCCACCCAGCGCCAGACCGGACAGCCCGACCAGCCCGAGCGCGACCAGACCGGCGCCCAGGCCATACCACGCCCCCAGATAAAGGAACGGACGCCGAATGAAACCGTCGCTGGCGCCCAGCAGTTGCAGCACGCCGATTTCCTCGCGCCGCGACTGGATGTCCAGCCGCACCGTATTGCCGACCACCAGCACGGCACCGGCGCCGAGCAACGCCGACAACACCTGCACCAGCCGCTCGCCGAATTTCAGCCAGCCGTCCAGACGCTTGCGCCACAGTGCATCGTGCTGGACCTGATCGACCTGGGTCATGCCCTGCAGCGACTCGGCCAGACGCGCGTCGTCGCCGTCGGCGGCCGGAGTGACGATCAGCAGCGTCGGCAACGGGTTGTCGCCCAGCGCGTCGATCGCCGCGTCCAGCTTGGCGCTCTCGCGCAGCTCGGCCAGCCCCTGCTCGGGCGTGCGCAGCGTCACCTCGGCCACGTCGGCGCGACCACGTATCGACTCGGCCAGCAGCCCGGCAGCGGAACCGCCCACGTCGGTTTTCAGGAACACGTTGATGTCGCGCGACTGCTGCACGCTGCCGGCCAGATGCTTGACGTTGTCCAGCGCGATCGACAGCCCGAGCGGCAATGCCAGCGCCAGCGCCATCACCAGCACCGTCAGCAGCGTCGCCCATGGCTTGCGCAGCACCCGGCCGAGGCTGAACACGATGCTGTGCAGGTGATGGTCGAACCAGATGCCCAGCCGCGATGGCGCGCGGGCCCCGTTGTTGCTCGGCTTGTTCGCGGGCTTGTTCGCGAGCGTGTTCATTCGGCCAAATCCTGCGGCGAGATGTCGTCGACCAGACGGCCGTGGTCGAGGATCAGTACGCGCTTGCGCATCTGCTTGAGCAGCGCCAGGTCGTGGCTGACCACCAGCACGCTGGTGCCGCGCGCCGGCAGTTCGGCGAACAACTGCATGATCTCGGCGGCCAGGGTCGGATCGAGGTTGCCGGTCGGCTCGTCGGCCACCAGCAGGCTCGGCTCGCCGACAATCGCGCGGGCGATGCCGACGCGCTGCTGCTCGCCGGCCGACAGCTGCGAAGGCAGCGCCTGCTCGCGATGCGCCAGACCGATCCGCTCCAGCGCCGAACGCACCCGCTTGCCGATCTCGCTGCGGCGGGTGCCGCGCAGGATCAGCGGCAGGGCCACGTTCTCGGCGATGCTGCGATCCATCAGCAGACGGTGATCCTGGTAGACCGCACCGATCTCGCGCCGATGCAGCGGCACCTTGCCGCCACGCACTTTCAGCAGGTTGCGCTCACCGAAGATCACCGCGCCCCGACTCGGACGCTCGCTGAGATGGATCAGCTTGAGCAGCGTGCTCTTGCCGGCACCGGAGTGGCCGGTGACGAACAGCATCTCGCCCTCGGCGACCTCGAAGCTCACGTCCTCCAGCGCGGCATGGCCGCCGGGATATTGCTTGCTGACATTGTCGAATCGCAGGACGCTCATTCAGCAATTATGCCGGAGCGGCCACGAATTGCACCGTCGTGCCGTCAAGGGATCGCGGTGCAACGGTGCTTTTGTCTGCATACCCTTTCGGGGCTGCGCGGGATGCCTTCCGCGAGGGTCTGAGCCGGGCAAGCCCGGCTCTACCAGAGTTCTGCCGGTGCGGCCTGAGCCGAGCGGACCCGGCTCTACCTGCGGGACGGCCGCGGACCATGAAGGCCGCGGCCGGTGTTTCAGCCACCCGATACCAGCGAGCGGATCTTGCGCCCCAGGCGCGACAGGAACGAGTCGTTGTTGGCCGCGGCCTTGACCGGGGTGGCGACCACCTGGACCGGCTTGCGCGCGGTGGAGATCGGCGTCGGAGCGCCCGCATCGGCAGCCACCGCAGCACCATCGACCGGACGACCGCGACGACGACGGCGACGCTTGCGCGGTGCGCGCTCCTCGCCCCCCTCGACCACGGATGCCGCCGGCGACGGTACGGTCGCTGCCTGCACGGGGGCCACAGCGGCAACCGCGACCGGAGCCACGGCCTCGCCTTCCGGCTTCGGCTTGCGACGCGGCGGCCTGCGCTCGCCTTCGCCACGCGAACGCTCACCGGGACGGCCACTGCCGCTGCGACCACCACCGCGACGCTGCTCATCGGCAGCGCGCTGCTCACGGGCCTCGCGGAAGATCTCGCCGACGCTCTCGTTTTCCTCACCCTCGACCGGCGCGCGTTCCGGACGCGGCAGCGAGGTCAGCAGTTCGGCGCTGACCGCCTCGACCGGGATCTTCTGCTCGATGTAGGCCTCGATGTCCGGCAGGCTCATCGCATAACGCTCGCAGGCGAAGCTGATCGCATCGCCCTCCTCGCCCAGTCGCGCGGTACGGCCGATGCGGTGTACGTAATCCTCGGCGTCGAACGGCAGGTCGTAGTTGTAGACGTACTTGACGCCATCGATGTGCAGGCCGCGCGCGGCCACGTCGGTGGCGACCAGGATTTCCAGCTGGCCCTTCTGGAAGCGGTTGAGCAGGCTCTCGCGCTTCTTCTGCGGCACGTCACCGGACAGCACGCCGACCCGGTAGCCGGCCCGCTCCAGCCCGCGCGCCACGCGCTCGACGAACGCCTTGGTGTTGACGAACACCATCGTGCGCGCGCCCTCGCCACGCGAGAGCAGGCCCAGCAGCAGCGGGATCTTCTCCTCGTCGGCGGGGAAGTAGATGCGCTGGCGCACCCGCGCGGCGGTGATGCTCTCGGTCTCGACAACGAGCTTTTCCGGCTCGTTCATGTGCTCGTAGGCCAGCTCCAGCACGCGGTGGCTGAGCGTGGCCGAGAACAGCAGGGTCTGGCGGGTGCCACGCTCGGGCATGCGCCGCAGCAGGAAGCGGATGTCCTTGATGAAGCCCAAGTCGAACATCCGGTCGGCCTCGTCGAGCACGCAGATCTCGCAGGCATGCAGCGAGACCACCTTGTGCTGCTTGACGTAGTCGATCAGCCGGCCCGGGGTGGCGATGATCACGTCCACGCCCTGCTGCAGCAGCTCGCGCTGCTTGTCGTAGTCCACCCCGCCGTAGACCAGCGCGAAGCGCAGGCCCAGGTCGGAGCAGAACTTCACCGCGTCCTTGTGGATCTGGATCGCCAGCTCGCGGGTCGGCGCCAGGATCAGCGCGCGCGGGTCTTCAGGCTTGCGGTCGGCCAGCGCCGGGCGGTTCAGCAGGCGGTTGACCACCGCCACCAGGAACGCCAGGGTCTTGCCGGTGCCGGTCTGGGCCTGGCCGGCGATATCACGTCCGGCCAACGCCATCGGCAGGCTCAGGGCCTGGATCGGCGTGCAGCGGGTGAACCCGGCCCCTTCCAGTCCCGCGAGCAGCGACGGGTGCAGCTCGAACGAGGAAAAAGTCAAATCTGTCAGCGGTTTGTCGCTCATCATTCCATCTTCGTGGGGCGCCTGGGGCCACCCCGGCGCGGCTTGCATCGATTCCGGCAGCGTCGCACACTGCGGCCCTTGCGCCGGACAGCGCGGCTTCAGGAGACTCTATTGAATCCGCCGCGCAATGCCCCAGTTTACCCCAATGCGGCGGCCAGCCCGTTTCCGGGCACCGCCAGGGCTCCAGGAGACCGAAAGTGAGCAACAAGGTTCTGCACGTCGGCGATGCCGACTTCGACGCCGCCGTACTCAAGTCCGGGGAACCGGTGCTGGTGGATTTCTGGGCCGAATGGTGTGGCCCCTGCAAGATGATCGCGCCGGTGCTGGACGATCTGGCCGACACCTATGGCGGCAAACTGAAGGTGGCCAAGGTCAACGTCGACGAGAACCGCGCGCTGGCCGTGAAGTACCACGTCCGTTCGATCCCGATGCTGCTGCTGTTCAAGGATGGCCAGGTCCAGGCCACCCAGATCGGCGCGGTCGGCAAGGGCCAGCTGACCCAGATGATCGACAAGAGCCTGGGCGGCGCGGCCGCCTGAGTTCCCGGGACCGCCGGCCTGGAGGCTGTGCGGTCACAAGGCTTGCCATTCAGATCCAACGCAACCCGCTCGGAAATGGATGGCACGCCCGCAAGGCGTCGCCGATAGTTGAACCGCAGCCCACCGCGTGGCTTGCGCGCTTGCTCGGACGGGTGTTAGTGTCGCCCAATCCGGCCGCCTTCCGGCGCCGCGTCTTCTAGAAGTCCTTCTAGACATCCCTTCCCAACCACCTGTCCGCCCTGCCGGGCGCTCGCATCTCACAGCGAGGAATCAAGCACTTGTCCGATAATACTTCTTCCGAAACCGGGAGCGTCGACGCCCCCGTCGAGAAACGCGTGCGCAAGCCTCGCGTCGTCAAGGCCGCCGCCAGCGAAGGCGCCGACAACTCCACTCCGCAGACCGACCTGCCGCTTCCGGTCAGTCCTGCTCCCGAAGCCAGGCCCGCACCGGCCGTCGCTGCTCCCACCACCGCACCCGCCTCGTCCGGCGAAGGCGGCACCGAGCAGCAGCGCGAAGGTGGCCAACAGCGCTTCAACAACCCCAATCAGGCCCAGAATCCGCAGGGCGGCCAGGGCCAGGGGCAAGGCCAGGGCAACAACCGCCGCGACCGCTTCCGCAACCGCCGCGATCGCAACCGCGAGCGTTTCGGCAACAGCGATGGCATGCCGCAGGACGGCGGTAGCGACAACACCTTCGTGCCACGCCCGCATCCGAGCGTGCCGGAAGGCTTCCCGCAGTACTCGCTGAGCGATCTCAAGAAGATGCCGGCGCACAAGCTGCTGGAAATCGCCGAGCAGCTCAGCATCCAGGAAGGCGTGGCCCGCGCCCGCAAGCAGGACGTGATCTTCGCGCTGCTGAAGGTGCTGACCCGCCACGGCGAAGGCGTCGCCGCCGACGGCGTGCTGGAAATCCTGCCGGACGGCTTCGGCTTCCTGCGCGCAGCCGAGGCCAGCTACCTGGCCGGCCCGGACGATACCTACATCTCGCCGAGCCAGATCCGCCGCTTCAACCTGCGCACCGGTGACTACCTGTCCGGGCGCATCCGCTTCCCGAAGGACGGCGAGCGCTATTTCGCGCTGTCCACGATCGATACGATCAATGGCGAGCCGCTGGAAGCGTCGAAGAACAAGGTGTTGTTCGAGAACCTGACCCCGTTGTTCCCGCGCAGGCGTTTCCGCCTGGAGCGCGGCGATGGTTCGACCGAGGACATCACCGGCCGCATCCTCGATCTGATGGCACCGCAGGGCAAGGGGCAGCGTGCGCTGCTCGTCTCCCCGCCCAAGGCCGGCAAGACGATGATGATGCAGCAGGTGGCGACGGCGATCACCACCAACCACCCGGAAGTGCACCTGATCGTGCTGCTGATCGACGAGCGCCCGGAAGAAGTGACCGAAATGCAGCGCACCGTGCGCGGCGAGGTTATTTCCTCCACGTTCGACGAGCCGGCCGCGCGCCACGTGCAGGTCGCCGAGATGGTGATCGAGCGCGCCAAGCGCCTGGTCGAGCACAAGAAGGACGTGGTGATCATGCTGGACTCGATCACCCGCCTGGCCCGCGCCTACAACAACGTGGTGCCAAGCTCCGGCAAGGTGCTGACCGGCGGCGTGGACGCCAACGCGCTGCACCGCCCGAAGCGTTTCTTCGGCGCGGCCCGCAACGTCGAGGAAGGCGGTTCGCTGACCATCATTGCCACCGCGCTGGTCGACACCGGCAGCAAGATGGATGAGGTGATCTACGAAGAGTTCAAGGGCACCGGCAACAGCGAAGTGCACCTGAACCGTCGTATCGCCGAGAAGCGCGTCTACCCGGCCATCGACATCAACCGCTCCGGCACCCGCCGCGAGGATCTGTTGATCGAGCCGGAGCTGCTGCAGAAGATCTGGATCCTGCGCAAGCTGCTGCACCCGATGGACGAGATCGCGGCAATGGAGTTCATGCTCGACAAGATGAAGAACACCAAGTCCAACGACGAGTTCTTCAGCTCGATGAAGCGCTGAGTTCCACGCAACCGTGCATCAATAAAAACGCCCCGCGATCGCGGGGCGTTTTTTGTTGCGCTGCTGGTTGCAGGATGTAGTCCGTCAGTCGCGCAAGCACATGAAGGCGAGACAGTTAAATCCCTTCAACATCAGCCCATTGCCGGATCAGCCGCCCTGCAGCGGAGTGAGCAGGCGCGGGCCGTTCTGCTGACCCGCCATATAGACACGCCCCTCGACCAATGCATCGGGCGAGAAACCCTCCTTATCCTCCCCAGTCACCCAGGATGCGCGCTCACGCGGCCCCGGCACATAGCTGAACCAGCGGCCATAGTCGCCATCCTTGGACTGATTTCCAAAGCTATAGAAGACCGGCACACGTACCGTCCAATAGGGCTCGGCGACATGCTCGCCTTCAGTGGGCGGACGGAACGTCCATTTGCGGGCCGTGCCCAATGCGCTCTTTGCGAGAATGCCGCGGAATGTGCGCATCTGTGCTTCCGGAGCTACGACCCGTAGGTTGACCTGCTCGGCCACCGCATCCTGCACACTGCCGTCGCGACCGACCTTGAGAATCAGATACACGGTGCCCGTGACACCCGCGTTGACAGCATTCGAAGGATAGCCCGGCGGCGCCATCTTGATCGAGGTCACGCGGTCGGAACGCTTCTCGTCATTGCCCTCGAAGCTCGCACTGCTTATCCCGATCCGGTATTGACCGTCATCGAGCTTCTTGGCGACCACGCGCACGCTCATCGGTGCACGCGCCAGAACCGCCTTGCCGTCGACCGCGACCGGCTCGAACTTCCATTGTTGCGCCGAATTGCGGACGAACTGGACCACGCCCTCGGGCAGCTTTTCTTCGCGATCGAACGCAACCTTCGATACCGAGCCATCCGGCTCGATGTCGATCTTTCCTTCCACCAGCAGACTGCTCTCGATCTGCTTGCGCACGCTCGCTGGCCCCGCGGCTACGGCTGGTGCCGTGCCCACCAACAGCGTGAGCAACAACAGCCATCCGGTCCCCACTACCGTCTTCCGCTCCATCTTCTGTATGACGCGCTCCTTGTACGATCTGGGCGGATTAAATCGCAGTCCGCATCCAGTGACAAATCACGCCGGTCGCAGCGCATCCGCATAGGACGCGGGATGATCGTCCTGCCAATGCGATGGCTGCATGCACGGCACTTCAAGCGACCATCGTCTAGTCGACAGTAACGCCCTCATGACGGTTCAGACGGGGCTTCTTTACTCTGGAAGCAGGTCGCGTTCGGCCCTGAGCCCGGCGATGATCTGCTGCGCGCGGTCCAAGCGCACGTGACCGTCGGCCACCAGACGCTCCACCAGTGGCCCGATCTCGTCCGCTACCGCCCCTGCTGCGATCGCCACGTTGCGTGCGTGCAACGACATGTGACCGCGCTGGATGCCCTCCGTCGCCAGCGCGCGCAGCGCGGCCGTGTTCTGCGCAAGCCCGACTGCGGCCGTGATCTCGGCCAACTGCCGGGCACTGTTGCTGCCCAACAGTTTCACCGCAGCCTGCGCCGTCGGGTGGGTTCTGGTCGCTCCGCCGACCAGCCCCAGCGCGAGCGGCAGCTCCAGTGACCCGACCAGATGCCCATCGGCATCCTTCTCGAAGTGCGACAGCGACGTGTAGCGCCCGTCCCGGCATGCGTGGCAATGCGCTCCGGCTTCGACCGCGCGGGTGTCGTTGCCGGTTGCAAGCACCACTGCGGAGATGCCATTCATGATGCCCTTGTTGTGGGTGGCGGCACGGTACGGATCGGCAGCGGCGAACCGATACGCGTCGACGATGGCGTCCACCACCTCAGTGCCGCCGATCTTCTCCGAATCGAACACCGCGCGTGCGCGCACCAGGCGCAGGTCGGCCTTGTTGGAGAGGATCCGCAGCAAGCTCCGCCCGCGTGCGATCGCGGCGATCCTCGGCGCCAGCGCCTCGGCCATGGTGTTGACCGCGTTCGCGCCCATTGCATCGCGGACGTCGACCTGCAGGTGCACGACCACGCAACGAAACGCGCCCGACTCGATCAGTCGCACCTCGATGTCGCGGGCGCCGCCACCGAGTTCGACCAACAGGGGATCCTGCGCGTTGGCCAGTTCGATGAGCTCTTCGCGGGCCTCCAGCAGACGCAGGCGAGCGCCCTGGGGATCGGCGACATCCAGGAGTTGCACCTGCGCGATCATCACCGGCGCCATGCTGGAAGTGTGGAATCCGCCGTGCACGCGCGCGATCAGTGCGGCGTTGCTCGCGGCTGCAACCACCGAGGGCTCTTCGGTAGCCATCGGCACCAGATAGTCGGTGCCGTTGATCAGAAAATTAGCGGCTATCCCGAGCGGAATCGCGATGGTTCCCACCGCGTTCTCGATCATGCGGTCGGCGATCGATGCCATCGCGGCATCCGTCTCCCGCAACGGGCGCAGTTCATCGGCTGGCAATCCGCTGAACTCGACGATCTGGTGGAAGCGACCTTCCGGATCCAGTTTGTAGAAGCCGGGAATGCGACTGGTGACGTTCATGTCTGTCCTGGAGAAAGTGGGTCAATCGAAGACCGGGGTCTGCCTGTGCGCGAAAGCAGCCAGCCCGCGCCGTGCGTCTGCGCTGGTGAAGGCGCGCTGACCCAGCCGGGCCTCCTCGGCGAACGCCTCGGCTTCCGGCAGGTGGACCAGGCGATGCACCGACTCTTTGATCACCGCAAGCGCGGCTGGACTGAGCGCCTTGATCCGCTCGGCGATCGCCAGCGTCTGCGGCATCAACTCTGCTGGCGACACGACGCGGTTGAGCAATCCTTTGGCGAGCAGCTCGTGTGCGCTGAAACCGTTCGCAGTGAGCAGCAGTTCCATCGCGTGCGCATAGGGAATCTGCCTGACCAGGCGGACCAGCGTCCCGCCTGCCGGCACGATGCCAAGCGAGGCCTCGGGCAATGCGAATGTCGCGGTATCCGATGCGATCCGGATATCCGTGCCCAGCATGATCTCGAAGCCACCGCCCAGGCACAGGCCATTGATCGCGCACAGAACCGGCTTGTAGAGCCGCAGGTTCTTCAAGTGGGCGTCATCCCATTGCGAGATGTCGAACCGGTCCTCCATGAGCGCGGGAATCGACTCGCCGAGGTCGGCGCCCACGCAGAACGCGCGTTGACCGCTAGCGGTCAGGATCACCACGCGGACACGTTTGTCATCGCGCGCGGCGACGAATGCCTCGCCCAACTCGCGATACATCGAAAGCGTCAATGCATTGAGTTTTTTCGGACGGTCGAAGCGGACCATCGCGATGCCGTCGGAGACATCGTATGCAATCGTCATCACACCGCTCCCAGTGACTTCAGGCGCTGCAAGGCTTCCGCATCAATGCCGAGCAGCTCCGCATAGATCCCGGCGTTGTGCTGGCCGATGCGCGGCGCGTGTCCACCCACATCCGCCTGCGTGCAGGAGAGCTTGATCGGCGTGCCGAACATCCCGACCCGCCCCTCCGGATACTCGACGTCCACGATCATTCCGCGTGCCGCGATGTGGGGGTCTTCGACGACCTCCTTGATGTTCTTCACCGCGCACAGCGGAATGTCGTCTCCCGCCAGCGCTTCCAGTTCGGCCTTGCTCCGCTCCCGGAACCATGCCTCCACGACCGGCTTGACCCGGCGTGCATACACGTCCGGATCGAAACGCTTGGCCATGCTGTCAATCTCTGGATCGTCGATCAGCTCGGGAGTGCCGAACTTGTGGCACGACAACGTCCACAGCTTGTCGTTGTACGCGCCGAAAAACACGTGACCGTCCTGGCAGGGAAACTGTCCGTAGGGCCGGACGAACGGATGTTCGTTGCCGAGCGGACCGGCAATTTCACCATCGACGGTGTACTTGACGACCGCGTTCTCGGTCAGCGCCAGCACCGCATCCTGCTGGGACACGTCGACCATCTGCCCCAATCCCGTCCGCTCCGCTTCGCGGATGGCGGCGAGCACGCCGATCGTGGCGAACAACGTGGCGGACACGTCGCCGATGATCGTGCCAACCCGTACCGGTGTGCGGTCGGGAAAACCATTCATCGACCACAATCCACCGGTGGCCTGGCCGCTGTTGTCGAACCCCGGCTTGAGCGCATTCGGCCCGGTTTGTCCGAACCCGCTGATCGCCGCATACACCAGCCGGGGATTCTCGGCGCGCAGGGTCTCGTAGCCCACGCTGAAGCGTTGCATGGTGCCAGGCCGAAAGTTCTCGACCAGCACGTCGGCATGCGCCACCAGCTTCTTGAGCAGTTCCCGGCCGGCCTCGTGCTTGAGGTTGAGGGTGATGCCCTCCTTGTTGCGGTTGTACTGCGCGAAGAACGCGCTGAACCGCGCATCGCCTTCGCCGACGAACGGCGGAAAATCGCGGACGTAGTCCGGGTCATCGGGATGCTCGATCTTGATCACGCGCGCGCCGAGGTCGGCCAGGATCATCGAGCAGTAGGGACCGGCCACGACACGCGTGATATCCAGCACCACGAGTCCACGCAACGGGCCACTCCGCTGCCCGGAAACAGGCACAGCGGCGGATTCTGATTCTTTCATCACCTGCCCTCCCCGGTGGCGGATGCACGCCGCGTGCCGGCTCCATCCTGGAAGGCGATGAGATGTCCGTGCATGCAGGCGAGGCTCAGTCCGGATTGCCCGCCGACGTCAGCGGGTAACCTTCGAACGACTTCACGTCCTCCATCAGGAAATTGGAGACGATCTTCTCCACGCCGAAATCGCCGTTCGTCATCTCCCGCATGACGCGCTTCCAGTCGTGGATGTCGCCCACCACCACGCGCAACATGTAGTCGTAGTGGCCACTGATCCGCACCGATTCCACGATCTCCGGCGTTGTCCTCACCCACTCGTCGAAGCCCACGAACCTGCCGACCGAATGCCGCTCGAAGGAGACCTGCGCGATCACGATGGTGACGGTGCGGATCCGATCGATCGCGATATGGGCGCGGTAGCCCATGATGAAGCCTCGTGTCTCCAGATCGCGGACCCGGCGCAGACATGCACTGGCCGACAGCGCGACCCGGTCGGCCAGCACCTGATTCTTGATCTGGGCGTTCTCCTGCAAGGCGTGGAGGATCTTCAGGTCGATCCGATCGAGGGAATCCTTCTGGGACATGGGCAGTACCAAGCGTGGCGTCAACTGGAATCTCGCACCCGGGCCGGTGGGCGACCATCGCACTATCGATGCACATCCCTGCAGGAAGGCGACGCCGCCGTGGGCATACGCGGCGTATTTCGGCATCCTGGCGTCGGCTCCTGGCGTCTGTGCCTGCCGTCACGCCGAGTTGTTGCTTGGTCGACGTCGCCCCCTCTTCCAAAACAAGCACATGGCGCAGGCCGCATACTCGGAACCGCCACTGGACAGCGGACCGATGCCGGCCTTTCATGAAGGGGGATGAGGAGGCGAGTTCCAAGATCTGAGCCGTCACTGGAAAGTGATCCGAGCGTAGCCCCGGGACAGCGCGAGGTAGGTGCCGATCAGGGCGGCGACTTAGCCGAAACCGACCCGGGCATGCGCCGACGCCAGCACTCGCCGTCAGCGGATGCAGCCGGTCCCGAGTCTGATGGAGGCATGATGTGTATTGATTCGAGCAAGCACGGGGGGATGTCTGATGATGCTCAACGACCGCACTATTGAGGACATGCTGGACTGCGCCGGGCAGCCAGCGGAAGCAGCGCGCTGGCGCGGCACAACGGTGCTCGAAGGCTGGCGCGAGCCGCTCGTCTCGGGACATGGTTTCCGGCATCGCTACGATCAGTCCGTAGGAAACGGCGGCTGGGAATTCATGCAGCTCAACGACGCGCTGTCGATCGCGGTGGTCGATTTCCGCGCCGCATGCCCGATCTCGCGCTCGCACCGCCATGACGATCATCTGGTGTTCTGCGCCATGATCGAGGGACGCACCAGGATTTCCGCCGGCGACGATCCTGCCGACGAGGCGCTCGCGCATGGGTTCTGTACGTTCTTCGGTCTTTCGCATGGCGATGCCGTGCATACGGTTTACGAACCGCACCGCACGCTGCGCTATGTCTCGGTTTTCCTGCGCCGCGACCGGATCCAGGATGTACTCGGCCTGGACGCCAATGCACTACCGGCGATCTTCCGTGACTACATCCTTCACCGGACCCCGATCGGCTTGCGTCACACGCCGCTCGGCAGCAGCGCGAGCATCGCGGCGACGCAGGCGTTCGAATGCCCCTATGAAGGCGAGCTGCGACGGCTTTATCTGATCGCCAAGTCGATCGAGATCGTGTGCGCGGCGATCCAGTCATATGCCGAGGGCAACGATGCCGACAGCCCGGTGCTGCGACGCTCCGACGTCGAGAAGGTCGGGCTCGCCAAGCGGCTCATCGAGGAGAACCTCGATGAGCCGCTGAGCGTGACCGAACTCGCTGCTGCAGTCGGCATGACGATCAAGAAACTGCAGCATGGATTCCAGGTATTGCTACGCGGCAGCGTGGGGCAGGTCTACAAGCAGGTCAGGCTGACGAAGGCGATGGCACTGGTCAGCAAGAGCGATATGCCGATGATCGACATCGCAATCGAATGTGGATACGAATGTCCGGGAAGCTTCACGCGCGCGTTCAAGCTCGCGTTCGGCTCCAGCCCGACCCTCGCCCGCACGATGGCGATGCGCGGCATGTACACGGAGTTGCCGCGTGAACGATCCCGCCAACTGCCAGCGCTTGGCGGCGGTCCGCTTGTGGACAGAGACACTGGTTTCGCGGTGGCCGAACAGGCGTGGCGATGACCCACACCCGCTTCCGCGCCACGCGCCGACCCAATCAATCCGAGGGGTACTTGCATGCAATCGCCAACAGCCGCTGCGCCGGGAGTGATCACACGCTTTCGCGTTGCCGTCGATACAAAGGAATCATGATGGGACGTTCGTTCATTGTGATTGCGATTGCGATCGCGGTGTGCTCCACCGTCGCGCAGGCCTCGGTGCCGGCATTGCCGATGCCGGATGGCAAGTATGCCGTCGGTGTCGCCAAGGCCGAGTTCGTCGACCCATCGCGCCGACTCGACGCCGATGACCCGGCCAGTGGGCCGAGGCGGCTACCGGCGCTCGTGTGGTACCCGGCTGAAGGTCGCGCGGTCGGCGACAGCGCTTATCTTGAGACCGACACGGCCGCCGTTACCGTGCCCGCGCTCGCCCGCAACTTTGGCTACACCGAAGACGAACTGCACGCGATGACCACCGCGCGCATGGCGGTGCGGCCGGAGGCGCCTCCGGCCCGGCGAATGCAGGGGTTCCCGGTTGTGGTCTTCAGCCATGGCTTCTTCCTGTATCCGGAACAGAACAGCGTGCTCGCCGCACGTCTGGCGAGCCACGGTTACATCGTGGTGTCGATCACGCATCCAGGGGACACCACCGATGTGCGTCTGCAGGATGGCCGCATCATCGCGACCAAGCCTGCCGGCACCGGCGACGATCCACGATTCGCCAAGGCGCTGCAGGTTCTGGTGAGCGGGGCGGACCTCGCGGCGCGGCGCGAGGCACTGACCGATTACGCCGAGGCGCTTGCGGCGACGCGGATCGGTCGTTCGCTTGTCGAATGGCGTGCCGATACGCTGGCGGTCGCCCAGGCCATCCTCGACGGCAACGCTCCCCCGGCGCTGCGCCAACCGCTGATCGCCACCGACCGCCACCGTATTGCCTTCGCCGGCATGTCGTTCGGCGGCGCAACAGCGGCTACGAGCTGCAGGCAGGTCGATGCTTGCCGTGCAGCGGTGAATCTGGATGGGCAGAATTTCGATCCCGACCTCTTCGACCAACCGGTCGGACGGCCGCTGTTGCTGATGTTGAGTGACTGGACCCGCTACAGCCTGTTCGAGGGCCAGCCACAACAACCCGACTTCAGCCCGAATGACCTCGCCTACGCCGCATGGCGCAATGTCGGCGAGGACAAGGATGTGCTGCGAGTCCGTCTTGAAGGCGCCCGCCACATGGGATTCACCGATCTTGTGACCCTGCTGACGGGCCCGAAACGGGAAGCGCGGGTGGGCAGCATCGACGGCGACGAAGCACTGTCGGCAACCGGCGATCTGGTCCTCGCGTTCCTGGATGAACATCTACGCGATGGCGATACCGCAGGTATCGATCACGCGATCGAACGTCACCCTGCCCTGAAGCGCCACATCGCCGAACGCCTCAAGGGATGGATCAGCAGCGACAACGAGCAGACGCCCTAGCGCTGGCTCAGCGGCTCGGGGGCGAGCGACAAAGCCGCCGCCCCTGCCCACACGATCAGAACCGCCAGTCCAGGTTCACGGAGTAGTGGCGTGGCGCGCCGTAGTAACTGGCCGAGTACAGGCTGTTGATGTACTTCTCGTCGGTGAGATTACCGACGTTGGCACGCAACGTAAGGTTGGGCTGGATATCCCAGGCGGCGAACGCGTTGAGTATCGCGTAGCTGCCCTGGCGTACGCGGTAGCCGCTGTAGGTGTCCGTGTTGGACACCTCGCTCTGCCAGCGACCGCCCACCCCGAAGGACAGTGCCGTATAGCTCGGCACACGCATGCTGAGTATCAGGTTGGCGGTACGGCGCGGCACCCACGCGTAAGTATCGCTACCGTTCTGACCACTCATCCGCAGCTGGGTATAGCCGAAGACCAGATCGAGATGCTCGTTGAGCCTGCCGGTCGCCTCGAACTCGAAGCCCTTCGATTCGACGTCGACGCCGGTGTAGTAGGAGTACGCGTAGCCGGTCTCGAACACCATACCCGCATAGGTGGCCAGTCCTTCCTGCTTGGCACTGAACCAGGCCAGCGTCGTCAGCAGGCGTCGATCCAGCCATTCGGCCTTGAGGCCCATCTCGTAGTTCACGCCCTTGCTCGGATCGAGATAGTCGTGATTGATGTCGTAGCGGTCCTGCGGCTGGTAGATATCCGAATAGTTGACGTAGCCGAGCACCTTGTCGCTGAAGTCCCAGGTCAAACCGGCGTAGGGACTGAGGTTGCTCTCGGTCTGATCAAAACGCGCGGCTTCGGCGTCGATGCCATCGCGGTGATACTCGGCCCAGTTGAAGCCGACGATGGCCTTGAGCCGCTCGGTCAACGACACCCGCGTCGCGCCGAACGCGCGCTTCAGCCGCTGATTCAACTGGGTATAGAAGATGCGGTCATTCCAGACCGGCTCGGGAATCGCGTTGCCGGCGTATGGGAAGCCCGGCAGCAGTCCGAAGGCCGGGCCGGAGAAATCCGCCGGGTTGTACCACTCCGTTCCCTCGCTCCTGGCCACGCTCATGCCCAACAACGCTTCCTGCTCGCGACCGAACAGGTGGAAGCGGCCGTTGATCGCGATGTCGCCCAGATGGGCGGTCGTCTTGTACGGGCTCTTGTAGGCCCAGCCCACCAGGCCCTCGCCGGTAACCGGATCCAGCCCGGTGGGGGAATAGGCCATGAACAGTTGCGAATCATGATCATAGAGGCGGTAGTTGTAGGACGCCTTCAGGCGCCAGTCCGCACCGAGATAATGCGTGTATTCGACGAATCCGTTATGGGTGGTCGAGTTCCAGTACGTCCAGTCCTGCGTGGTCGAGGCGCTGCGGTCCCATTCGAGCTGGCGGCCATCGTTGGCCACGAAGGTCAGCGTCCCCCACATGTTGCCGTTGGTGTCGGCCTGCTGCCAGGAATAGCCGAACGCCAGCGTGCCGTTTTCACCGATCTGCCCGTCGACCACACCGTAGAGGAAGGTCCGCTCGCTCTCGAAATCACGCAGGTACGAGTTGCTGTTCTCGCGCGCGGCCACCACGCGGCCGGCCCAGGTGCCGTCGCTGGTGAACGGCGTTGAGTAATCCGCCTCGACACGCCGCTTGTCCCACGAACCGTAACTGACCCCCACCGAGCCCTGCGTGTCATTGGTCGGGCGCTTGCGTACGTAGTTGATCGTGCCCGAGGCATTGCCCACGCCGGTCAGCAGACCGTTGGCGCCACGGATCACTTCCAGTTTGTCGTAGCCGAAGGCGTCCATCGCATTGGTGACGACGCCCCACCCATTAGGCAGGCCGACACCGTCGATCTGGGTGTTCCTGATCTCGAAGCCGCGTGCGAGGAACTGGGTGAGGTTGGTCGAGACCTCCTCGACCTGGATGCCGGTGGCCAGACGCAACGCGTCGTTGAGGCTGGTGGCGCCGAACTGCTCCATCTGCTTGCTATCGACCACACTGATCGATTGCGGAGTTTCCTTGATATCCAGATCGAGATTGGTTGCACCGTTGCTGACTCGGTTGGCACGCTGGCCAACCACGCGTACCGCATCCAGATCGGTGGGTTCTGTGTCGGTAGTCGCGGTGCCGGTCTGGGCGAATGTCGGCGTCGCCAGGAGCGCGAGGAACATCGCACATGGAATCGGCATGCGGGTGGGGTTGTTCATGTCGGCCTCTCTCCAAAGGTTCTTGTCATCCGGCGGCGATGGCATCGAGCCGGCCCATGACGAACCTAGCCGGCCTCTCTCCCGGCAGCTTGGCGGTCCAAGGTGGATGCTTATCCATTCGATGCCGACGCAGGCGCGGAACGCTCGCGGGCATCGATATCGGCGCGAAGATGACGTGCCGCCATGACGAAGCCGAACACCGACACGGCAGAGCCGGCCATCGCGGCAAGCATGGCGTAGCGCAGCGAGTCCTCGCCCAGCGTTGGCTTCCACAGATCGCTGGCGAGACCGACGAACTGCGGCCCCAGGCCGAGGCCGACGACGTTGTCGATCAGGATCAGGGTCGCCACGGCGGTCGCGCGGCTACGCAACGGCACCAGTCGCTGGACGACCGCGATGGTCGGGCCGATGAACGCGGCGGTCAGCGACAGCGGGACGATGGCGGCCGCCAGTGCGATGCCCGTGTCCTGCGCGAGGAAGCAGATCGGCGCCAACGGTAGCGGCGCCAGCGCAGCAAGCGCGGGGATGTAGGAATACCAGCGCTGGTCGCCGCGCCCGAAACGGTCGGCAAGATGCCCGGCCGCATAGGTCGCCAGGCCGCCGCAGACGCCCATGATCAGGGCCATGGTGATGCCGATCTCGCCGGTCGACATGCCATGGCTGCGGGCCAGGAACAGCGGAAAGAAACCGCCCAGCGCATAGGCGGTGAAACAGGTCGAGCACGCGCCCAGCGCGGTGTAGCGGAAAGCACGGCTCTGCCAAAGTTGGCGCATCACCATGCCGAGCGCGGGCGCGTCGTCATGTGAGACCGCAGGGTCGCTCGCACCGCGCTGCGGATCGCGCACGGTCACCAGCATCACCACCGTGAGCACCAGCCCCGGGACGCCGGCGGCGAAGAACGCGGCACGCCAGCCCCATGCCTGGGCGATCGCCCCACCTGCGGCAAACGCGACCAGTACCCCGAGGTTGGCGCCGGTGGCGTAGACCGCCTGTGCGCGTGCGCGCCGCTGCGGTGGATAGAGATCGGTGATCATCGTCTGCGAGGCGGGCCCGGTACCCGCCTCGCCCACGCCGGTCAGGATGCGTGCCACGACCAGTTGCCAGAATTGCACTACGAGGCCGCAGGCGATCGTCATCGTCGAGAACAGCGCAAGCGACACCGCGATCAACCAGCGGCGATTGATCCGGTCGGCGAGCAGCGCCAGCGGCAGGCCCATCGTGGCGTAGAACAGCGCGAAGGTCGGTCCCACCAGCAGTCCAAGCGAGGTATCCGACAGGCCGAACTCTGCCTTCACCTGCGGCAGCAGGATCGCCAGGATCTGGCGATCGATGAAGTTCACCAGATAGATGGAGGTCAGCACGCCGAGCACCCAACTGCGGCGGCCGGCGATCCGGGGGGAGCTACTGACGGAGACGTCGGTCACCTGCACAACTCCTCGATCAAGCGGTCCATGAATGCCTCGCCTGCGACGAGCTGGTGGATCTCGATGTACTCATCGGGCTGATGTGCCTGCGCGATCCAGCCGGGGCCACAGATCACGGTCGGCAGCCCGGCGCGCTCGAACAACCCTGCCTCCGCGACATAGGATGCAGCCTCGCGCTCGCTCGTGCCGGCCAACTGCGATGCCAGTTGCAGCGCGTGCGTACCGGCTGCGACCGCGCCGGTCAGGGCCGGCACATCAGAAAGTATCTCGGTGACGATACGGCACGCCGGGAAGCGCATCCGCATCGCGGACTCCAGTTGCCTGGCGTGCGCCTCGACCTCGTCGTACACCGCCCGCGCTTCCAGCGGCGAGGCCGAGCGGATGTCCCAGACGAAGGCGCATTGCCTGGCGAGAATATTCGCCGCCGTGCCGCCCTGGATCAGGCCGATGGTGATGGTGGTATGCGGCGGC
Organism: Pseudomonas sp. GW821-FHT07E12; assembly: GCF_058986605.1. Lineage (NCBI taxonomy): Bacteria > Pseudomonadati > Pseudomonadota > Gammaproteobacteria > Pseudomonadales > Pseudomonadaceae > Pseudomonas > Pseudomonas sp. GW821-FHT07E12. The sequence goes on along the minus strand of NZ_JBYSVX010000015.1, from coordinate 38,551 downwards.
TCGAAACCGTTCGCGGCGGGCGCGGCGGCCACCAGGCGATCGCCGATCTCCACGATCCGCGACATCAGCCGTGTCGCCACCACGTTCGCGCTGATGCCCAGATGCGTCTGGCTGGAATGCGCCTCGTGGCCGGTCACGGTAGTGCGCAACCCCATGATGCCCTTGTGCCTGTCGACGATCCGCATCCCGGTCGGTTCCCCCACGATCACCAAACCGGGCGTGGGCAGGTTGGTCATGATCGTCTCGATCAGCGAAGGCGCTCCCAGCAAGCCGACCTCCTCGTCGTAGGACAGGGCGAAATGCACCGGCCGCTTGAGTCCGGCATCCAGCATCGCCGGCACCCGCGACAAACCGGCCGCGAGAAAGCCCTTCATATCCGCCGTACCCCGGCCATGGAGCCGTCCATCGCGCTCGGACAGCGTCCACGGGTCGCTGCTCCAATCCTGTCCATCGACCGGCACCACGTCGGTGTGGCCGGACAGCACCACCCCGCCAGCGACATCCGGACCGATGGAGAACAGCAGGTTCGCCTTGCGGCGTTCCGCGTCCATGACCCGCACCGAACGCACGCCGAGCCCGCCGAGCCACGCTTCGATCGCCTCGATCAGCGCCAGGTTGGAATTGCGGGAGGTGGTATCGAAGGCGACCAGCCGTGCGAGCCAGTCGAGTGCGCTCGTGGGATCGGTTGAGGAAGTGCGTGGCAAGGCCGGCCCCGTTACTGAAAGGTGTTCCGAGCGTAGCCCCGGGACGCTGCGCCGAAGACGCCGATCAAGGCAACGACTTAACCGAAACAGCCGCCGCCGCAGGTCGGACGCGGGTTTGCTGCTACCGCCCGCACGTCGCGGTTATCGATGGACGTGTTCGGCGAAGTCGGCGGATGAGATGGCGAAGCATCGGAACTTCGTCGTGGACAGCATGAAATGCCATGACCGATCGACAACGTCCTCCCGCCGCATATGTCGGCCCGCACGGCTTCGATCCGCGCGCCGCGCAGCGGTAACCGATGTGTCCTTCGCCCTTGCAGCCTCAGTAGCACCGGAGCCTTTCGCACGCATGTCCGTCCGTTCCCCCCTCACGCGCTCTGATGCGTTCACCATCGGCCGCCTCGATGCCCACGACCAGGCCGCGTTGGTGCAAGCCGGCGACATCGACGCCGGTGGTCTGGTAGAAGCCGCGATCCTGCGGATCGAGGCACTGGACCCACAATTGCAGGCGTTGAGCCATCGCGCATTCGGATTGGCACGCCGCACGGCCACCGCGCTGGATAGCTCCGTCGGCGGCGCATCCACGCGTGGCGCGATGGCAGGCGTGCCCTGGTTGGCCAAGGACTCGCTGGACTATCCGGGCATGCCGACGCTGGCATGCTCACGCAGCCGCAGCGGGGCGCTGCTGGAACACGGATACCCCTATGTCCAGCGACTCCTCGCGCAGGGCCTGGTCGCAGTCGGCAAGTCGTCAATGCCGGAGTTCGGGCTGCTCGCTTCGACAGAACCACTGCAAGGCCCGGTAACCCGCAACCCGTGGTCGCTGGCGCATTCGCCCGGCGGCTCCAGCGGCGGAGCGGCTGCCGCGGTCGCCGCCGGCCTGGTGCCCTTCGCGCACGGCAGCGATGGCGGCGGTTCGATCCGGCTGCCCTCCTCCTGCTGCGGCGTGGTGGGGCTGAAGCCCGGCCGCGACAGCACGGTGCGTGTGCGTGCACGCCACCTCGTCGAGGATCTTCTGGTGGCCGACTGCCTGCATTCGCGCAGCGTACGTGATACCGCCTGGGCATTCGCCGCGACCCATCTGCAGGCAGGACGCACGATGGTCCAGGGGCCTTCGAGCAGACGCCTGAAGATCGCGGTGATCGAACATGGTCTGCGCGGTAGTGCGCCGCATCCGGAAGTCCGACAAGCCATCACGCACACGGCGACGTTGTGCGCATCGCTGGGCCATCGGGTGGAGCACGCTCAATGGCCGCTCGATGGGGACGCTTTCCTGGGCGCATTCGAAGACCTGTGGTCGCATCTGGCGGCCGACTGCGTCGACGCCGCCCGTGCGCGGGTCGGCGCGCACCGCCTGGAGGACATGCTGGAGCCGTGGACGCTGGACCTCGGCGCGCGTGGGCAGCGTCTGCCCACGCATGCGCTGGAAGCGGCCTACCGGCAGATCGCGCAGCTTCCACAACTGTTGGCCACCTTCTTCAGCACTTTCGACGTCGTACTGACCCCGGTGGTCAGCGCACCGCCTCCGCTGCTGGGAACCTTCGCGCCGGATGTGCCGATGCAGACCCTGATGAAGACGATGTTCGAGTGGATCGACTACACGCCTCTGCAGAACATGGCAGGTACACCGGCGATCGCGCTGCCGTTGTCGCGTAGCCGCGGCGGCCTGCCGATCGGCAGCATGTTCGCGGCCGACCGCGGACAGGAGGACACCCTGCTCGCACTCGCCTATGAACTCGAAGCGACGAGCCCCTGGGTCGACCACTGGCCGGCTCATTCGGTGGCCGCGTCCATCCAATGAACCTCCCCCCGATCGACTCAGCGCCGGACATCATGCCCACTCCATCGCTTTTCCGGCCGCTCTCCGATCAGAGCGCGACCGATCTCGTCGCCGAACAACCCTTCGCCTGGATCGTGTCCGGCCCAGCCGGAGCGCTGTCGGCCACACCGCTGCCGGTCCAGGTCGAATGCGATACCGCCGGCCGGCCGTTGCGCCTGCTCGGACACTTCGCGCGCAGCAACCCGCAGTGGCGCGCACTGGCCGACGATCCGCGCGCGACGGTACTGCTGATCGGCCCGCACGGCTATATCTCGCCGTCCTGGTTCGCCGATCGCACCCGTGCACCGACCTGGAACTACACCAGCATCGTGTTCGACGTGGACATCGAACTGCGTGACACGCCGGAGGATGCCGACCGCCTGCTGCGACGACTGACCGCCGACCAGGAACGGGAGCGCCCAGGCGCATGGCGCGTCGAGGAGATGGGCGAGCGCTACTTCGCATTGCGCGAACACGTCGTCGGCTTCCACGCGCACATCCGCGAATCGCGCGCCACCTTCAAGCTGGGCCAGGACGAACGTGACGACGTCTTCGACGACATCCTGCGCGGGCTGTGGGATACACGGCAGCACTCGCTGGCCACGTGGATGCGCCGTTTCGACGGCGGCCGTGGCGCCGGTGCGATCGCCGCCATCACCCCGTCGGCCAAGCCGATCGACCCGGAGATAGCCCACTTCATCGACAGCGTGATCGCCGAAGGCCGCCGCCTGCGAGCCGGGCGAACCCTGGACTGGCCGGCCCAGCGCGAGATCGTGGAGCAGGTCCGGCGCCCCTGGTGCGAAGGCGGGCCGACGATCGCGCGCATCGAAGAGATCTTCGCCGATACCCGGCATGGCCCGGTCCGACTGCGCATCTACGATCCAGCGCCCGGCACGGCCAAGCCGACGCTCGGCTTCCTGCATGGCGGCGGCTGGGCGATGTTCAGCCTGAACACCCACGACCGGGTGATGCGCGAACTGGCCGCGCGCGCCGGTGTTGCCGTGGTCGGCATCGACTACGCACTGTCGCCCGAGGTGCACTATCCCGTCGCAATGGAACAGGTCGTCGATGTCGTGCGCTGGCTGCAGGCGAACGGCGCAGAGCACGGACTCGATGCAGACCGGCTGGCGCTCGGCGGAGATTCCGCCGGCGGCAACCTGACCACCGGTGCGGCGCTCAAACTGCGCGATCTCGGCGAAGCCGATCGCATCGGCGCCATCCTGAGCTACTACGCAGGATTCACGCCCGATTGCTCACCGCATTCGCGCCGCCGCTACGGTACCGACGCAGACATGCTGACCGCGCAGGAAGTAGATACCTTCTGGAACCATTACATCTCCCGGCCCGGCGACCGCAACGATCCGTATGCCCATGGCCTGCTGGCCGAGCTGACAGGGCTGCCTCCCTTCTTCATCGGCGTCGGCGAGTGCGACGTACTCACCGAACAGAATCTGGCGATGGCCGGCAAACTGCTCGCATCGGGCGTGAACGTCGAGGTGAAGCTCTATCCGGGCGCACCCCACAGCTTCATCGAAGCGGTGTCGGTGTCTTCCATCGCCCGGCAGGCACTGGAGGACGGCGCCGTGTTCCTGCGCAGGGTGTTCGGGCTCGACGGTGGTGAGCACATTGATCACCCCCGAGTCCGGGCCGAGGACGCCCTCATCGCGGCGGGATGAGCAGCCGCGATCAAGGCGTCCGGCGGGAATTCCGCATGATCATTTCCCATGAACCAAGGCAGAGGCTCACAACACGCCGCTCCATGCCCTGCTGCCTGCGATATGTCGTACACCCATTAGCGCGCGGACCGTGCTTCACGCCAGCCGCAGTGAATCCGCATAAGGCGGCGTATCGGGATAGTCGTCCTCGCGCAGGCGCGCCTGCAGGCTGCGCCACCATTGCGGGTCGAACAGGTCGGCGTGGACCGCGCGCACTGCCTCCAACTGCGCTGCCGGCAATCCCATGAACAGCGGGAAGCGTTCGGGGAAGACATCGCGCGGGGCGACGTGGAACCAGGGTTCGGCCGACATCTGCTCTTCGTAATTGGTCGGTTGGGGCCAGTCGCGGAAGTTGCATTCGGTGACCAGGCACAGCTCGTCGTAGTCGTAGAACACCGCGCGCCGGTGGCGGGTGATGCCGAAGTTCTTCAGCAGCATGTCGCCGGGGAAGATGTTGTTGCGGGCCATGTCCTTGATCGCCTGCGCGTAGTCGATCGCCGCCGCGCGCACGTTCTCCAGCGGCTGTTCGCGCAGGTAGAGATTGAGTGGCCGCAATCGGCGCTGCACGTAGCACAGCTCGATGATCAGGTCCTCGCCATCCTCGGTGATGCTGTGCGCGCAGCTGCCCAGCAGCTCTTCCAGCAGCGCCGGCGCGAAGCGCGAACGCGGGAAGCGCATGAAGCGATACGGCTGGGCGTCGAGCAGGCGGCCGATGCGATCGAGCTGGAACACCAGTTCGTATTTCTCTTCAACCTGCTCGCGGCTGATCTGCTTGGGATAGGCGAAGCGGTCGCGGATCACCTTGAACACCAGCGGATAGCTCGGCAGGGTGAACACCACCATCACCATGCCGGGCGTGCCTTCGGCATGCACCAGTCGCTCGTCGGTGTGTATCTCGAAATGGCGGAAGAAGGTGCGGTAGCGCTCGGTCTTGCCCTGCTTGGCGCGGCCGAGCATGGTGTACAGCTCGTCGATCGGCTTGTGCGTGAGCAGGCTGCGCAGGAACACCACCGCATCGCCGACGGTACCCAGGTTGGCCTGGAAGTAACTGCGCGAATTGCTGAACAACTGCGCGACGTCGCTGCGCCGGGTCAGTACCGCCTCGGCGCGTAGCCCGCGCTCGTCGTTGACCAGCGCGATCACAAACGGCGAGAAACGGTGTTCGCCGAATACGCGTCCGACCAGATAGGCGCGGCGCTCGCGATAGAACACCGTCTCCAGCAGCTCGACGCTGCGCACCGGGTGCTCGCCCCAGTGCGCCAGATCGTCCTGCAGGCGGATCGCAATCGCCGCGGCGCAACGCGTGCGGTGCGCGTACGGCACTTCGAATGGATAGTCGCCGAGCACCCGCATCAGCATCTCGGTCAGCCGGCCGGGCGAGACCGCGTAGGTGTGGCGCGCGACCGGATGGGTGATCGCGTCGGTCGGCTCGATGTCGAGGGCGACGAACTCGATGCGCGGGTCCACGCCACGGGTGCGGAAGTAGCGCCGCGTCAGCGTGTTGTAGAAGGTCTTGTACAACTCCTGGTCCAGCAGTGCGGCGATCAACTTCAGATAGTGCTCGCGGGCGCGGATCCACAGCGCGCGGTCGTGCGCCTGTCCCATCAGCACCGCGCGCAGGCGCAGCATGCACTCGGCGATGTATTGGTCGTACAGCGCGATGCGCTCAACCGCGTCCTCGCGCGCGCCACTCCAGTCACGCGCCTCAAAGCGCTGCCGGGCACGCGCGGTGACCTCGGCGAAGCGCGCGTGGTAGTCCTCGAACGCCTCGAAGATCGCGCGACCGATCGCCTCGGCGCGGCGTTCGGACTGCGGCGGGATCGGTGCGAGATTCATGGCCGCAGTGTACTCAGCGACGCCGGCGCGGACGCGGCGGCTGTTCCGCAACCTCCTGCATGTGCCGGTCGTGTTCGCGTGCCTGTGCATGCAGCCACTCGCGGAACGCCAGGAGGCCGCGATGCCCGGCCGAGCGCGCCGGGTAGACCAGGTAATGCGACCAGGTCGTCTTGAGCCGATGCGACGACAGCGGCACCAGTTGGCCGGAGTCGATCAGCAGCCGCGCCCGGGTCACCCGCCCCAGCGCCACGCCGACGCCGTCCAGCGCTGCCCGATGGTGCGATTCGGAATCGTCGAGCACCGCCACGTAGCGCGCGGGCACCTTGTCGCCGGTCGCGGCGAACCAGCGCTCCCACTCGCGGTCGCGGGCACCCAGCAGCGGCCATTCGAGCAGCGGCCGCTTGTCGATCCCGCCCATGCGGCGGATCAGCGCCGGGCTGGCCATCGGCACCAGCCAGTCGTCGAACAGCCGTTCGGCGGTGAGGCCGGGCCAGTCCCCTGCACCGATACGCAAGGCGGCATCGATCTGAAGCTGGCGCTCGAAGTCCACCAGGCGCTCGCTGGATTGCAGGTTGATTTCGACTTGCGGATGCGCGGACAGGAAATCGCTGAGTCGCGGCACCAGCCAGGCCGAGGCCATCGACGGCGTGATGCTGATGGTAAGCACGTCGTCATGGCGCGCGGCGAACGGCTGGAACGCCAGCGCGATCGCATCCAGGTGCGGCGCGACCTGTTCAAGCAGACGCTGGCCTTCCCGCGTGGTGGTCACGCCGCGTGCCTGCCGCACCAGCAGCGGATGCCCCAGCCGCTCCTCCAGGCCGCGCATCTGGTGGCTGAGTGCGCTGACGGTGACGTTCATCGCCTCGGCTGCCCTGGAAAGGTTGCCCAGACGCGCGGCGGTCACGAATCCCTGCAGTGCATGGAGTGGCGGCTTTGTCATGACGAGGCTTGAGTATTTCTCAATGATTGGTTGCGGAATTCTCGCTTTTTACTCAACCAGCCTGCGCCTATTGTCGATTTCACTCAAGTGGAGACGTAGACATGGGCATCTTCAACGGATTGCTTTTCATGCATGGGCACATCACCAACGTGGAGCTGGCGCGCCAGTTGGCCAAGTCCGCCGAGACGATCCATACGGCCAACGTGGGTGATCGAGAACGCGTTCGGCAACGTCGCGAACGTGGTCAGCGGCGGCGTGCTTCGGTGCTGGCGCGTGCGATGACGGCGCTGTCGCCGTTTAGGTGAGCGGCAGTGGCGAGACAGAAAGGGGCGCGTTGTGGGAGGGACTTCAGTCCCGACGCTTTGCCGGTACGGCCCGTCGGGACTGAAGTCCCTCCCACAAAGGCTTCCCACAAAAGGCATGCGGCATCGGTAGCCGCCCAAAGAAAAGCCCGCCTCCGTGAGGAGGCGGGCCTTGGGTCTTGCAAAACGCCGCTCGGTCAGCCGGCCAGCGTCGCCAACGCGGCGTTGAGGGTGCTGCTCGGACGCATCGCGGCTTCGATCTTGCTCAGGTCCGGGTGGTAGTAACCGGCGATGTCCACGGCCTTGCCCTGCGCACCGTTGAGCTCACCGATGATGGTCTGCTCGTTCTCCGCCAGCAGCTTGGCCAGCGGCACGAACTTGGCCTTCAGCTCGGCGTCCTGGTCCTGCGCGGCCAGCGCCTGCGCCCAGTACAGGGCCAGGAAGAAGTGGCTGCCACGGTTGTCGAGTTCGCCGACCTTGCGCGCCGGCGACTTGTTGTTGTCCAGGATCTGGCCGTTGGCCGCGTCCAGCGCCTGCGCCAGCACCTTGGCGCGGGCATTGCCATAGGTTTCGCCCAGGTGCTCGAGCGAAGCGGCCAGCGCGAGGAACTCACCGAGCGAATCCCAGCGCAGGTAGTCCTCTTCGACGAACTGCTGCACGTGCTTGGGCGCCGAGCCGCCGGCACCGGTCTCGAACAGGCCGCCACCGGCCATCAGCGGCACGATCGACAGCATCTTGGCGCTGGTGCCCAGCTCCATGATCGGGAACAGGTCGGTCAGATAGTCGCGCAATACGTTACCGGTGACCGAGATGGTGTCCTGGCCCTTGCGGATGCGCTCCAGCGAGAACTTCATCGCCTCGACCGGCGCCAGGATGCGGATGTCCAGGCCGGCGGTATCGTGATCCTTGAGGTAGGTTTCGACCTTGGCGATCACCTGCGCGTCGTGGGCGCGCTGCGGGTCCAGCCAGAACACCGCCGGGGTGCCGCTCAGGCGGGCGCGATTGACCGCCAGCTTGACCCAGTCCTGGATCGGCGCGTCCTTGGTCTGGCACATGCGCCAGATGTCACCGGCCTCGACCGCGTGCTGGAAGATCGTGGTGCCGGTCTCATCGACCACGCGCACCACGCCGTCGCGCGGGATCTGGAAGGTCTTGTCGTGGCTGCCGTATTCCTCGGCCTTCTGCGCCATCAGGCCGACGTTGGGCACGCTGCCCATCGTGGCCGGATCGAACGCGCCGTGCGCCTTGCAGTCCTCGACCACCGCCTGGTAGATGGTGGCGTAGCTGCGGTCCGGAATCAGCGCCAGGGTGTCCTGCAACTTGCCCTCGGTGTTCCACATGCGGCCGCTGTCGCGGATCATCGCCGGCATCGAGGCGTCGACGATCACATCGCTGGGCACGTGCAGATTGGTGATGCCCTTGTCGGAATTCACCATCGCCAGCGCCGGGCGCTGGGCGTACTCGGCCTCGATATCGGCCTTGATCTCGGCCTGCGTCGCTTCCGGCAGTGCGCCGATGCGCGCGTACAGATCGCCGATGCCGTTGTTCGGGTCGAAACCGGCCTGCTTGAGCGCATCGGCGTGCTTGCTCAGCGTGTTCTTGTAGAACTCGCCGACGACCACGCCGAACATGATCGGGTCGGAGACCTTCATCATCGTCGCCTTCAGGTGCAGCGACAGCAGCACGCCCTGCGCGCGCGCCTGCGCGATGGCGGCATCGACGAACTGCGCCAGTGCCTTGCGGCTCAACACCGCCGCATCGATGATCTCGCCGGCCTTGACCGTGGTCTTCTCCTTCAGCAGCGTGGTCACGCCGTCGTTGCCGACCAGTTCGATGCGCACGCTACCGGCGCTGTCGATGGTGGCGGACTGCTCGCTGCCGTAGAAATCACCACTGGCCATGTGCGCCACCGTGGTCTTCGAACCCTTGTCCCAGGCGCCCATGCGGTGCGGGTGCTTGCGCGCGAAGTTCTTCACCGACAGCGGCGCGCGGCGATCGGAATTGCCCTCGCGCAGCACCGGATTGACCGCGCTGCCCTTGACCCGGTCATAGCGCGCCTTGATGTCGCGGGTGACGTCGTCGCTGGGCGCATCGGGGTAGTTCGGCAGCGCATAGCCCTGCGCCTGCAGTTCCTTGATCGCGCCTTTCAGCTGCGGCACCGAGGCGGAGATGTTCGGCAGCTTGATGATGTTGGCTTCCGGCTGGGTCGCCAGCTCGCCCAGTTCGGCCAGGTGATCGCCGATCTTCTGCGCGTCGCTCAGGTAGTCCGGGAACAGCGCCAGGATGCGACCGGCCAGCGAGATGTCGCGGGTCTCCACTGCAATACCGGCGGTGCCGGTGTAGGCCTTGATGATCGGGAGCAGCGACTGCGTCGCCAGGAACGGTGCCTCGTCGGTGAGCGTGTAGATGATCTTCGGGGTGTTCGACATGTTCTGCGTGGACTCGTACTGGTTCGGGAAGAAAGCCGCGGCGAAGGTAAGGAAGCAGCTTCATCGGGCTGCGGAGGCGTTGTCGTCTGCCACCGCGTGTGCCCGCCGTGCCGGCCGCAGGCTGGAACGGGATCGATCAAGCGTTTCATTGTCGCGTCTGCGGGGCGACGGGGTAAAGCCGAGCCGGCGCGAATCCAGCGTTCCACCCGGGCCAATCGGTTGCATCGAAAACCGATTCCGCACGCATCGCAATGACTGGCCGGGCTTTCGCGGCGCCGGCGCAGCCAATAAAAAAGGAGGCGCAGCCCGCGCTGCGCCCCCAGCAAAGAACGCCCGTCGGGAGAGAGTCGACGGGCGTACTGCTCCCCTTGGGCCTTCCTATTTCACCTCGAATTGCTGGGTGCCGGCCGACTTGCCATCCACCGTCACGTCGGCGGTGTACTTGCCCGCCGGCCAGGCGCTGGCCTTGCTGAATTCGACATTGGTGGTTTCGGCACCGCTGGCATTGATCGACGCGCTCTGCTGGCCGGCGACCTGGCCATCCTGGTAGGTCAGCTTGACCGCCACCGGCACGTTGCTGGCGGTGCCGTCGGTCTTCACCGAGACGATGATCTTGTCCTTGGCGCCGAGCGTGGCGACCGCTGCGACCGACTTGTCGGCGGCGGCGGTGTTGCCGACGGTCACGCCGGTCACGCTGACGCCGGTGGCGGCAGGCGCCGGTTCCGGCGTGGTGGCAGGCGCTGGCGTGCTGGCCACAGGCGCAGTGCTGTCGACACTGGTGTCGTCTTTCTTCTTGCAACCGGCCAGGGCCAGCACGGCGGTCAGGCCCAGGATCACGGCGCCGGAAAGATGGGTCTTCTGCATGGTGTTTGCTCCGAAAGGTGGGTCGGGATCAGGACTTGGCGGGAATGCGCAGCGTTTGGCCGGGGAATATCTTGTCGGGATCCTTGAGCACGTCGGTATTGGCGTCGAAGATGCGCCTCCAGGCGTTGCTGTCACCGTAGAACTGCTTGGCAATCTTGGATAAGGAATCGCCACCCTTCACGGTGTAGGACTGCTCGCCGACGACCTCGGCGGTGCTGTCCACCTTTGCGGTGACATCGGAGAAATCAGCCTTCGGCGTCGCCGGGGCAGTGCTGTCGACCTTGGCGGTCACGTCGGAAAAATCGGCTTTCTTGTCGTTGCTCATCGCCAGCGGTTCCTTGATACCGGACTGGCGGCTACCGTCTCACGGCGGATGTTAAGGACGGATCGCGCGCACGTGAAGCTGGCATGCAGGAAATCTAGAGGTTATGCGCCCCCTGAAGTGCTTGCACCGGCCCGTGCGCAAGCACCGGGCCGGTCGTCTGAACACCTGTTACTGGCGCGGGTCGCGCAACGCCGACAGCGACTCCGGCAGCTGCGGGCTGGCGCGGAACGGGTTGATGTCGAGCCCACCGCGACGGGTGTAGCGCGCCTCGACCGTCAGCCATTGCGGGCGGCACTGCTGCTGCACGTCGTGGAAGATGCGCTCCACGCACTGCTCATGGAACTCGGCGTGATCGCGGAAGCTGACCAGATAGCGCAACAGGCCTTCACGGTCGATTTTCGTGCCGTGGTAACGCAAGCTCACGCTGGCCCAGTCCGGCTGGCCGGTAACGGGGCAGTTGGACTTCAGCAGTGCCGATACCAGGGTCTCCTCGACCGCTTCGCCCCCGGCATCGGCACGCAGGTAGCTGGCGTTGGGCGGGCCGTAATCGTCGATGGCGACATCGAGTGCGTCGATCGACTCGCCCTCGCCGACCGTATCCACCGGCGGCAGGCCGAACTCGACACTCACCTCGGCGCCGGCACTCACCGACAGGTCGGTGGCGATGCACACACGCACCGCCTCGGCGCTGTTGAAGCGCGTGCCGTTGAGCGAGTTGAGGTAGAGCTTGAGCGACTTGGACTCGATCAGGTACGGCGACTCGCACGGCACGCGCAGGGTCGCGGTGGCCACGCACGGTTTGCCGTGGGCGTCGAGCCAGCTCAGTTCGTAGGCATGCCAGCGATCGTGGCCGGCGAACGGCAGGGCTGTGTCGATGCCGATCTCGGTACGGCCCGCGCTGCGCGGGATCGGGAACAGCAAGGTCGGATCGTAGCGATCCGGGTAGGCGACCTCACGGCCGAGGCTGGAATCTTGGACGGTGTTCATCCCGCGATTCTACGGACCGGGGGCTGGCCGGCGGGTGTATGGGGCGCTTGTGAACCGTAGGAGCGGCTTCAGCCGCGATGGGGCGTTCACGCAGATCCCTCTGCAAAAGCCCGCACATCCATGTGCGGGGATTCAAATGGGAACGCCCCATCGCGGCTGAAGCCGCTCCTACAAGGTCATGTTCGAGGCACTAGATCAGCCCGGCTGGGTGCCTTCCAGGTAGTCCAGCGAGACCTGCAGCAGCGCGCGCAGGCCGACGTCGAGCGACTTCTCGTCGAGCAGGAACTTCGGCGAGTGGTTGCTGGGCGCGGTGGCCGGGTCGATGCCCACCGAGGTGGAGCCGACGAAGAAGAACAGGCCGGGCACTTCGCGGGCGTAGAAGGAGAAGTCTTCCGCGCCCATCTGCAGCGGCGGCTCGTAGACGTTGTCCTTGCCGACCACGGCCTGCAGGCTCGGCAGCATCTTCGCGGTCAGCGCCGGGTCGTTGATCGTGGCCGGGTTGCCGTCCTGGTCCGGCACGTTGGCCTCGGCGGTGGCGCCGTGGGCGGCGGCGGTGTGCTCGGCGACGGTCTTCAGGTCGGCAAAGATCTGCTGGCGCATGCCTTCGTCGAAGGTGCGGATGGTGCCGACCATCTCCACATCGTCCGGGATGATGTTGTAACGGATGCCGCCCTTGATCGCGCCGAAGCTGACCACCGCCGGTTGCTTGGCGATGTTGGCGCGGCGGCTGACCACGGTCTGGGCGGTGCCGATCAGGTCGGCGGCGGTGACGATCGGGTCGATGCCGTTCCACGGCGCCGAGCCATGGGTCTGGCGGCCGATCACCTTGATGTTGAAGCGGTCGGACGCTGCCATCAGCGGGCCACCGCGCACGGCTATCTTGCCGGCCTGGACGCTGGAGAACACATGCAGGCCAAACACCGCCTCCGGCTTGAAGTCGGCGAACAGGCCTTCCTTGAGCATCAGCGAGGCACCGCCTTCTTCGTTACCCGGCGCGCCTTCCTCGGAGGGTTGGAAGATCAGCATCACTTCGCCCGGCAGCTGGTCACGCATCGCCACCAGCGCTTCGGCCACGCCGAGCAGGATCGCGGTGTGGGCGTCGTGGCCGCAGGCGTGCATCACGCCGACGGTCTCGCCGCGGTATTCGCCGGTGGCCTTGGAGGCGAACGGCAGGCCGGTCTGCTCGGTCACCGGCAGCGCGTCCATGTCGGCGCGCAGGGCGATCTTCGGGCCGGGCTTGCCGCCCTTGATGATCGCCACCACGCCGTGGTGGGCGATGCCGGTCTGCGGCTTCAGGCCGAGCTTGCGCAGCTGTGCGGCGACCTTGGCCGAGGTCTGCACCTCGCGGTTGGACAGCTCCGGGTGCTGGTGGAAGTCGCGGCGCCACTGCACCACCTGGGCCTGCAGTTTGCTTGCCGCGGCGGCCACTTCGGGGCGCTCGGCGGACTGGGCCAGGGCAAGCGCGGGGGCGGCCAGCAGCAGCGAGCAGGCCAACAGGCGGGTGGGACGCATCGGGATTCCTTTTCGGGTGGTGAACCCAGCCACTTTAGGACATGTCCGAAACCTGCCATAGGCCGAACGGCACGGTTCGGTCCTTTGCAGGAGCAACTTCAGTCGCGACGGGACATTGCCGGTAAGGCCCGTCGCGACTGAAGTCGCTCCTACGGAAGTCGACCGGATGTCGTCACGGCGTCAACCGACGCCACCGTAATGCGTTTGTGGGCATGCTGGTCCGACCGGCTGAACCAACCCAGGCATAAGCGGTCTACCTCCTATCCCGTCAGTCATGGTCCAAACGACGGGGGCCGACGATATGCTTCCCGTCCAGCCAACCGGGTCGTGCCAGCCGCGCCCCGCCCCCGCCATCAGGAGTTGTCGAATGTCGCGTTTCTGGAAGGTCTCACTGCTCGTCGTGGCGGTGGTCATCGTGCTGGTCGTCGGTGCGCGCGTCCTGCGCGGCGGTTCCCACGGCAAGGCGTCGGGCGCCGGCGGTGATGACGACAGCGCCGGCCCGGTGCCGGTCACGGCCGTGGTCGCCAGCACCCAGGACGTGCAGGTCTATGCCACCGCGCTGGGCACGGTGAAGGCGCTGAACACCGCCACGGTGACCCCGCAGGTCGGCGGGCAGCTGATGAGCCTCAACTTCAAGGAAGGCCAGGAAGTGAAGAAGGGCGACCTGCTCGCGCAGATCGACCCGCGCAGCCTGCAGGCCAGCTACGACCAGGCGGTCGGCGCCAAGCAGCAGAACCAGGCGCTGCTGGCCACCGCCCGTTCCAGCTACAGCCGCTCCAACGCACCGGAATACCAGCCCTACGTCGCCAAGACCGATCTGGACACGCTGCGCAACCAGGTCGCCCAGTACGAAGCGGCGGTGGCCGCCAACGACGCCTCGATGCGCGCCGCGCAGGTGCAGTTGCAGTACACCCGCATCACCGCGCCGATCGACGGCATCGCCGGTATCCGCGGCGTGGATGCCGGCAACGTCGTCACCACCAGCTCCACGATCGTCACCTTGACCCAGATCCACCCGATCTACGTCTCCTTCAACCTGCCCGAAACCCAACTGCAGCCGGTGCGCGAAGGTCAGGCGCAGGCACCGCTGCCGGTGGCCGCACTCGACCGCGGCGACGCGCACGTGCTCACCGAGGACGGCAAGCTCGACGTGATCGACAACGCCATCAGCAGCGACAGCGGCACCTTCGCCGCGCGCGCGGTGTTCACCAATGCCGACAACGCGCTGTGGCCGGGCCAGTTCGTCAACGTGCGCCTGCAACTGCGCACGATCGCTGGCGGCGTGGTGGTGCCGGCGCAGGCGGTGCAGCGCGGCCCCGATGGCGACTATGTCTACGTCGTGCAGGCCGACAACACGGTCAAGATGCAGAAGGTGACCCAGGGCGTGGAGGTCGATGACAGCCGCGTGCAGATCGCCAGCGGCCTGAAGGCCGGCGACAAGGTGGTCACCGAAGGCCAGTTCCGCCTGAAGCCGGGCAGCAAGGTCAATGCGCTGGCCCCGGGCGAGACCCCGGCCCCGCCGACCGACGCCGAGCTGAAGGCCGCCCAGCAGAAGCAGGGCCGCGGCAATGGCAGTGGTGGTGGACGTCGCTCCGGCGGTGGCCCGCGTTGATCCGTAACCGGCGGTGGCGCAACGCGCCCCGCCTGCGTGCCGGTGCCTCCCGCGCCGGCTCCGTTTAGCCGTTTCCAGCAAGGACACCCTCCGTGGGCTTCTCGACGATCTTCATCCGCCGACCCATCGCCACCTCGCTGCTGATGGCGGGCGTCATGCTGCTCGGCATCCTCGGCTACCGCCAGCTGCCGGTGTCGGCCTTGCCGGAAATCGACGCGCCGAGCCTGGTGGTCACCACCCAGTACCCGGGTGCGAATGCCAGCACGATGGCTTCGCTGGTGACCACGCCGCTGGAACGCCAGCTCGGGCAGATCTCCGGGCTGGACATGATGACGTCCGACTCCTCGGCCGGCCTGTCGACGATCATCCTGCAGTTCTCGATGGAGAAGAACATCGACATCGCCGCACAGGACGTGCAGGCGGCGATCCGCCAGGCGACCCTGCCCTCCTCGCTGCCGTACCAACCGGTCTACAACCGGGTCAATCCGGCCGACGCGGCGATCCTGACGCTCAAACTGACCTCCGACACGCTGCCGCTGCGCGAGATCAACCGCTACGCCGATGCGATCCTGGCCCAGCGCCTGTCGCAGGTGCAGGGCGTGGGCCTGGTCTCGATCGCCGGCAACGTGCGGCCGGCGGTGCGCATCCAGGTCAATCCGGCGCAGCTTTCGAACATGGGCCTGACGCTGGAATCGCTGCGCAGCTCGCTGACCCAGACCAACGTCAGCGCGCCGAAGGGTTCGCTCAACGGCAAGACCCAGTCCTACAGCATCGGCACCAACGACCAGCTCACCGATGCGGCGCAGTACCGCGACACCATCATCAGCTACAGCAACGGCCGCCCGGTGCGCCTGTCCGACGTGGCCAAGGTGATCGACGGCGTCGAGAACGACCAGCTCGCGGCCTGGGCCGACGGCAAGCCGGCGGTGCTGCTGGAAATCCGTCGCCAGCCCGGCGCCAACATCGTGCAGACCGTCGAGCAGGTGCGCGCGATCCTGCCGCAGCTGCGCGCAGTGCTGCCGGCCGACGTGCACCTGGATGTCTTCTCCGACCGTACCGAGACGATCCGCGCCTCGGTGCATGAAGTGAAGTTCACCCTGATCCTGACCATCTGCCTGGTGGTCGCGGTGATCTTCGTGTTCCTGCGCCGGCTGTGGGCGACGATCATTCCGTCGGTGGCGGTGCCGTTGTCGCTGGCCGGCACGTTCGGCGTGATGGCCTTCACCGGCATGTCGCTGGACAACCTGTCGCTGATGGCGCTGGTGGTGGCAACCGGCTTCGTGGTCGATGACGCGATCGTGATGATCGAGAACATCGTCCGCTACATCGAACAGGGCAAGAGCGGCCAGGAAGCGGCGGAGATCGGCGCGCGCCAGATCGGTTTCACCGTGCTGTCGCTGACCGTGTCGCTGGTGGCGGTGTTCCTGCCGCTGATCCTGATGCCGGGCGTGACCGGCCGTCTGTTCCACGAGTTCGCCTGGGTGCTGAGCATCGCGGTGGTGATCTCGATGCTGGTGTCGCTGACGCTGACGCCGATGATGTGCGCCTACCTGCTCAAGCCCGATGCGCTGCCCGAGGGCGAGGACGCGCACGAGCGCGCCACCGCCGCCGGCAAGACCACCACGTGGTCGCGCATCGTCGCGCTGTACGAGCGCACCCTGGACTGGGTGCTTGCCCATCAACCGCTGACCCTGGGCGTGGCGATCGCCGCGGTCGGGCTGACCGTGGTGTTGTACATCGTCATCCCCAAGGGCCTGCTGCCCGAACAGGACACCGGCCTGATCACCGGCGTGGTGCAGGCCGACCAGAACGTCGCCTTCCCGCAGATGGAACAACGCACGCAAGCGGTTGCCGAAGCGTTGCGCAAGGATCCGTCGGTGACCGGCGTGGCTGCCTTCATCGGCGCCGGCTCGATGAATCCGACCCTCAACCAGGGCCAGTTGTCGATCGTGCTGAAAGAGCGCAGCCAGCGCGATGCGCTCGACGACATCCTGCCGCGCCTGCAGGCGGTAGTGAAGGACATCCCGGGCGTGGCGCTGTACCTCAAGCCGGTGCAGGACGTCACCCTCGATACCCGCGTGGCCGCCACCGAGTACCAGTTCTCGCTGTCGGACGTGGACAGCACCGAGCTGAGCGAGTGGGCCGCCAAGATGACCGAGGCGATGCGCCAGCTGCCGCAGCTGGCCGATGTCGACAACAACCTCGCCAGCCACGGCAACGCACTGGAGGTCAACATCGACCGCGACAAGGCCAGCGTGCTGGGCGTGCCGATGCAGACCATCGACGACACGCTCTACGACGCGTTCGGCCAACGCCAGATCTCGACCATCTTCACCGAGCTCAACCAGTACCGCGTGGTGCTGGAAGTGGCGCCGGAGTTCCGCACCAGCACCGCGTTGATGAACCAGCTGGCGGTAGCCAGTAATGGTACTGGTGCGCTGACCGGTACCAATGCCACCAGCTTCGGCCAGGTGACCTCGTCGAACTCCTCCACCGCCACCGGCATCGGCAACCAGAACACCGGCATCACCGTCGGCGCGGGCAGCATCATCCCGCTGTCGGCGCTGGCCACGGCCAAGATCTCCAGCACGCCGCTGGTGGTCAGCCACCAGCAGCAGCTGCCGGCGGTGACGATCTCCTTCAACCTCGCATCGGGCTACTCGCTGTCGCAGGCGGTGCAGGCGATCGAGGAGGCCAAACAGAAGCTGCAGATCCCGACCCAGGTGCACGCGCAGTTCGTCGGCAAGGCCGCCGAGTTCACCGGCAGCCAGAGTGATGTGGTGTGGCTGCTGATCGCGGCGATCGTGGTGATCTACATCGTGCTGGGCGTGCTCTACGAGAGCTACATCCACCCGTTCACGATCATCTCCACGCTGCCGCCGGCCGGCGTCGGCGCGCTGCTGGCGCTGATGATGTGCGGGCTGAGCCTGTCGGTGGACGGCATCGTCGGCATCGTGCTGCTGATCGGCATCGTCAAGAAGAACGCGATCATGATGATCGACTTCGCGATCGAGGCGCGCCGCGCCGGTGCCAGCGCGCACGACGCGATCCGCCGTGCCTGCCTGCTGCGTTTCCGTCCGATCATGATGACCACCGCCGCGGCGATGCTCGGCGCGCTGCCGCTGGCGCTGGGCAGCGGCATCGGCTCGGAGCTGCGTCGCCCGCTCGGCATCTCGATCGTCGGCGGCCTGCTGCTGTCGCAGCTGGTCACGCTGTACACCACGCCAGTGATCTACCTGTACATGGAACGCTTCTCCGAACGCGTACGCGCATGGCGCGACCGGCGTGCGGAGCGGCAAGGCGCGGTGGCGGAGGGGCGGGCATGAGCGCGCGCGCAGAGCGCGCCAGGGACCAGGGGCCGGAGACCAGGGGCCAGGGCCTGCCCGCCATCTGCCGTTCCCTGACCTCTGGCCTCCGGCCCCTGGCCCCCGGACCCGCCGCATGAACCTCTCCGCCCCCTTCATCAAGCGCCCGATCGGCACCGCGCTGCTGGCGATCGGTTTGTTCGTGATCGGCCTGATGTGCTATCTGCGCCTGGGCGTGGCGGCGCTGCCGAACATCTCGATTCCGGTGATCTTCGTGCAGGCGACCCAGTCCGGCGCCGACGCCAGCACCATGGCCTCGACCGTCACCGCACCGCTGGAGCGTCACCTCGGCCAGCTGCCGGGCATCGATCGCATGCGCTCGTCCAGCTCCGAAGGCCGGAGCATGGTGTTCATGGTGTTCCAGAGCGATCGCAACATCGATTCGGCCGCTCAGGACGTGCAGACCGCGATCAATGCCGCGCAGGCCGACCTGCCCTCGGGCCTGGGCACGCCGTCGTACCAGAAGGCCAATCCGAACGACGATCCGGTGATCGCGATCGCGCTCACCTCCGCCACCCAGTCCGCCGACGATCTGTACAACGTCGCCGACTCGCTGCTGGCACAGCGCCTGCGCCAGATCACCGGCGTGGCCTCGGTCGACATCGGCGGTGCCTCCACCCCGGCGGTGCGGGTGGACGTGGACCTGCGCGCGATGAGCGCGATGGGCCTGACCCCGGACGACCTGCGCAATGCGGTGCGCGCGGCCAACGTCACCTCGCCGACCGGTTTCCTGTCCGACGGCAAGAACACCACCGCGATCGTGGTGAACGACTCGGTCGCCAAGGCCGCCGACTTCGCCCAGCTCGCCATCGCTACCCAGTCCAACGGCCGCGTGGTGCGCCTGCGCGACATCGCCCACGTCTACGATGGCCAGCAGGACAGCTACCAGGCGGCCTGGCTCGACGGCAAACCGGCGGTGGTGATGTATGTGTTCACCCGCGCCGGCGCCAACATGGTCGAGACCGTCGATCGGGTGAAGGCGGCGATCCCGGAGCTGCGCACCTACCTGCAGCCGGGCACCACGCTCAGCGCCTACTTCGACCGCACCCCCACCATCCGCGCCTCGCTGCATGAAGTGCAGGCCACGCTGCTGATCTCGCTGGCGATGGTGATCCTGACCATGGCGCTGTTCCTGCGCCGGCTGGCACCGACCCTGATCGCTGCGGTGACGGTGCCGCTGTCGCTGGCCGGCTCGGCGCTGATGATGTACATCCTCGGTTTCAGCCTCAACAACCTGAGCCTGCTGGCGCTGGTGATCGCCATTGGTTTCGTGGTCGACGATGCGATCGTGGTGATCGAGAACATCTCGCGCCATCTCGACGAGGGCATGACGCGGATGCAGGCCGCGCTGGCCGGCGCGCGCGAGATCGGCTTCACCATCGTCTCGATCACCGCCTCGCTGGTGGCGGTATTCATCCCGCTGCTGTTCGCCAGCGGCATGATCGGCACGTTCTTCCGCGAGTTCACCATCACCCTGGTGGCGGCGATCGTGGTGTCGATGCTGGTCTCGCTGACGCTGACGCCGGCGTTGTGCAGCCGCTTCCTGTCGGCGCACGCCAGCGCCGAACCCGGCCGCGTGGGCGCGTGGCTGGAGCGCATGCACGAGCGCATGGTGCGCGTGTACACCAAGGCGCTGGATTTCTCGCTGCGCCACGCATTGCTGCTCGCGCTGACGCCGCTGGTGCTGATCGGCGCCACCGTGTTCCTGTTCGGCGCGGTCAAGAAGGGCAACTTCCCGCCGCAGGACACCGGCCTGATCTGGGGCCGTGCCAGTTCCAGCGCCACGGTTTCCTTCGCCGACATGGTCGAGCGCCAGCGCCGCATCACCGACATGCTGATGGCCGATCCGGCGGTGAAGATCGTCGGCGCGCGACTCGGCTCCAGCCGGCAGGGTTCCAGCGCCTCGTTCAACATCGAGCTGAAGACCCGCACCGAAGGTCGTCGCGACACCACCGCCGACGTGGTCACGCGACTCAGCGCCAAGGCCGCCAACTACCCCGACCTGGACCTGCGCCTGCGCGCGATCCAGGACCTGCCCAGCGATGGCGGCGGCGGTACCAGCCAGGGCGCGCAGTACCAGGTCTCGCTGCAGGGCAACGATCTGGCGCAGTTGCAGGAATGGCTGCCCAAGCTGGTCGCCGCGCTGAAGCAGAACCCCAAACTGCGCGACGTCGCCAGCGATGTCGATACCTCCGGCCTGCGCCAGAACATCGTGATCGACCGCGCCAAGGCCGCGCGGCTGGGCATCTCGATCGGCACCATCGACGGCGCGCTGTACGGCGCATTCGGCCAGCGCTCGATCTCGACGATCTATTCGGACATGAACCAGTACAGCGTGGTGGTCAACGCGCTGCCATCGCAGACTGCCACTCCCGCCGCGCTGGACCAGATCTACGTGCCCAACCGTAGCGGCGAGATGGTGCCGATCACCGCAGTCGCCCATCAAGTGGCCGGACTGGCGCCGCCGCAGATCACCCACAACAACCAGTACACGACGATGGACCTGAGCTACAACCTCGCACCGGGCGTAAGCACCGGCGAGGCTGACGCGATCATCAAGGCCACCGTCGATGGCCTGCGCATGCCGGGCGACATCCGCCTCACCGACGGCGGCGGCTTCAACGTGCAGCTCAACCCGAACTCGATGCTGATACTGCTGATCGCGGCGATCCTGACCGTCTACATCGTGCTGGGCATGCTCTACGAGAGCCTGATCCACCCGGTCACGATCCTGTCGACCCTGCCGGCGGCAGGTATGGGTGCACTGCTGGCGCTGTACGTCAGCAACACCGAACTGTCGGTGATCTCGATGATCGCGCTGGTGTTGCTGATCGGCATCGTCAAGAAGAACGCGATCATGATGATCGACTTCGCACAGGTAGCGCAGCGCGAGCACGGCAAGAACCCGCGCGAGGCGGTGCGCGAAGCCTCGATCGTGCGCTTCCGCCCGATCATGATGACCACGATGGTGGCGATCCTGGCGGCACTGCCGCTGGCAATCGGCCTGGGCGAAGGCTCGGAGCTGCGACGCCCACTCGGCATCGCGATGATCGGCGGCCTGCTGATCTCCCAGAGCCTGACGTTGCTCAGCACCCCCGCGCTGTACGTGATCTTCTCGTGCCTGGCACAGCGCTGGAAGGATTGGCGTGCACGTCGACGCGAACGGAAGCTGGCGCGTCAGCGGCCGATTGCTTCGTACTGACCGGGTTGTTCTGATCGCGTTGTTCGGATGCGGCAATGTCTTGCGAGAGATTTGCCGCCGATCCCGGACCAATCAACGTTCGACGCAGACCAACGCCGCTGCTTTGCCGTTGCCGTTGCCGTTGCCGTTGCCGTTGCCCGTGATTTTGCGGTTGCTCTTTCGCTCTTCCGGGGCCCCCATCCGCAGCGGCGGAGACGGCGGGAAAAACCCGAAGGGCGACGTGCATGGATGCACGTCGTTTTCTGCCGCGGCATGGATGCCGCGTCAGAAAATCCCGCTGGCGCAGTGAACCCGTAGCGCAGCGGAGGGCGCGAGGACTGGGGCGTGCTTTCTTTGGGTTACGTTGATCAGCCATTCGGCTGCTGAAAAGCGCTTCTTTGCACGAGCAAAGAAAGGTAACTCGCTCCGAAGGAGCGAAAGCTTTTGCAGTTGAAGTTGCTATTGCTATTGCTGTCACTGCAACGTCAAAACCAGCAAGCAACGTCCTTGGATCCCCGCTTTCGCGGGGATGACGATAGTGAGATGGCCACGGTGGTGAGATGGCGCGGAAGGCACTGGATCCCCACGTTCGCGGGGATGACGTTAGAGAAATTACGCGATGTTAGGGAGATCGCGCGGAAGTCGCTGGGTCACCGCCTGCGCGGGGACGACAGTTGATAGATCGTCGAGAAAGCACCGGCTTTCCGCTTTCACAGAAAGCCCCTCGAACTACCCCGCCAACGAACTACCCCACCAACCCCGCCAAAGAATCCCGCTCGATCCCCTCATAAATCGCAAACTCATCCGCCACAGCCGCCCCCAGCGCCTGCTCGAACGCATCACGATTGGCATGCGCCGCGTAGGCACGCTGCTCAGTACCCCCCAGATTCGACTGGAAAATGCCCGCCGCGCTGACCGGCAAAAAGTCCTCGTAGACCACCGGATCGGCGCTGACCAATCCCGCCGCAATCGCCGCCTCCGCCGGCAGCTTTGCCACCGCAGCAGGATCAGCACGCCCTGCCTCGGTCAGGCCATAGCGGAAATAGCCCAGGCCCTCGCGGCGCAGCGTGTCGTAATCATCCGGAAACCCGACGAACGCCGCTTCAAGCCGCGTCGCATAGTCGCCCCCCGCACTGCCCTCGGCTGCGCGCGCCTGCGCCAACAGCGCGTCGTACAGCGCGCGCCCCTTCGGCGTGAGCGCCAGGCCGCGCTGTTCGATTTCACCGAAGCGCGCGGTATGTGTACCCGCCTTCCCGCCAGCGGTATCCGGGAAATCCACCGCCTCCTCCAGCGCCTTGAAGCTGGTCTGGCGCAACAGGATCGAGCAGCGCCGGCGCGGCGGCCCTTCGATCACCGCCTTGGCATCGATACCACGACGCTGCATCTCGACCTGGGCGGCGTCGATATCGAGCGTGCGCGGGGTCAGGTGGTTGATGTGCGGACCGTGGAAACACACCACGTCCGCGATCAGACGATGTGCATCGCTCAGCGCGCGGTAAGTGGTCAGCGAAACCGTCGCATCGCGATGCCAGCGGAAGGTCTCCAGTGCTTCGGCGACGAACTGCCCGGCGTCGCTGCGCTGCAATCCACCCTCGCGCTCGGCCTGCTCGATCAGTACCAGCGCGCGCTCGGTGAAGATCTTGCGTCGGGCAAGAATCTCCGCCGCCTGCGCCCGCAGCGCCTCATCCTCGATCAACTCCAGCCGCAGCAGCGAAGTGAACACGCGGAACGGATTGCGCGCCAGCGCCTCGGCGCGCACCGGGCGGAATGCGGTGGAGTGCACCGGCACGCCGGCCACGGACAGGTCGTAATAGCCGACCGGCTGCATCCCCATCACCGCGAACAGCCGGCGCAGCGTGGCCAGTTCCTGCGCGGTGCCGACGCGGATCGCGCCGTGCCGTTCCAGATCCAGGCGCGCACGCTCGTCGTTGCGCTGCAACTGCCCGGCCAACGCCGGATCGGCTGCCAGCGTGTCGGCGTTGACCTCGGCCACCAGCGCCATCAGCGTGCCGTACAGCGGCACCTCGGTGCGGTACATGTCCGACATCGCCTGTGCGAACAGGCTGCGGATCTCATCGGGGGAAACGAATGCGGGGTCGCTCATCGGTAAGGGCCGGATCGGAAGCCGGCAGGTCCGGCGATGCGGCATTTTCGCCGAGGTCACCCAGGGAGACCAGTTGCGGGGCAGCAAAGCAAGGCACGCGAAATTCCTGTAGGAGCGGCTTCAGCCGCGATGGGGCTTGCCATTTGAATCCCCGCACATGGATGTGCGGGCTTTTGCAGAGGGACCTGCATGAAAGCCCCATCGCGGCTTACGCCGCTCCTACAGGGATTCGGGGATTGCGTGGATCAGAGCCTGGCCTTGTCGGCCGCCTCGGCGGCCCGGGCAGCTTCCTGGGCCCGTTCCAGGCGCTGCGCGCGGTTGCCCAACTGGCGCTGCAGCTGAGCATCGAGCCGGATCGGTCGCTCCCAGCGGTCGTAACTGGCGACGATGGCGTGGCGCACTGCGCGGTAATGCAGGTTGTTCGGGGCGATCGGCAGGCGCCCGACCACGCCGTTCCAGCCATCGTGGTGGTCGCGGCTCCACGCGCGCACCGCCTCGCGGCACGACAGGTTCATCACGAACGTCCAGGTGCAGGCGAAATAGATGTCGCCCGGCTGCCAGTGCTGCTGTTCCAGCAATGCCTGGATGTAGCCCCGGCGGACATTGGCGTAACGGGCCACCTCGTCGACGAAAGCGTCCGGGTAGCGACGTGCGTAGGTGTTGATGTCGTCGAGCTGGCGGTCGATCCAGGCATCGCCGGTACCGGCTGCGTAAGTCGGTGCCGGTGCGGATTCCGCGGCGTGCTGCTGCGCCGACAATGCGCCCGGAGCGGACGCCAGCGCGAGTGCGAACACGACGGGAAGCATGCGGAAGCTCATGCGGCGATGATGCCGTATGCGCCGCCGGGTGTCAGGCCGAGGCGTTGCCAGGCACGAACGCATCCACCATCACCTTGCTGCGCGATCTGCGATTCATGGGCCTGTGCATCGCCGCCCACAGCCCCGGATCATCACCGCGACCGTGCCGAAAAACATGAGCTCGCCCTGCTGTCCCCTTGTGCGGCGCTTCCGTTGCAACCGGCCCGACTGTCCCGATTCTTGGCCTGACGAACCGTGATGACACTCACGAACATCTGTGGGCCTGTGTGCAGGCCGTCGCGTTATTGCATTCATGCTTCGTGATATTTCTTACCGAGCTGCATAGAGACTCGTTTTTATGCAGGAACGCGCGGTGCAGGAAACGCCCCACGCGGGCGGTCGTTCGACACGGGGAATCATGGACAAACTCGTCGACATAGAACTGAAGATCGTTTCCGATCGCCGGGACGGTCTGCTGCTGGCGCTGGGCGAGGTGCTGATCGCCAACCGCTTCAACCTGCTGCGCCACCGCCGCGCCAACACCGAGAGCGGCGTGATCATGATCATGGTCGTGCAGGGGCCCGAGGCCAACCTCATGCAGATGGAGGAACAGCTGGGCACGCACTGGATGGTGCAGAGCCTGGAGGCCAACGCTTACGACGCCAGCGCACCGGCCACTTTGCAGACGGCGCCCCCGGCACACCGGGAAGCACCCGCGCCGGCCGCCGTGGCACCGGTCGCGGCACCAGCCCCCATTCAAGCCCCTACCCAGCAGGCCAAGGTCGCCTACGACCAGAAGCGGGTCGAAGCCCTGCTGCCACAGATCGCCAAGGACTATCCGCAGGTGTTCGGTCAGGTGATGAGCCTTGAGCGCGGCCTGGAGCCGGCCCAGCGCGAATCGACCCTGCGCTACATCGGCACCCGCGTCGGCACCTGGGTGTACAAGCGCGACTTCGCCCTGGGCGCGCGTCTGCCGATGGCCGGTTCGATCCGCCACATTGCCTTGCCGGCGCTGCGCCAGCTGCTGCCCGCAGAGTTGGAGGAAGACGCGCTGAAGACCTACAGCAGCCCGTTCGCCAACTCGGGGCCAGCGGTCACCGCGCCGCAATGCCACTTCCTGCGCGGCTTCCTCGAAGGCGCACTCAACGAGGCCGGCAATCTGGGCCTGGTGCGGGTCAGCGAAGTGTCCTGCCGCGCCAACGGCGCGAGCTGCTGCAAGTTCGTGTTCCACGTCTGACCCGAGCTGTCCCGGCCAGCCAGCCACCACCGCGACAACGAGCCAAGGGGAAATCCACCATGCCGCACGACCACGCGATCCATTGCATCCACGACCCGATCCTGATGCTGTTGTCCTACCTGGTTTCGGTCCTCGGCTCGTTCACCGCGTTGCAGATAGCAGTCGGCATCCCGGCCGCGCGGACCGGAGCGCAGCGCTGGCAGGCGGTGACCGCCGGTGGCGTGGCGCTGGGGGCCGGCGCGATCTGGGCCATGCACTTCATCGCCATGCTGGCGTGCCGGATGGAAATCCAGGTGACCTACGACCTGGGCCTGACCACGCTGTCGGCGGTGGTCGGCATCGCCTCGTGCATGATCGGCCTGGCCTTGGCCGGCTCCGGCGTGTTCGGCTGGGGCAAGCTGCTGCTGGCGGGACTGTGCATGGGCCTGGGCGTGGCCGGCATGCACTACACCGGTATGGCCGCGATGAAGATGCCGGCAGCGATCCACTACGACGCGGGCATCGTCGGCCTGTCCGTGGTGATCGCCGTGGTCGCCTCGACGGTGGCGCTGTGGCTGGCCTTCAACCTGCGCGGCTGGTTGCAGATGCTGGGCAGCGCGCTGGTGATGGGCGTGGCGGTGTGCGGCATGCACTACACCGGCATGTACGCCGCAAGCTTCATGCCCAACGGTGAGGATGTCGCGCTGAGCACCGCCGGCGGGCTGGGCGGCGACTACCTGGGCATGGGCATCTTCGCGGTGGCCACAGCCTTGCTGACGGTGATGCTGGTGATGACCATGCAGCGCCGGCAGCAGCGCGCCTCGGTTTCGATCTGATCCGCCATGGCTTGCGACGGGGCGTGCCCGTGGCCGTCCCGCCATTCGCGCGTCAGCGCGCGTCGTGCACGCGGTGATGTCGCATGGGCCGCCGGGTGTCAGGCCGGGGCCTTTCCACCCGCGAGCACATCCAACGCACGTACCGCCGCCGGCCAACCCGAGGCAGCGGGTACTTCACGCAGGCGCGGATCGCCCTCGGTCACGCCGTGTTCCTGCTCGTGCGCCCAGGTCACCGCATAGGGCGTGTGGATGCCCCAGCCGCCCAGCGCCAGCACCGGCTCGATATCCGAACGCAGCGAATTGCCGACCATCGCGAAGCGCTGCGCTGGCAGGTCGAATTCGGCCAACACGCGGGCGTAGGTCGACGCATCCTTCTCCGACACCACCTCGATGCGGTGGAACAGGTCCGACAGGCCGGACTCGGCGATCTTCTGCTCCTGGTGGAACAGATCGCCCTTGGTGATCAGCACCACCTCGAACTCGCGCGCGATCTCCTCCACCGCCTCGCGCACGCCGGCGATCACTTCCACCGGGTGCTGCAGCGTGGTGCGGCCGATTTCCAGCACTTTCTGGATGTCCTGCGCGGAGATCCGCGCATCGGTCAGTTCGATCGCGGTCTCGATCATCGACAGGGTCATGCCCTTGACGCCGTAGCCGAAGATCTTGAGGTTGCGCCGCTCGACCGCCAGCAGGTGCTGCTGCATGCGCTGGTCGCGCAGATCGATGTAGTGGCCGAGGATCGCCTCGAAATCCTGCTCGGCGGTGCGGTAGTAGTCCTCGCTCTTCCAGAGCGTGTCGTCGCCGTCGAAGCCGACCAGTTGGATCGCGTGGCCGTCGCGTATGTCGATGCTGTTCATCGACACGATTGTAAGGCCCGGCCTCGCCGCGTTGTAGAGCAGAGCTTGCTCCGCCGGGCCTTCCCGTCGTAGAGCGGAACCCGCTCCGCTGAAGCTTTCCCAGGAAGGCCCCAGCGGAGCAAGCTCCGCTCCACACGCGTGCAGGGATCAGTTCTGCTGCTGCGGGGGCGCGCTGTTGCCGCCACTCTGCTGCTTGGCGACGAAGGCCTTGTATTCGTCCGGCGTCAGCTTGCCGTCGCCATTGCCGTCCGCCTGATCGAAGATCTGGGCGAGGCCGGCGTTGACCTGCGCTTCCTGTTTGCTGATCGCGCCATCGCCGTCGGTGTCGAGGCTGGCCCAGGTCTGCCCGCCACCGGACGATTGGCCTGACTGTGCCGCCGCGGCAGCGGCGGGATCCTGCGAGGCGGCGCTCTGGGCCATGGCAGGCAACGCCAGGGCAGCGGTCAGCGCGGCGGTGATAACGAGCAGCGACTTGCGATTGCGGGTACTCATGCGGGTGTCTCCTTCGATTCGGGGGTGCACAGCGGCCGTGCACGCACCCCAAGCTATCCACCCCGCATGAACCTGCCTTGCCCTCCGATCAGAGGCGAAACATCGTTTTAACCACCTCGCCGGCGAATGCGGCTAGCCCGAAGTTAGCAGCAGGTG
The DNA here is from genome assembly GCF_058986605.1 of Pseudomonas sp. GW821-FHT07E12. Lineage (NCBI taxonomy): Bacteria > Pseudomonadati > Pseudomonadota > Gammaproteobacteria > Pseudomonadales > Pseudomonadaceae > Pseudomonas > Pseudomonas sp. GW821-FHT07E12. The sequence goes on along the minus strand of NZ_JBYSVX010000015.1, from coordinate 10,502 downwards.
ATTGCTTGGTAACGCACGCATTCAACGCGCCGGAAACTGCGAGCCAGCGCGCGTTTTCCCCGCTGCGTTTCAGCCTTCGTCGGGATGCTTTTTTTCTGATTGGCCACTGAACAACCACCAGCCGAGGCCGACACCGGACAGTGCGCCGACCAGTTCCAGCACCACGCGCGAGCCCAGTTCGTCCGGATCGTGGATGCTGGCCAGCGCAATACGCGCATACAGCGGCGATTCCAGCCGCACGATGCTGGTGTAGAACAGATTCCAGATGTCGTAGCCGGCGGCGATCGCCGCGGCGGTGACGCAAGCGCCACCGAGCACGTGGCCGTACGACAGCGAGGTCCGGCGGCGTAGCGCTTCCCACAGCACGAGCATCAGCACGCCCACCAGGAATGCGATCAGGCCGGCTTCCAGCGATCCGAGCAGGCCGTAGTGCAGTGGCAGGTTCATGTAAGGGCTTCCGGTGGGAGAAGCGTCATTCTAGTGTGCCGTGCCTGCGTCAGGCCTCGTTCTCCGAGCGCGCGTGCACCTGCGCCTGCCCCTCCTCGTCCACCGTCACGCTGATCGCGATCGGCCGGCAGCACACTTGGCAGTCCTCGATGTACTGCTGCTGGTCGACCGAGGTGTCGATCGCGATCTCGATCCATTCGCCGCAATAAGGACAGGCGATGTCGATGAATTCCTGCATGTCGGGCATCGGCGGTCACCTCACGGGGAAATCGTAGGCGGTATCCGGGGTCGGCTCCGGCTTGTAGGTGAAATGCCACCACTCCATCGGATAGTTGGCGAATCCCTGCGCCTGCATCGCCTCCAGCAGTTGCTGGCGATGGCGGTGTTGTTCGGGCGTGGCGCGCGGCGAGTCGGTGTTGGCGAGCGTGTCGAAGAAATCGAAGCCGGTGCCCATGTCGACGTCGCGGCATGGGCCATCGCGACAATCGAGCAGCCCCAGATCGACCGTGGCGCCGCGGCTGTGGCCGGAGGTTTCGGCGATGTAGTCGCCCAGCAGCGCGTGCTTGTCCACGTCCGGATAATGCACGGACTTGCTGGACGGATCGTCCGGCGCCTGCGCCCAGGCGACGAAGGCCTGCACCGCGCGTACCGGGCGGTAGCAGTCGTACAGGCGCAGCGCGTAGCCGTGTGCGTGCAAGCTGCGTTGCACGCGCGCGAGCGCCTCGGCGGCCGGTTTCAGCAGCAGACAACGTGGCGCCTCGTAGCCCGGCACGATGCGGCCGGTGAAGTTGTCGCGACCGGCATAGCGCATGTCGACGACGAAGCCCGACGCGAGCGTGGCCACGTCGCGCATGCCGGCCTGCGCGGCGTCATGCGCGGGCGAGACCGTCGGGGGCGCAGCAGTCGCGCTACCGGCGAACAGCAGCACGCTAGCGGCAATCCGCCACGCGGGTGAAATGCAGGTCGGCGTAGTCATAGCTGAAGTCGGCGTCCGGATCGATCGCGGCGAGCGTCATCCTAGCCCGTACCGGCGTGCCTTCGTTGGCGAAGGCCAGCCACGGCTCGGCATCGACGCTGTCGTCGTCCCAGTCCACCAGCCAGCGCTCGTGCGAGCGCATCAGCCTGCCGCGCAGCAGTGGCGAACGCGCCGCGACGAAGCGCACCGCGCCGCCAGCCGGACACAGCCTGACCTCGCCGAACCAGGGATCGCGATACACACCCAGCCAGGGCCTGGTTTCGGTGGGCGTCGCATCGCGGCGGTCGGAGGTATCAGGTTTACGCGCCGAGGCCGGCTTCGGCGCATCGCGCTCGGCCTGCAGCAGACGCGCATAGTGGCTCACGTCCAGTTCGGGCGAGCCGGGGCGGGTGAAACTCTTCTGCAACGCCTCGCCCAGCGCGGTGCGCGCAGCCTCGCCATCGCCGTTGACCAGGATCACGAAGCCGCTGCGTCGGTCCGGCAGCAGCACCAGCGAGGAATACATGCCCATCAGCGTGCCGGTGTGCGCAACCTTCCATTCGCCATCCACGTCCGACAGGCGCCATCCGTAGCCATAGCCGTACAGGCGGGTGCTGTCCCAATCGCGCATGCGCTGGCTGATCGGCATCGGCGTGGCCAATGTCCAGACCGCGCGGCGTTGCGTATCCGACAGCCAGGGCGCGGCGGCATCCGGCACCAGCCAGGCGCGCTGCATCCAGGTCAGCATGTCGCGCAGGCTGCAGCGGATGCCGCCGGCGGCCATCGACGGCGAATCGGGGATGCGGGCACCGTCCTCGCGCACCGGCAGGTTGCGCTCGCCCTGACGCATGTGTGGCTGGGCGATGTTGCCGACCTCATCGCGCTCCCACGCACCGACCTGACAGCGGGTCATACCGAGCGGGCCGAACACCTGCTCGCGCACCAACTGCTCGTAGGGCTTGCCGCCTGCGGCCGCAGCGACCTCGCCTGCGACCACGTACAGCAGATTGTCGTAGGCGTAGTGCGCGCGGAAGCTGTGGGTCGGTTTGAGAAAGGCGAGCCCGGCGATGATGTCGGTGCGGGTGAAGTCATTGGGCTCCGGCCACAGCATCAGGTCGCCCGCGCCTAGCCCGAGACCGCTGTTGTGCACCAGCAGGTCGCGGACCTGGATATTGCGGGTCACCCACGGGTCGTACATGCGGAACTGTGGCAGGTACTTGATAACCGGATCGTCCCAGGCCAGCTTGCCCTGGTCGACCAACCGCGCCAGCACACCGGTGGTCATCGCCTTGCTGTTGGAAGCGATCTTGAACAGCGTATCGGCATCGATCGCCTCGCCGCTGCCGGCCACGCGCTCGCCGCCGGTGCGCTGGTAGACGATCCGGCCGTCCTCGATCACGCCCACCGCGAGCCCGGGCAGGTGGTATTCGGCCATGGTCTGGTCGAACAGCGTGTCCAGCCGTGCACGATCGGCGGCTGACGCCAGCACGGGCGATGCCAACAGCGCAACAAGAAGGCAGCGGCGCGCGGCGCGCACGAACGAGGGCGGCATCATGCGGGGGTTCCTGGAACGACGTCGCCGGACGATAGCGCGTCCGGCGACGGATGGCTCAGTAGTTCAGCGAGACCACCAGCTGTGCGTAGCGTGGCGACTGGAAGCTGGTCGGCCACAGGAAGGTTTCGCTGCGATAACCGATGTCGGTCTCCAGGTCCTGGTCCACCGACAGCTTCTTCTGTTGATTGGTCAGGTTGTAGACCGCGAACTTGACCTTCAGATCGGCAGCACCGAAGTGCTTCCGCCAGGTCACGCTGGCTCCCAGCTCGTAGCTCCATGGCAACCGCCCGTAGGCACCGCGGCCGGAATGCTCGTAGACCCGCTCGGAAGCGTTGGCCGAGGTGCAGTTGGCCACGCAGATGTAATAGCTGTGGTAGTTGGTACCGTCGTAGGGATTGCCGACGCCGAAGCCGGTGATCGGCCCACCCGAGCGCGCATCCAGGGTTGCGCCGATGGTCCACTCCTCATTGATCGCATAGGCGCCGCGCAACTTGATCTGATGGCGGCGATCGTTGGCGAGATAGCCGTAGCCGGCGTAGTTCACCCACGGATCATCGAAATTCTCGGTGCGTCCGGTGTCGGCGAAGTTGGTGTCGGAATTGACCGGCCCCTCCGCGTTGCCGCGGCCGTAGGCCAATGTGTACGAGGCGTTCATCGACCACTTGCCGTCCCAGGCACGATCCAGCTGCAGCTCCAGCGCCTTGTAGTCGCGCCTGGGCTTCACCCAGCCGCGCTGGCCGACGTAGTTGCCCTCGTCGTCATACAGTGCCCAGCCTTCCTTCGAGGTGTCGATGCTGACCCAGCCATCGGCCTTGCCGTCGCAGTTGGTATCGCCCCATACGGTGACGGTCTTGCCCGGGTTGGCCATCACCCAGCCGACGTAGGCATCGCCACAGACACCGGTGGCGGTGATCTCCATGTCGTCGATGGCGTTGTGCAGCTTGCGGTAGATGCCGCGCACACCATACGACCATGCCGCGTTGATCGCCTGCTGGAAGCCGAGGATCAGCTCGTCCTGATAGACCGGGTCCATGTCGCGGTCCACTTCCGAGCGCAGGTCGCCGACGCTGCCGTTGCCCTGCGAGTCGTCCACCGCGCCAATCTGCGCGCCGAGGATCGGCGTCAGATAGGTCGAGCCATTGCGCTCATTGCTCTGCCAACCATCGAACACGTAGTAGGTGCGCTCGTCGAGCAGGCCACCGGCCTGCTTGATGTTGATGACGTTGGCCACCGGCAGGAAATAGCGGCCGACGTTGCCGAACACCTTCATCGAGCCGTCGCCCTTCGGATCCCAGGAGAAACCGAAGCGTGGCGCGAGCATGTCGTCCATCTTGATGTAGCTGCGGCCCTCGCTGTCCTTGTTGTCGAACGTCTCCAGCCTCAGCCCCAGGTTGAGCAGCAGGTTGGGCGTGATCGACCAGTTGTCTTCCAGGTAGTAAGCGGCGTTGTCGGTCTCGAACTTGCCGGCGATCTCGTAACGACGGGCACGCACATAACCGGTCGCGCCGGCCGGCACCACGCCGCCATTGGCCAGCGTGGCACCGGGCGTGGTCGCGTAGACGTTGTAGTAGTAGCCGCCCGGACCGGGATAGTTGCGCTCGTAGGTCGAGGTGTTCTGCTCGTGGTCCAGGCCGAAACGCAGCAGGTGGTCACCAAGCGACCATTCGAAGTCCAGGCGCCCGGCCTTGCGCTCATCCAGGCGTGATTCCACCGCCGAGCTGGTGGTGCAGCCGAGCACCGCGCCGGAGGGTGTCATCGCGGTGGTGGCGACGACGCGGTTGCACTCGATGTCGGCCAGGCTCTTGCTCGAATAGTCGCGCTTGTTCTCACCGACCATCGCCTTCATCGTGAAGCGATCGGTGAGGTGGCCGTTGTAGGTCAGTGCCCAGTTGCTGCCGCCGGTGTCGGTGTAGATCTCGTTGGTCTTTTCACCGCGGGTGGCACTGGCATAGTCGTAGTCATAGACATCGGTGGTTCTGTCGTCCTTGTCCGAGAACGCCAGCAGCGACAGGCTATGGTTGTCGGTGATCTGCCAGTCCAGCTTGCCGCCCCAGAAGCCGTTGTCGGACGTGCCGTTGTTGTAGACGCTGCCGCTGCTGTTGGTGTTGAAGTCGCGGTTGTCGCGCGCCTCGTACATGCCGAAGAAGAACAGCCGGTCCTTCACGATCGCGCCGGAGGCGAACACGTTGAGCTTGTTGTGGGTGCCGCCGTCGCGACTGGCGATGTAGTACGCCTGGCCATCGGGAGTAAAGTAATCGCGTCCACCCAAACCCCACGCACTTGGCTCGGCGGTCATCTCCACACCGGCGTGGAACTCGTTGGTGCCCGAGCGCGTGACCGCATTGATCACACCGCCGGTGGTGCGGCCGTATTCGACCGAGTAGCCGCCGGTCTTGACCTGGAACTCCTGGAAGAACGCGAACGGCGCCGAGGAGAAGCCGATCCGGTTGTAGAAATCGGTGACATTCAATCCATCGATATAGACCGCGTTCTCGGCCACCGAGGAGCCACCGAACGAGATGCCCTGCCCGCCGAGCGAGGACTTGCCCGAGACCACGCCCGGCGCCAGCAGTGCCACCGATTTCAGATCCTGATCGACCGGCAGGCGTGCCACGTCCTGACGCGAAATGTTCATCGCCGACTCGGTCGAGGTGACATCCACCATCGAAATCACCTGCGGCGCACGCACCTGCACGGTGCCAAGCGTACTGACCGCACCGACCGGCACGTTCACCGTGGTGGCGTTGCCGAGCAGCACGCTCACCTCACCCACCCGCACCGGCGCGCCGCCACCTACCGCCAGTTCCATCACGTAGTTGCCCGGCGGCAGCAGTGGAATGCGATAACTGCCGTCGGCATTGGCCGTGGCGCTGCGGGCGAGGCCGGTTTCGGGATTGCGCACGATCACGGTGGCGCCCTCCAGCTTCTGCCCACCATCGCTGAGCAGGCGTCCCACGACGGCGCCATCCTGGGCCATGACGATCGGCGCGATCGATCCCATACACGCCCCCAGTGCGACGCACAACGCCGCCTTGCGCAAACGCTTGCCGTTCATCCCCTGCTCTCTCCTGCAGTTGTTGAAGTGGTGGTGCTAATTGGCCGGCAGCACCTGCCAGTCGAAGTGGTAATCCCATTGGTCGAAATAGAGGTTGCCGCCGCGCCATTCGGCTTCGCCGCGCTGCGAGTCCTCGGTTTCCGAACGGAAATGCGTCTTGGCCGGCCACAGCGGCTGCGCGTAGTCGTCGTTGAAGACGATGCGGTAGCCGTCGAGGCCGCCGAAGTAGAAGTCGCGCAGCGCCGGATCGTCGCTGGCGAGCGCGCCGGTGGTGACATCCATCGGCACCCAGCCGTACGGCGCCAGATACAACCAGCCCCAGTCGTGCAGGTTGGCGTAGCCGATCGCGTTGTCGGAGAACGTCCAGCCGGACTGCCAACGCGCCGGAATGCCGTTCAAACGCAGCAGCGCGATCAGCAGCAGCGTCTGCTGGCCGCAATCGGCATGGCCGGCATGCAGCGCGTAGTCACTGATGTTGGCGATCGTCGAATACTCGCGCGCACCGGCCCACGGAATGCGATCGACCGCGGCGAACAGCTTGCGTGCGATGCGGTAGGGATTGGTCTCATCACCCACGATTTGCCGTGAGAACGCGCGCAACGCCGGGGTGAAAACGATGTGCGGCGGACGCTCGGCCAGGTACGGCTGCAGCGCCGGATCGGCCGGCGTCGCCTGCACCTTGTCCGGATCGATCGCGAAGTGACGCGCGTAGATCGTCAGCTCGTAGCTCACCGAGAATTCGGTGGGCGTGCCGGCCACGGCCTTGCGCTCCAGATAGGCGGTGCGCTGCAGCGTGGCTTCCGGCGCCACGCGCGCGCCGGTCGGTGCACTGACGAGATAACGGATCGCCTCCTGCTGGCCGGGAATCGCACGCGGATACGGAATCCACGCGCGGATCGTCTCGCCGGCCGGCACCGCATCGGCCTTCACCGTCAGCGACTGGGTGATGCGCACCCGCTGCGGCAGCAGGCTGGTCGCAGTCGGATCGGCCTTCGCCGCCGCGATCACCTGCCGGTGGTACGGCTGCAGATGCTCGTAGGGACCATCGACCATCTTCGGCGCATCGGGGCCACGCCGCGCCCTGGCGGCGGCATCGAGCCGGAACAGGTTGGACGGCGCGCGATTGAAGTAACGACGGCTGCCGTCGATGTCGAGATGTTCGAGCAACCCGGCACCATCCCAGGCAGTGAAATCGGCATCGCTGAAATCCGGGATCCACTTGCGCAGACGCTGCTTCACCGCCGCTTGGTCGAGGCCGAAATCCAGCCGGATCCGGCGCATCCGCTCGCGCTGGAATGCGTAGGCCTCGCGCTGCGAAGCGGTCAGTCCCGGTTTGGCCAGTGCCGCATCGATCTGGGCCTCGGCCTCGCGGAAGTGGCCGGCCTCGATCTGCGCCAGCAGCGACGATGGCACGTCCGCCGCAATGGCCGGCAGCGTCGCCAGCAGCAGCGCGCAGCCCAACGCGCGCAATCCGCGCATGGCGGGCGACGGGCGGCGCTGGTCAGGAGACAGATCCACGACGACACTTCCCCGGTGCAGGTGGTGATCGCGGTGTAGCACGCACCGGCACCGTCGGTCAATAATTTATTCTTGCAATTTACGAATTAACGAATAAATATTCTTGAACATATCCCGCGGAGCGCCATGACCATGCAAGCGAACCGACGCCGCCCCGGCCGCTGGCCGGTCATCGCTGCTGGGTTGCTGTTCGCGCTGATCCTGCCGGCCGGTGCGCGCCAGGCGAATGCTCCGATAGCGGCGATCGATCCGGTCACCGGCGTGGTCGCGGTCGCCCCCGCGCAGCTGTCGCCGGACTACTGGATCGCGCGCCAGTCCACGCCAGACCGCGTGATCCTCGACCGCACCGGCATCGGCGCGCAGAACGCGCGCATGCGCGCCCAGGACGCCCACATCCACGATCTGCGTGCACTGCCCTCGCCACTGCCTGCGGACTGGGTGCGCGAACAGATCGGCCAGCTGTCCAGGCGCCCCACCCGCACGCTGTACGACGCGCAGGGCCAGCCGCTGGCTGCGGCCACGCTCGACGGATTCGTCGCCGACCTCTCACTCGACACCATTCCTGCCACACGCCCGCTCCAATACGGACTGGTGACCCAGCGCGCGGCATTGCGCACCTTCCCGACCGACGTGCGCGTGTTCAGCCGCATCGGCGACACCGATATCGACCGCTTCCAGGAATCGGCGCTGTTCCCCGGCGACGCGGTCGCGGTGCTGCACCAGAGTCGCGATGGCCGCTGGCTGTTCGTCGCCAGCGAGCGCTACTTCGCCTGGATCGAGAAACGCTACGTCGCCACCGGCAGCGCCGGGCAGGTGTTCGGCTACGCCCGGCCGGGACCGCAGCGCATCGTCACCGGTTCCAGCGTGTTCACCACCTACACGCCCGAGCAGCCACAGCTCTCGCGTCTGCAACTGGACATGGGCGTGCGCGTGCCGGTGCTCGCCGACTGGCCGGCCGACCAGCCGGTCAACGGCCAGTTGCCGTACACCGCGTGGGTGATCCAGCTGCCGGTGCGCAACGACGATGGCAGTCTCGCGCTGATGCCGGCGTTGCTGCCACGCACCGCCGACACCGCTGCCGACTACCTGCCGCTGACGCCACGCACCTTCATCACCCAGGCCTTCAAGTTCCTCGGCGAGCGCTACGGCTGGGGCCACGACTACGGCACCCGCGATTGCAGCGGCTTCGTCTCGGAGATCTACCGCAGCTTCGGCGTGCTGATGCCGCGCAACACCAGCGCGCAGGCAGTCAGCCCGGCGCTGGACCGTATCGCCTTCGACCAGAACGACGACACGGCCAGGCGCATGGCCGCGGTGAAGCAGCTGCAGGTCGGCGATCTGGTCTATATCCCCGGCCATGTGATGGTCACGCTCGGCCACGATCACGGACTGACCTACATGATCCACGACACCGCCGGCGGCGGCTGGGCCGGCGCGGATGGCAAGCGCGTGTCCGGTCACCTCAATGGCGTATCGGTGACGCCGCTGGAACCGATGCTTGCCAGCGATACTGCGTCCTATCTCGACCTCATCACCAACATCCAGCGCATGCGCCCGCATACTGACGAATGAAGATCACCGACATCCAGCTCGGCATGCTGCGCGTGCCACTCAAGACCCCGTTCAAGACCGCGCTGCGCACCGTGGAGACGGTCGAGGACGTGATCGTGCTGATCCACACCGACAGTGGCCACGTCGGCCACGGCGAAGCGGCACCGACCCCACCGATCACCGGCGACACCCACGGCTCGATCGTCGAGGCGATCGAACGCCACATCAAACCGCGCCTGATCGGCCAGGACATCGCCGACCTCAACCGCATCACCGCGCTGATCCAGTCGTCGATGGAGCGCAACACCAGCGCCAAGGCCGCCGTGGAAATCGCCGTCTACGACCTGTGGGCACAGCTGTACGGCGCACCGCTGTACCGGATGCTGGGCGGCGGCGATCCGGTGATCACCACCGACATCACCATCAGCGTGGACCACATCGACAAGATGGTGGCCGACTCGCTGTCGGCGGTGGAGCGCGGCTTCGACTCGCTGAAGATCAAGGTCGGCAAGGACATCGGCGTGGATGTCGAGCGGGTCAAGGCGATCCACGCCGCAGTCGAGGGCCGCGCCCTGCTGCGCCTGGATGCCAACCAGGGCTGGACCGCCAAGCAGGCAGTACACGCGATGCGCACGCTGGAGGAAGCCGGCATGGCGCTGGAACTGCTGGAGCAACCGGTCAAGGCTGCCGACATTGATGGGCTCAAGTACGTCACCGAGCGGGTCAACACGCCGGTGATGGCCGACGAGAGTGTGTTCGCGCCGCACCAGGTGTTCGAGCTGATCCAGCGCCACGCGGCGGACATCATCAACATCAAGCTGATGAAGACCGGCGGCCTGTCCAACGCGATCCGCATCGCCGACATCGCCGGGCTGTACGGGGTGCCGTGCATGATCGGCTGCATGATCGAATCGAGCATCAGCGTGGCGGCGGCGGTGCACCTGGCAGTGGCCAAGTCCGATGTGATCACCAAGGTGGATCTGGATGGCCCGTCGCTGGGACAGTTCAATCCGGTCGAGGGTGGTGTGATCTTCAACGAATCGGAGATCAGCATCACCGATGCACCGGGGTTGGGGATTCGCGAGATTCGTGGCTTGGAGATGTTGCGACCGTGATGGCGCTGCGCGCGAGCGGCGTGTGGTCCAGGTCCTCAGCGCGGCCTGCTGGTGCTGGTGCCGTTCTTGCCGTTGTTTTGGCTTTTGCTCGCCGGGGTCCCCTCCGTAGCGGTGGAGACAGCGGGAAAAACCCGAAGGGCGGCGTGCATGAATGCGCGTCGTTCGCGGCAGGGACAGAAAGAAAGGTAACTCGCGCCCGACAGGGCGTGAAACGCTCTCGCTTTTGCTTTTGTAGGAGCGGGGGGGGGGGGGGGGGGGGGGGGGGGGGGGGGGGGGGGGGGGGGGGGGGGGGGGGGGGGGGGGGGG
>NZ_JBYSVX010000014.1:93142-108422 GCF_058986605.1 Pseudomonas sp. GW821-FHT07E12 | reverse complement strand
CGAAGGGCGACGCACATGGATGTGCGTCGTTTTCTGCCGCGGCATGGATGCCGCGTCAGAAAATCCCGCTGGCGGAGCGGACCCGTAGCGCAGCGAAGGGCGCGAGGACTGGGGCGTGCTTTCTTTTGGTTACTTTTCTTTGCACGAGCAAAGAAAAGTAACTCGCGCCCGAAGGGCGTGAAAGCCTTTGCCTTTGTCTTTGTCTTCAACAACAAATCAAACCCACAAGAGCAACGGAGCCCCGAAAAAGGGATGCAAGCAAAAGCCCCGCTCTACGAGGGCGGCAAACAGTACCGGCAAAGCTCCATCGCGGCTGATGGCCCTAGGCCACCCAGAGCCGCTCCTACAACCGCCACCTCACCATCCATCCACTCACACATTCAACAACAAGAACTCCCGCTCCCACGAACTGATCACCCGGAAAAACGTCTCGTACTCCTTACGCTTGACCGACACATAAGCGCGCACAAAGCGCTGCCCCAACATCTCCCGCAACGGCACACACCCCTCCAATTCATCCAACGCCTCACCCAACGAACGCGGCAGGTCGTAGCCCTCCTTCTTGCCACTCCCGGTGATCGGCTCAGTCGGCTGCAACTGCTCGCGGATGCCGAGCAAGCCACAGGCCAGCGTCGCCGCCATCGCCAGATAAGGATTGGCGTCCGAGCCGGCAAAGCGACTCTCCACGCGCATGTTCTCCGGCGTATCGAACGGCACCCGCAGCCCGCAGGTGCGGTTGTCGTAACCCCACAGCACATTGCTCGGCGAGACCTCGCCGAACATCAGGCGGCGGTAGGAATTGACGTTCGGCGCGAAGAACGCCATGCCCATCGGCACGTACTTCTGCAAGCCGCCCAGATAGTGCGCGAAGGTGGGACTCAGCTCGTCGCTCTTGTCGCCACTGAACACGTTCTTCCCATCACTCACTCTTATCAGACTCTGGTGGATGTGCATCGCGCTGCCCGGCTCGTTCTCCATCGGCTTGGCCAGGAAGGTCGCGTAGACGCCATGGCGCATCGCCGCCTCGCGCATCGTGCGCTTGAACAGGAACACCTGGTCCGCACGCGACATCGCATCGCTATGGGTGAAATTGACCTCCAGCTGCGCTGCGCCGGACTCGTGGATCAACGTATCCACGTCCAGCTCCATCGCGTCGCAGTAGTCGTACATCAGATCCAGGATCGGATCGAACTCGTTGACCGCGTCGATCGAGTACGACTGGCGTGCAGTCTCGGCGCGGCCGGAACGACCGGCCGGCGGCAGCAGCGGGAAATCCGGATCGGTGTTCCGCTGCACCAGGAAGAACTCCAGTTCCGGTGCCACCACCGGCTGCAGTCCCTCGGCGGCATAGGCATCCAGCACGCGGCGCAACACGTTGCGCGGCGCCAGATCGTGCGGCTTGCCGTCGCGGGTGTAGCAATCGTGGATGATCTGCGCGGTCGGATCGGTGGCCCACGGCACCATCCGCACCGTATCCGGGTCCGGGCGCAGGTGCATGTCCGAATCCGATGGCGATGTCAGCTCGTAGTAATCGTCCGGGTAATCGCCGGTGACAGTGGTGGCGAAGATACCTTCCGGCAGACGCGTGCCGTAGTCGTGACTGAACTTGTCGGCCGGGATGATCTTGCCGCGCGCGTTGCCGGTGATGTCCGGCACCAGGCACTCCACCTCGGTGATGTGGCGCTCCTTCAGCCAGCGCCGCAGCGAGCTTTCGGGCTGTTCCGGGGCAGCGGCTTTGCGTGGTGGCTTGCGCGAGGTCATGACGGCTCAGTGTTTGCGTTGGGCGGCGTGGCGTCGACAGGCCTCGCCGAATGCCTGGAATATGCCGAGATAGAACGGGTTTTCGGTGACACGCCACTCCGGGTGCCATTGCAGGCCGAGCAGGAATGAAGTGCCAGTCCCGCGGAAGGCTTCGATCAAGCCATCCGGCGAGGTCGCCTCTACTTCCAGCCCTTCACCCAGGCGCGCAATCCCCTGCCCGTGCAGCGAATTGACCCGGACCTCGTCCGCGCCTGCAATGGCGGCGAGCACGCCATCCGGTCGCAGATGCACCACGTGCGCGGGACCGTACTGCACTTCCAGCGCGGCCTCGATATCCTCGCGATGGTCGCTCATGCCGGCCACTTCATGCACTTTCTGGTGCAGCGTGCCGCCGAAGGCGACGTTGACTTCCTGCAGACCGCGACAGATCGCCAGAATCGGCAGGCCACGCGCCACCGCCTGCGGAATCAGCGCCAATGTGTTGGCATCACGCGCCGGGTCGTGCAGGTTGCCTTGCCAGCTCGACTCGGGACCGTAGTGATGCGGCTCGATGTTGCTGACCGCACCGGTCAACAGCAGGCCGTCCAGACGATCGAGCCAGACGCCGGGATCGACCGGCGGCTGCAACGTCGGCAGCAACACGGGCGTTGCACCGGCGCCCTCCACCACCGCGCGCACATATTTCTCACCGGTGGCGAGGAACGGGTGTGCTCCGATCACTTTGCGGTCGGTCGGCAGTCCGACCAGGGGTGGGAAAGCCATGCGAAGGACTCGATGGGCTTCCCGGCAAGCTACCGTGGGCGTTTTATTTTTGCAACAACGCTTGCGATGGCCCCTCTCCCGCCGGGAGAAGGGTTGGGGTGAGGGTACGAGCGGAGCCTCATGCTGTTTGGCTACAAGAGACTTCACACACGCCCTAATCCGCCCCTCTCGAGACACCTTCCCTCGAGAGCAGAAGGGAAAAGCCGGGCTTCGGTTGATGTAGCCAGCCGTTGAGTATTCTTGACACGCCGCCCGCTCTGCTAAGCTCGGCCAGACCCCGCAGGCGTCCGTCATGACCACTCATCCCGCCGCTTCGCCCCTGCCCCCGGAAGATGCCGAAACACTGCGCCAGATCGACGGCTGCGAGCTGGTCGACCTGCTGCTGCCGGACACCAATGGCCTGCTGCGTGGCAAGCGGGTGATCCGCGAATCGCTGGAAAAGGTCTACGCGGACGGCATCTGCCTGCCGATGTCGCTGCTGGCCGCGCACATCACCGGCGACACCGTCGAGGAAACCGGCCTGGGCTACGACATCGGCGACGAGGACCGGCTGTGTCGTCCGGTGCCGGGCACGCTGCGGCCAGTGCCGTGGGCGCCGCGACCGATGGCGCAATTGTTGTTGTCGATGGAAGACGGCCACGGTGGTGCGTTCGAAGCCAATCCGCGTGCGGTGCTCACACGCGTGCTCGAGCGCTTCCGCGCGCGCGGGCTCACGCCCGTTGTGGCAGTGGAACTGGAGTTCTACCTGTTCGACGCCGCACCCGACGCGCGCGGGCGACCGCAAACCATACGCGATCCACACACCGGCCTGCGCAGCGACAGCACGCAGGTCTATTACATGCCGGAACTGGACGAGCACCGCGGCTTCACCGACGCGGTCGCCGCCGCCTGCCGCGCGCAGCACGTGCCGGCCGACACCGCCGTCGCCGAATACGCACCGGGCCAGTTCGAAATCAACCTCAAGCATCGCGACGATGCACTCGGCGCCTGCGATGACGCGCTTTTCCTCAAGCGCACGATCAAGGCGATCGCCCAGCAACAGGGTGCGCTCGCCAGCTTCATGGCCAAGCCGTTCGCTGGTCAGGCCGGCAGCGGATTGCATCTGCATGTGAGCCTGCTCGACGACGCAGGCAACAACGTCTTCGCCGGCACGCAGGACGCTCCGGTCGCGATGCTGCGCCACGCGCTGGCGGGACTGCAGCACGCCGCCGCCGATTCGCTGCTGTTGTTCGCGCCGCATGCCAACAGCTACCGACGCTTCGTACCGAACGCGTTCGTGCCGCTCAACGACAGCTGGGGCTTCAACAATCGCACCGTCGCGCTGCGCATCCCGCACAGCGACGCCCGCAACACCCGTATCGAACACCGTATCGCCGGTGCCGACGCCAATCCCTATCTGGTCGCCGCGGCGGTGCTGGCCGGCATGCTGGACGGCATCGAACGCCAGCTCGATCCCGGACCACCGACGGTCGGCAATGCCTATGCACAGACCGAGTTCCGCAGCCCGAGCTGGCACGAGGCGATCGAGCGATTCCTCGGCAGCGAGTTCATCGCACACGCGTTGGGCGAACGCTTCCGTCATATCTATGGCCAGCAGAAGCGGCGCGAGATGCAGGACTTCCAGACCCAGGTCACCGACCTGGACTACGCCTGGTACCTGCGCACCGTGTGATGAGCGACAGCGTGCGCGACAGTGGGTATCCCGACAGCTGGTACGCCGCCAGTGAGGTACCGCTGCCGCCCCAGCCCACATTGCAGGGCGTCGAATCGGTCGATGTATGCATCCTCGGTGCCGGCTACACCGGCCTGACTGCTGCACTGACGTTGGCCGAAGCCGGGCATCGGGTGATCGTGCTGGAAGCCCAACGGATCGGCTGGGGTGCCTCCGGTCGCAATGGCGGCCAGGCCATCGTCGGCTACGGCTGCGAACAGGACACGCTGGAACACCTGCTCGACACTGACGATGCCCGCTTGCTGTTCGACTTCTCGCGCGACGGCATGCGCCTGCTGCGCGAGCGCATCGCTCGCCACGACATCGCCTGCGACTGGCGCGATGGCCACGCCCACGTGCCGCTCAAGCCCCGCCAGGAGCACGCACTACGCGCCGGCATCGCACATATGGCCGAGCGCTACGACTACCCGCTGCAATGGTGGGACCGCGGGCGTCTGCGCGAGCAACTGGCCAGCGACCTGTACCTGGGCGCGATGTACGACCCCGCCAGCGGCCACCTGCACCCACTCGCCTACGCATTGGGCCTGGCGCGTGCCGCACTCGCTGCCGGGGTGCGCATCTTCGAACATTCGGCGGTGAACCGGCTGGAGCGCGGCGCGCGGCCGGTGCTGCATACCGCGCACGGCCGCGTCCAGGCCGATTTCGCGGTGATCGCCGGCAACGCGTGGCTGCACGGCATCGCCCCGGAGCTGGAGTCGCGGATCATGCCGGTCGGCACCTACATCGGTGCCACCGCACCACTCGGCGCCGAGCGCGCCCAGGCGCTGATCCGCAACGACATGGCAGTGGCCGATACCAACTGGGCGCTCGATTACTACCGGCTCAGCCGCGACCACCGCCTGCTGTTCGGCGGCCGTGCCAGCTATTCCTCGCTGCCGCCGCCCGGGCTGAAGGGCGTGATGACCCGGCGCATGCACCGGGTGTTTCCACAGTTGCGCGACGTCGGCCTGGAGTACGTGTGGGGCGGCTACGTCGATATCTCGCG
Organism: Pseudomonas sp. GW821-FHT07E12; assembly: GCF_058986605.1. Classification (NCBI taxonomy): domain Bacteria; kingdom Pseudomonadati; phylum Pseudomonadota; class Gammaproteobacteria; order Pseudomonadales; family Pseudomonadaceae; genus Pseudomonas; species Pseudomonas sp. GW821-FHT07E12. The sequence goes on along the minus strand of NZ_JBYSVX010000014.1, from coordinate 103,182 downwards.
CAATCGTGCTCCGCACTGGGGACGGCTCGCACCGAACCTCTATTTCGCCCAGGGCTTCTCCGGCCATGGCGTGGCCGCCAGCGGCCTGGCCGGCACCGTGATTGCCGAGGCCATCGCCGGGCAATCCCGGCGCCTGGACGTGTTCGAGCGCATCCCGCACCGTACCTTCCCCGGCGGGCGCCTGTTGCGGACGCCGCTTCTGGTCGCGGCGATGTCCTGGTATCGGCTGCGTGATCGACTCTGGTAACGCGAAATCCGTCACAATTACGCTCAAGCTTTGCCGGATCCGGCCGATAGGGAAGCCGGCACCCAACTTCCTCCGAACACGCAGCTCGATGCCCGTTTCGTCCGCAGTTCGAGTATCCGAAGACGATCCGCTGCCGCAGCGCGTCCTGCTGGTAGAGAACTCCCGCGCCTTCACGACGATGTTGCGCGAGGCGATCGAGTCGCGCGTGGAACTGCCGGTCACGGTGGTCTCCACCTTGACCGAGGCTGCGCGCGTGCTGGAGGAAGAGGACGGCTGGTTCCTGGTCCTGACCGGGCTGGTGCTGGTCGATGGCGATCGCGATCAGGTCGTGGAGTTCTTCGTCTCGCGCGGCCTGCCGACCGTGGTGGTCAGCGGTGTCTATGACGAAGACCTGCGCAAGCGCGTGTTGCAGCAGCAGATCATCGATTACGTCCTGAAGAACGCGCCCGGCAGCATCGACTATCTGACCTGGCTGGTGCAGCGACTGGACCGCAACCGCCGCATCTCGGCGCTGGTGGTGGACGACTCGCTGTCGGCCCGCACCTATGCCGCCGCGCTGCTGGAAATGTACGGCTACAAGGTGGTGGTCGCCGCCGACGGCGCGCAGGGTTTGAAGGCGATCGAACAGGATCCACGCATCCGCCTGGCGGTGGTGGATCAGGAAATGCCCGGCATGGAAGGCGTGGAATTCACCCGCCGACTGCGTTCGCTGCGCGCTCGCGACAAGGTCGCGGTGATCGGCCTGTCCGGCACCACCGATGCCTCGCTGATCCCGCGCTTCCTGAAGAACGGCGCCAACGACTTCCTGCGCAAGCCGTTCTCGCGCGAAGAATTCTTCTGCCGCGTCTCGCAGAACGTGGACCAGTTGGAACTGATCGGCACCCTGCAGGACCTGGCCACGCGCGACTACCTGACCGGCCTGCCCAACCGTCGTCACTTCCTCGAGCAGAGCCAGCGCCTGCTGCCGAAGCTGTTGTCCGAGTGCGCGACGGTCACTGCAGCCATGCTCGACATCGACCACTTCAAGCACATCAACGACACCTGGGGCCACGAGGCCGGCGACGATGCGCTACGCGCGGTGGCCGCCTCGGTATCCGACCATGCACGACCCCAGGATCTGGTCGCACGCTTCGGCGGTGAGGAGTTCTGTCTGCTGGTGCCCGGCCTGGATACGGTCAACGCCGCGAGCTATTTCGAAACGCTGCGCGAGCGGATCGGCGCGCTGCGCATCCCGGTCGGCAACGAGGTTCTGCAGATGACGGTGAGCATCGGCCTGTGCACCACGCACTCGGAAGAGTTCTCGCTGCACGACATGCTCAACGAAGCCGACAAGCACCTGTATCTGGCCAAGGCCGGCGGCCGCAACCAGGTCCGCTTCGCCGCCTGAGCCACCACTCCATCGTAGGAGCGGCGTAAGCCGCGATGGGGCTTTACACGAATCACCACACGAAAGCTCGCGATCCCTGTCGGAATCAAAGGGCAAGCCCCATCGCGGCTTACGCCGCTCCTACAGGAAATACCAGCCTGCCGATCAGGTCACGCTGGCATGCTTGCGCGCGACCATCAACGCCAGCAGCGTCAGCACGGCCATCGAGCTCAGATACCAGCCCACCGATGCCAACCCGTAGGTTGCCGCCAGCCACGTCGCCAGCGGCGCGGCTGGCGCCGCCCCCAGCACACCCGCGAGGTTGAACGACATCGACGAGCCGGTGTAGCGCACTTCCACCGGATACAGCTCGGACAGCAGTGTCCCGACCGGGCCGTAGGTCCAGCCCATCACGAACAGCCCGATCGACAGGAACGCCAGCACCATCACCGGATGGCCGGACTGGAACAGCGTGGAGAACAACAGGCCGAACACCACGATGCACACGCTGGCCACCGCCATCGAACGGCGCGCACTGGTGCGATCGCCGTACAGCGCCGACAGCGGGATGCCCAACGCGAAGAACAGCATGCCCACCATCTGCAACACCAGGAACTGCTGGCGGCTGTAACCCAACGTGGTGGTGCCGTAGCCAAGCGCGAACACCGTCATCAGATAGAACAGCACGAAGGTCGCCAGCGCACCGAACGTGCCTGCCAACATCGGCCCCATGTATTTACCGAGGACCGCACCGATCGGCACGCGCACCTGCTCATTGCGATCCAGTGCACGCTGGAAGTCCGGCGTCTCGGTGATGCTCAGTCGCACCCACAAGCCCACCACCACCAGCAGCGAGCTGGCCACGAACGGCACCCGCCAGCCCCAGGCCATGAACTGCTCCTGCGACAGCAATGCGCCCATCACCAGGAACGTGCCCGCCGAGAGCAGGAAGCCCAGCGGCGCACCCAGCTGCGGAAACATCCCGTACCACGCACGCTTGCCCGGCGGCGCGTTCTCGGTCGCCAGCAGCACCGCCCCGCCCCACTCACCGCCCAGACCCATGCCCTGACCGAAGCGGCACAACGTCAACAACACCGGCGCGACGATGCCGATCTGCGCGTAGGTCGGCAGCAGGCCGATCACCACCGTCGAGATACCCATCGTCAGCAGCGCCGCCACCAGCGTCGCCTTGCGCCCGATCCGATCGCCGAAATGGCCAAACAACGCCGAACCCACCGGACGTGCAACGAACGCCACCGCGAACGTCGCCAACGAAGCCAGCTGCTGCGCGGTCGGACTGGCCGGCGGGAAGAACAGATGCGGAAACACCAGCACCGCGGCAGTGGCGTAGATGTAGAAATCGAAGAACTCGATGGTGGTGCCGACCAGACTCGCCAGCAACACACGGGCGGGCGAATTGATCGGCGCCTGAGAGACGGCAACAGCGCTCATACGAGGATATTTTTCAAAGAGATGCCCGATTCTGGCAGATGCCGCACGGCCTGCGCACACATGGTTGCGCGGGCAACCATGCGATCTCGCCCAGGGGATCGGGCCGCGCAGGCGACTTATGAGGCTGGCCGAATCGGCGGCGTGCCCGGCAACGCACGAGGCACCGGGTCCCCGCCTATGCGGGGACGACGATAGGGTTTGTGCGGATAGGACGTTGTGGAAATCGCCGCCTAAAGCGCTTCGAGCTTGCGCAGCTCCTGCTGCAGATCGGCTGTGCTCAGCGGCACATAGCCTTCCTCCGAATCCCTCTGCCCGGCAAGAACCGCCTGCCCCTCACGCGACAACGCCAACCGCAGATACTCCTTCACCAACGGATCAAGCGGACGACCCGGCGCGCGGTCCACGTAGATCTGCACCGCCGCAGAAAGCGGATACACCCCCTGCCGCACCGAATCGTAGCCGGGACCATGGAACGCCTGCCCAGCCGCATCCGCCAGCGGCAGCACACGCACATCCGTCGATACCGACGCCGCATCGATCCAGCCCAGCAGACCGATGCCATACCGATCGGCAGCCACCGCGCGAATCACATCCTCACGCGAAGCCAGCGCCTCGTACTTCAACGCGAATGGCAGCCCACCCAGACGCGCAGTACGCAACCCGGTAGCAAAGCCGCCATCGTCACGCAGCCCGTAGGCGTGGATGCGCCGCGCCGCCCATTCGCCCTGCAAACCGAGCTGCGCCCAGATGTTGAGATCGCCACCGGGCTGACCGTCGGTGAAGATCCGCGCGACCTGCTCCAGCGTCAACCCGGCCAGTGGATTGCTCGCATGCACATAGACCGCCGGCGGCGTCTTGTGCGGCGCGCGTGGGCCGTAGCCGTTGTAGCCGATGCGGATCGGCGTGGCGTCGTAACCGTGCAGTTGCCGGAACGCCGCGCGATCACCCGGCCACATGTCGCGGGTCAGCGGCGCGAACAAGGTCGCACCAGCCGCCAGCGCCGGCATGCCGGTGGAGGAACCACGCATCGTGGTGACGAAACGCAGTTGTGGGTGATGGCGGACGAACAGCGCGTTGAGCTGCGCGATCACCTCTTCCAAACCATCGTTGCCGACGATCGCGATCGCGCCGTCGGTAGTCAGGTAAGGCGCGTGGGCCGGTGCCGTCACCGGGCGCGGCACATAACGCGGTGCTTCGGCAGCAAACACCGGTGGTGCGAACAGCGCGAGCAGCAGGGCGAGTCTGGCAATCATGGCGCAGCCTCAAGCAGATCCAGTTCGTGCCTTGCCTGCGCAGCGGTCAGCGGAACGTAACCCCGCTCCTGCGCCGCGATGATGGCCTGCCCTTCACGCGAGAGCACCAGTCGCAGGTACTCCTTCGCCAGCAGATCCAATGGCTTTCCTGGCACACGGCGCAGATAGAAGTACAACCAGCGTCCCAGCGGATAATCATCGGCAGCAACCTGCTCAGCCGTCCCCAGAGTCGGCGTGCCGCTGTGCAGGCCGATCAACGCCACCTGCCGCACGTCGGCATTCTCCAGCCCGATCGCGGCGACCGCGATGCCGTCCGGATCTTCGGCCACGCGCTGCAACAGCCGCGCACTGTTGGATTCGGTCTGGGTGCGTGGTGCCAGCGGACGATGCTGCAGCACGTCCTGCTGCAGGTAGTCGCCAAAGCCGGTGTACTCCGGTGTGGCGTAGGGATGGATCGCACGACGGCTCCAGTCCCCCTCCAGGCCGAGCTGGCCCCAATGCGAAACGTCGCCGGCCGGATCACCGACCGCCAGCGTCCGTCTCAGCTGTTCGATGCTCAGCGACGGCAGCGGATTGCGACGATTGACGTACACCGCCAACGTCGTGGCCAGGTCCTGCGAAGTGTCATCGGCGGTGTGCGCAATGCGGATCGTCAGCGGATCGGCACCGACGATCTTGCGATACGGCACCAATTCGATCGGATTGATCGCACGCCCCATCGCACCGAACAGCGTGCGATCGAACATCAGCAATGGCACCGCACTGCTGGTGCCCTTGCCTTCGACCGCAAAGCGCACGCCGGGGTGGGTCTGCACGAACAACGCGTTGAAGCCCTCGACGATCACACGCACGTGCTCTGCGCCGCCGATGCGTACCGCGCCGTTGGCGTCCAGATAACCCGCTGACGGATCGACCTGTACCGGCCTGGGCACATATGCAGGCAGCGCGGGATCGACCGAGCGCGCGGCCAGCGCCGGCGGGCCTGCAAGCAATGACAGAACCAGTCCGACCCAGGCCGCGCGACGCATCACAGATCGACCTTGAAGGTCAGCTTGACCGTACGCGGTGCGCCAGCAGCCAGGCGCGTGCCCGCGGCGGCCCAATACTGCTTGTTGGCCAGGTTCTCGACGTTGATCTGCCAGATCGTGCGCTTGCCGAACAACGGCGTGGCGTAGCGTGCACCAGCGGCGAAGATCGTGGTGTCGCCCAACCAGGCCTGATCGAGGTCATTCACCGGACGACGGCCGGTGTAGTAGGCGCCGGCATTGACCGAGAAACCATCCAGACGCTCGAACGCGTACGTCATGAACAGACTGCCGGTGTGCTTGGCGGCATTCTCCGGCAGCTTGCCGTTGTAGTCCTCGTCGATGTTTTCGAAGCGCGGATCCAGCCATTGCCCCGACGCCTGCCAGCCAAGCTGACGGGTCAGCTGCCCCTGCGCGGACAGTTCCAGACCGGTGTAGCGCTGCTCGCCATCGGCGGTGAACACATTGGCGGAATTGGTGTAGTAGCCCGGACGCTTGATGTCGAACAACGCCGCCGACAGCAGCGTGCCGTTGGGCGCCTGCCAGCGCACACCCAGCTCCTTCTGCTTGCTCACGCCCGGCGGCATGCGGGTGTTCTCGTTCTCGGTGCCGGTGGGTGCGGCCTCGCCTTCCTCCAGGCCCTCGGCGTAGGACGTGTACAGCGACAGGTTGTCGGTCAGCTTGTAGATGCCCGCCAGCGTCGGCGTGGTCTTGCTCGCCGTGTAGTGCGAGGTGCCCTGATCACTGCGGTAATCCGAATAGCGACCGCCCACGATCAACTGCCACTTCGGCCCGAACTTCATCCGGTCGATCACGTACAGACCTACATCGCGGGTGCTCAGTGCAGCCGTGGTCGGAGAGCTGGGATAGGCGCCGTAGCTCACGCTGGTGATGTCGACCGGGTCGTACAGGTTCTGCGAGGAGACCGTGTAGTTGCGCTGGTAGATGGCGTCCTGGCCCTTGTCGGTACGGCTGGCGCCGACGGTCAACTCGTGCTCCACCACCCCGGTGGCGAAACTGCCGAACAGTTCGACACGCCCCATCTCCGAATCCACCACGTGATGTTGCATGTTGCCGCGGATCGAACCGGCCCCGGTGGCAACCGAGGCTGCGTTATTGAAGCGGAAGATCGCCAGCCGGCGGTCACGCGCCATATCCGAATGACCGGCTTCCACGGTCAGTGCCCAGCCATCGGTCAGCGCGTAGTCGGCGCGCAGCAATGCGTTGCGGGTGGTCGCCTCGAAAGCCGCCCAGTCCGGGCCCACCAGCTTGGTCGGATCGACCGGATGCGGCAGCGTGATCACGCCATTGACGGCGGACGGCAGCGCCACCGCCGCTTGTTCGGCCGCGACGCGGCGGTGGTCGTATTCCAGATCGGCCTTCAGCAGCAGCCGGTCGTTGACCCGCCAGTCCAGTGCGGCCGAGAGGAAACGACGGTTGCCGTCACCGACGCCATCCAGATAGGAACCGAGCACACCACCGGCGGCGTTGACGCGCACGCCGAACTGATCTTCCGCACCCAGACGGCGACCCACGTCGACATTGGCCACGGCGGTGCCGTACTGGTCCAGTGTCAGACCGACCTGGGTCACCGGATCGACGCCGGCGCGCTTGGTCACGAAGTTGACCACGCCGGCCGGCGAAGTAAAGCCGTAATACAGCGCCGACGCGCCCTTCAACACCTCCACACGCTCCTTGTCCTCCATCGGCACCTGCGAGAAGTTCATGATCGGCAGCGAGCCATTGAGGCGATAGTTGGTGCGGTTCTCGACCGCGATGCCACGGATCACGATCTGGTCCCAGGTATCGCCACCGTTCTGCTGACGGGTCACGCCGGCGGTGTTGCGCACCGCGTCGTACAGACCGGAGGTCGCCTGCAGATCAAGCGCCTGGCGCGTGATCACGTTCACCGTGGAGGGCACATCGAGGATGTTGGCGCCGCGGAACGTGCCCGCCTCGACGGTCTGCGGATTCAACCCCTGCGCACGCGCAGTAGTCACCGACACCGTATCGAGCAGCTTGAGGTTCTCATCATCGGCGGAAGCAGCCTGCTGAGCGAACACCGGCGGTGCCAGCAGGCACAGCGAGCACAGAGGAAGAAGGCGGAACGGAGTGGGCAGACGGGTCATGGGGTCCAGAAATCGGCAGCAGAAAACGTCACGGGCGCATGCATGCGCTCGCGGGGAGGCGGGCCTCTTGGCGTCTATGCGGGGAGGGGTGCAGGAGGCGGGATTCTACTGAAAACGAGACTCGTTATCAAAATGTGAATCATCTCGGGAACTATGGACAAGCAACCCACCCGCTTGTCATTCCCGCGCAGGCGGGAATGATGCTCTCCGTTCTCCGGCTCCCCAGAGCCCCCGCAGTGATCAATCCTTCAGATTGATCCAGGTCGCTTTCATCTCGGTGTACTTGTCGAACGCGTGCAGTGATTTGTCGCGCCCATTGCCGGACTGCTTGTAACCGCCGAACGGCGCGGTCATGTCGCCGCCATCCCAGTAATTGACCCAGACGCTACCGGCACGCAGCTTGCGCGCGACCCGATGTGCCTTCGAGATATCACGGGTCCAGACGCCTGCCGCCAATCCATACTGCGTGTCGTTGGCCATCCGCAGCGCCTGCGACTCGTCATCGAAAGCGATCACCGACAGTACCGGCCCGAAGATTTCCTCGCGCGAAATGGTGTGCTCGTGCGCGACTTCATCGAACACGGTCGGCTCGACATAACAGCCGCCGGCCACGACCTCCGCACGCTGCCCGCCGAGCACCAGCCGCCCGCCCTCCTCGCTGCCCTTGGCGATGTAATCGAGCACGCGCCGGGTCTGCGCCTCGTCGACCATCGCGCCCATGGCCGCGTCATCATCGAACGGGTGACGCGGCTGCATCTTGCGTCCGGCGGCGACCACCTTCTCGACGAATGCGTCCTTGATCGAACGCTCCACCAGCAACCGCGACGCGGCGGTGCAGACTTCGCCCTGGTTGTAGAAGATGCCGCCGGCTGCGGCTTCGGCGGCTGCGTCCAGATCCGGCGCGTCGGCAAACACGATGTTCGGACTCTTGCCGCCGCACTCCATGTAAGCGCGTTTCATGTTCGACTGACCGGCGTATTGCAGCAGCCGGCGCCCGACCGCGGTGGAGCCGGTGAACACCAGTCCATCCACGTCCATGTGCAGCGCCAACGGCTCGCCGGCGCCCTGACCGGTACCCGGAACCACGTTGAACACGCCGTCCGGCACACCGGCTTCGGCGACCAGTTCGGCCAGCCGCAGCACGCTCAACGGCGATTTTTCGGAAGGCTTGAGCACCACCGAGTTGCCCATCGCCAACGCCGGCGCAATCTTCCACGACGCCATCAGCAGCGGGAAATTCCACGGCACGATCGCACCGATCACGCCGAGCGGTTCGCGGCTGATCAGGCCCAGCTCATCAGGCCCCGTCGGGGCGATTTCACCGTAGACCTTGTCCAGCGCCTCGGCAGTCCAGCTCAGGCAGCGGATCGTCGCGGCCAGGTCCACCGCGCGCGCATCGCGCACCGGCTTGCCCATGTCGAGCGACTCCAGCAACGCCAGCTCGTCGGCGTGTTGCTCGACCAGTTGCGCCAGTTTCAGCAGCACTCTCTTGCGATGCACCGGCTTGGCCTCGGACCAGCTTCCGGCCTCGAAACTGCGCCGCGCTGCCGCCACTGCACGATCGATATCGAGTGCGCTGCCGGCAGCGACGTGACCCAGCACGCGCCCATCGATCGGACTGATGCATTCGAAGGTGCCACCATCTGCGGCATCGACGTAGCGCCCGTCGATGAAGGCCTGCGTTCTCAGGGAGAGCCCATCGGCCATCGCCTGCCAGTGTTCGCGTGCTGCTGAAGTCGTCATCGCGTCAGGCTCCTGTTGTTCCCTTCTCCCGTTCACGGGGGAAGGTGGCGCAAAGCGCCGGATGAGGGTTCGGGGCGAAGCTCCCGCGTTGTGCAACTGCAACGGGTCCGGCCTGCCCTCGCCCGAGGGAAGATGCCCTAGAAAGTCGCAGGCGTATTGGCACTGACGATCACCGCATCGTCATCACCGACATTACGAAAACGATGCGGCACCCGGCTCTCGAAGTAATAGCCTTCGCCCGCCTGCAGCACCCGCACCTGCCCACCCACCGTCACCTCGACCGAGCCGGTGACGATCACTCCACCCTCCTCGCCATCGTGGCGCAGCATGCTCTCGCCGGTGTCGCTGCCGGGCGGCATCACCTCGCGCAGGATGCACATCTGCCGCTGCGGCCGATGCTTGCCGACCAGGAAATAATGGATGCCATCACTGCCCACGTCGGGCAGCTCATCGGCGCTGTAGAACGGCGCGTCGGGCGGACCGATCTGTAGGTCGCGGGTGAAGAAGTCAGCCAACGAAATCGGAATGCCATCCAGCACCTTCTTCAACGAGCTGACCGATGGACTGACCTTGTTCTGCTCGATCAACGAGATCGTCGAGTTGGTAACGCCCACGCGCTTGGCGAGCTCGCGCTGGCTGAGCCCATGCGACCTCCGCACCAATTGCAGGCGTGCGCCGATATCCATTGCTACAAGGGCCCGAGACGTGTTGCGGATACTTTACATGGGCGCCCCCACGGGTCAATCACGGCCATCATCCGCCCTCGTAGGAGCGGCTTCAGCCGCGAAGAGGCTTCCCCGATAAAGCCTCATCGCGGCTGAAGCC
>NZ_JBYSVX010000014.1:0-93136 GCF_058986605.1 Pseudomonas sp. GW821-FHT07E12 | reverse complement strand
ACCTCCTCCCCCCCCCCCCCCCCCCCCCCCCCCCCCCCCCCCCCCCCCCCCCCCCCCCCCGCTCCTACAAACCCCCAAAGCTGATGTAAAGTTTTTTCAACAACCTGACCGGAGCGCGACATGAGCAGCGATTCCCCGTCCTCCCTGGCGGCCCCCGCCGGCCACGCCGACCCGGCGCAGCAACCGCCAGCCTCGTTGGACGCGTTCTGGATGCCGTTCACCGCCAACGCCCAGTTCAAGGCGCACCCGCGCCTGCTGGCCTCGGCTTCGGGCATGCACTACCGCAGCGTGGACGGACGCCAGATCCTCGACGGCACCGCCGGCCTGTGGTGCTGCAACGCCGGTCACGCCCGCCCGCGCATCGTCGAAGCCGTGGCACGACAGGTAGCAACGCTCGACTTCGCCCCGACCTTCCAGATGGGCTCACCGCTGCCGTTCGTACTGGCAGAGCGACTCAAGGCGATCGCCCCGCCGGGCTTGGACCATATCTTCTTCACCAACTCCGGCTCCGAGGCAGTGGACAGCGCCATGAAGATGGCCCTCGCCTACCACCGCCTGCGCGGCGAGGGCCAACGCACCCGCTTCATCGGCCGCGAAAAGGCTTACCACGGCGTCGGTTTCGGCGGCATGTCGATCGGCGGCCTGCCGAACAACCGTAAATGGTTCGGCCCACTGCTGGCGGGCACCGATTACCTGCGCCACACCCTGGACATCGGCCGCAACGCGTTCTCGCGCGGCCTGCCCGCCCACGGCCTGGAACTGGCCGAGGATCTGGAACGACTGATCGCCCTGCACGACGCCTCCACCATCGCCGCCGTGTTTGTCGAACCGATCTCAGGCTCCGCCGGCGTAGTACTGCCGCCGGAAGGCTATCTACGACGCCTGCGCGAAATCTGCGACCGCCACGGCATCCTGCTGGTATTCGACGAAGTCATCACCGGCTTCGGCCGCGTCGGCAAGGCGTTCGCTGCGCAACGCTTCGGCGTAACCCCGGACCTGATGACGACCGCCAAAGGCCTGACCAACGGCACCGTGCCGATGGGCGCCGTATTTGTCGCCAGCAAGGTGCACGAAGCCTTCACCCACGGCCCCGACAACGTCATCGACTTCTTCCACGGCTACACCTACTCCGGCCACCCACTCGCCTGCGCCGCCGCCCTCGCCACGCTGGACACCTATGCCGAGGAAGGACTGTTCGAAAAAGCAATCGAACTGGGCGACCACTTCGAACAGGCGATCCATGCACTGAAGGACGCACCGAACGTAATCGACATCCGCAACTTCGGTCTGGTCGGCGCGATCGAACTGGCGCCACGCGAAGGCGCACCCGGCGCGTGCGGCTACGAGGTATTCGAACGCTGCTTCCACGAAGGCAACCTGCTGGTGCGTGCGACCGGCGATGTGATTGCGCTGTCGCCGCCGTTGATCGTGGAGGAAGGACAGATCACGGAGATGTTCGAGATTCTTGCGCGGGTGTTGCGACAGGTTGGATGAGGCATCCGATGACGCTGTATTTCCTTGCAATTGGAGTCTCCTCGCCCACCATGAGTGCGGAACGTCCACCGAACCGTTACACCCACGAATTCGCAGGCGTAATACATATGCCCTCACACATACGGCCTAGCGCGGAGATATTCGAGAAGGCAAGACTCATGAAAAACCCCTCAAGCCATTAATCCGGAAAGGCATACAGCCCATTCCCAACTCCAGTCTGACAACCTATAATCGGCGCAACGCCGCTTTTAGCGATCCAATAGTAATTAGGCCTCAATGAAAGCACCGCCAGAAATTGAGCTACTTTTCGGCGTCTTTCTCATCGCCAATGCAGGCGTCACAATCTGGGCTGCAATCTTCCGTCCCAACCTTTTAGAGCACTGGCTATTACGCCCACGATGGTTCGGCGGCAGTGGCCCACGAGCCAGCAGAGTTGGTGCTACATTCGGATCTCTGGTTTGGCTTGGCATTGGGGTCTGGATCATATGGCTTGCAGTCGGTCGACCGAATTGAGACCTAACAATTCATTCAAGCCGACGTTGCTATCGCAACACGATTTAACTCCGGCATTCGACCCCCATGTCAAAAACTGCGCGCAAACTCATCCTATCGCTGGCGGTTTTTTCTTCGTCCATCCCCTTGCTCTGGCTTAGCGGATGGTTTGGGTTGGGCATCCCAATCGGACTCGTCCTGTCCATCCTTTACTGGTTCGACTTGGCAGGAGAGTTCCGCAACTCCGATTCATCCAACCGCGTGCTACGTATGGTCGGCCTGCTCATGGGCATACCGCAGGCCCTGTTTGGATTGCTATGCGTCGGCGTTGGCTTAGCCATTGTCGGCTGGGTCCTTTACAACACCTTCGTGGATCGGCAGCCTGAGTACACCGGAGGCTTCCTTTCTCTTGGTATAGGCCCCTCTCTCATTCTGTTTGGGGTTGGCTGGGTAGCTACCGCTTTTCACCGCAAATCGGCCGAATCGGATAGCACCTAACAATTTATTGAAGCCGAAGCCGCTTCTTGGCTCGATATTATTCTATGAATAGGCAACATAATATGGCATTCCGTTTCCAATGTAGCTCCTGCGGTGGGATGCACGAGGGCATACCCACTTTCGGCGCCGACATGCCCGCAATTGCCCAGTGGATTCCCGAATCGGATCGTGCAAGCCGAGTGGACTTGGGTAGTGACGATTGCGTTGTTGATGGAGAGCGTTTCCTTGTACGTGGCTGCCTTGAAATTGCCGTTGATGACGAATCAGATCCTTTTGTTTGGGGTGTTTGGGTAGATATTAGCCATGCAAATTTTGACAAGTGGATCGAGGCCTATAACCTGCAAGAGCGATCCCATATCGGCCCTTTCCCGGGCTACCTCGGGACTGCCCTTCCTTGCTATCCAGAGACGTTCAATCACCATGTCGTAATGCATCTGCGTGATAAAGGTATCCGACCCTACATCGAGTTTTCGCGCTCGGATCACCCTCTGTACATTGAGCAACGTAATGGCATCACGCATGAGCGTTTGGCAGAGATATATCAAGAGGTTATGCATGGAACTCCTCACCATGACGCCTAACAAGTAATTCAGCCAGAACCCACTTCATGGCCCGGATTGATTCAGGCTTTAGCCACCATCGGGGACTTATGACAGCTCGACAAAGCTACGAAATTTCCTGCTTGCAGTTACAGCCAGATTACCTGGAAGCTGGCGAGATCCCGCCCATTCCGGATCATCTTCCGCAGTACGATGATGAAGAGCCGCTGGGTGTCAACTTCTTTCGGATGGCGATGGATGGAGATGACTTCAGTAACCTGACGCTGCCACGCACGTTCTTTGGCCGTTCGGAGATCAACAACGTCTCGTTCCAGAATACCGATCTATCGGAATCCAATCTCTGCTGGAACGATTTTATTGGCGTGGATTTTTCATCAGCTCTACTCGCGCGCAGCGACCTTCGGGCATCGTATTTCTCCAAAACGTCATTTCAGGCTGCCGACCTAAGTGGGGCGGACCTTCGCCAGTCCTCCTTCGATCAATGCATTTTTGCGGATGCACGCATGAGCGGCACCGTTCTTACCGTCGCGCAAGGATCGACGCTGCCACTGTCGGATCAGCAACGGGCGGAAATCGCATGGGCAGATGCCGACGGACCTGAGCCGGACGGCGGTTAACCGCTCATCCAAGCTGAAGCCACCTCGCGACACAGCGGGGTTCACGTATTGGCCGCCCCGTTTCGTGGAGGAAGCTGTTATTCAGGCGGCCATTGCGGAAGTGAAGAGAAAGAAGGCGCTTCCTCAGCTGAACGCGCTCAGGCTGGAGAACTTCACTGAAGGACCATGCGCCCAGATCCTTCATGTCGGGCCATTCAGTGAAGAAGGCCCGACCATCAAGCGAGTTCATGATTTCATCGATGCGCGCTCCGCCCTTGCGGGAAAGCACCACGAAATTTATCTGAGCGATACGCGTCGCGCCGCTCCAAACAAATGGAAAACCATCATCCGTCAACCTATGAAATGATGGCTTGCGGCTCGTTCATGACAACGCCATTCCATGGCACAACCTGATTAAAGCCTCGGGCATTTCGACCCGATTCAAGGAGGTTCCACATGCTTCAAAATCTCATCCCGAAGATCTTCTACGATCACCTGCAAGATGGCCTGGACTTCTTTGTAGATGGCCTTGGTTTCAGCGTCCTCTACCAGGATTCTGACATGGCGGTCATTGGACGTGATGGAGCGAAGGCCTACATCGTCCAGAGTCCCGAGTTCGCTGCAAAGGATCGCCCTGAGCTGGGGATCGACACGGATAACGTCGACGAACTATTCGCTGAGATGTCTGCACGCGCACCGCATCTGCTGCATCCAAACTCCAGCGCTGTCTCACTCAGGCCTTGGGGCTCCCGAGAGTTCGCGATGCTCGACAAGACTGACGTCTGCGTGATTTTTCGCGAGTGGCAAGCTTAGGGCGATCGAACCCGGGCACGCATCTGCCGGCTTGACCGAGATCCCTGGAACCCCAGGACTGCCGCCGCTGGGCTGATACCGACGATAGTCGCTACTCGTCCGCCGGCGCTCTACAATGCGCGCCCGCTTTTTCGCAGTACTCCATGGACATCGTCGTAAACGAAGAACTCAAGGCCTACATCGATCCGCTCACCCCCGATGAACACGAGGCGCTGGAACGCAGCCTGCTCGCGGAGGGTTGCCGCGACGCGCTGGTGTTGTGGGGCGACGTCCTCGTCGACGGCCACAACCGCTTCGGCATCTGCCGCAAGCACGATATCCCGTTCAATACGGTGCAGAACCCGCGCTTCCAGTCGATGGAAGATGTGCACCTGTGGATGATCGAGCAGCATCTGGGCCGACGCAGCGTGTCGGACTTCCAGCGTGGCGTGCTGGCGCTGCGCAAGCGCGAGATCCTGGCCAAGCGTCAGCGTGAGGTGCGCGAGGCCGAGCTGGCTGCCGTGCGCGCCACGCAGCAGGTGCAGGCCGATGTGGAAGTGCAGGCGACCGAACCAGCTCCGGCCGATGACCTGCCGCCGTGGGATGACGCTCCGCCGGTGAGCCGCGCCGAACTCGCCCGCGAGGCGCGCCTGAGCAACAGCCAGGTGGTGATGATCGAGCGCATCCATACGCAGGCTGCGCCCGAGGTGATCGAGGCGGTGAAGTCCGGCGATATCTCGATCAGCGCTGCTGCTGCGGTCGCCACGCTGTCCGAGGACGAGCAGCGTGCCGCTGCAATGGCTGGCAAGGCCGAACTGAAGCAGGCCGCCAAGCGGGTGCGCGATTCGAAGCGCCGACCGAAGGCAGAAGGCGAAGGTGCGGAGGGCGAGGAGGCGCCGATGGATGCCAAGGCATTGCGGCGTCGCGTTGACGAGCTGGAGCGCGAGAACGAGCGTTTGCGCGGGCAGGTCGTCACGTTGCAGGAGCAGTTGCAGCGCTTGCGTGGCGGCTGATTGCTTTTGCTCGTCGTCCCCGCGCAGGCGGGGACCCAGCGCCTGCGATTTTGTCGCCGCGACGGCGGGTTCCGCTTGTCGAATCCCGGTGGATCAGATCGGTCGCGACCTGCTCGAAAGTCCCTGGATCCCCGCTTTCGCGGGGATGACGATTTGAAAGATCATCGTGAAAGCCCCCTCGCCTGCGCGGGGATGACGATCTGAGAGATCTTCGGGAAAGCCCTCGCCTGTGTGGGTATGACGACCGGAAAGCCCCTCACCTGCACCGGCAAGACGATTTGAGGGATTCCCGGGAAGTCCGCGCCTTCGATAACGGGGCATGACTTGACCATCGGCTCTGCGTGGCGGCCCTCTCGCCGACCGAAGGCTTCCCCAATCGCAACCGGCCGCATCCACAAGGTTATGTAACCTAGGCCCATGGATGCCCGCACTACCTCCGCCACCGATCCGCGCCGTCGCCAGTTGCGACGGATGAAGGCCCTGGCCCTGCTGTTGCTGCTGGCGATGCTGGGCGGCTTCCTGCTCAGCCATGTGATGGGCCAGCAAGGTGCCTGGGCCTGGGTCGCTGCGTTCTGCGAGGCCGCCGCAGTCGGCGCGCTGGCCGACTGGTTCGCGGTGGTCGCGCTGTTCCGGCGGCCGCTCGGCCTGCCGATCCCGCATACCGCGATCCTGCCGCGCGGCCGCGATCGACTTGCCGATGGGCTGGCGGTGTTCGTGCGCGACCACTTCCTCGCGCCTGACACGCTGCTGCAGAAGTTGCAGGTGTTCGATCCCGCGCGTCGGCTCGGCCAATGGCTTGCTCAGCCGGCGCAATCGCGGATGCTGGCGCAGATGGCGCGTGGCTGGATGCAGCAGGCGTTGAATCTGCTCGATGAAGCCGCGGTGCGCCAGGCGATCCAGCGCTTCGTGGTCGAGCGCCTCAAGCAATGGAACGCCGCCGCCACTGCCGGCGAGGTGTTGTCACTGTTGACCACCGATGATCGTCATCAGCATCTGTTCGACGAGGCACTGGAGAAGCTCGGGCAATGGCTGGACGAGGAGAAGGTCAAGGCCTGGGCTTCGGACCTGATCGTGCGTTACGCCCGCCGCGAGTGGCCCAAGCTGGTCGGTACGGTGAACTGGGTGACGCCGGTCGATGAAATCGGCGACAAGCTGGCCGATCGGCTGGCGCGCGCCGCGATCGAGGAATTGCAAAGCATCCTGTCCACGCCAACGCATCCGTTGCGGCAGGACTATGAGACCTGGCTGCGCGGCTACATCGAGCGGCTGCGCGAGGATCCGGCGATGGCCGAGCGCGTCGAGCAGCTCAAGCAGCGCGCGATCGAGCACCCTGCCCTGCAGGATTATGTGCAGGCGCTGTGGGCGCAGATCCATCAGGCGCTGCGCCACGACCTGACTGGTGAGGACTCGGCGATCGCCGCGCACCTGGAGCGCTCGTTGCACGGGCTGGGGCGCTCACTTGAGGAAGACCCGGCGCTGCGTGAAGCCCTCAACCAGCACATGCTCGATGCGGCCGGCCGGCTTACCGAGCGGCTGCGCGCCTCGGTGACCGAGCACATCGCCGGCACGATGAAGGGCTGGGACGAGCGCCATCTGGTCGATCTGCTGGAGCTGAGCGTCGGCCGCGATCTGCAGTACATCCGTTTCAACGGCACGCTGGTGGGTGGACTGGTCGGTGTGGGGTTGCATGCCGTGTCGGTTTGGCTGGGCTGATGTCTCATTCCCGGGCGTTCTAAACGCGGATGCCCATGACTTCCGCCCCCTTCACCGAAGCCGCGCTTTTTGTGGGAGCGACTTCAGTCGCGACAGGCCTTACCGATAAGGCCCGTCGCGACTGAAGTCGCTCCCACAAATGCCGTTCCCACACGCGGGACGGTCGCCGTGGGACATCCTAGGCGCGCCCTCAGCGCTTTGCGCGCATCTCCCGCGCACCAGAAAGGAGCTTCCTGACGGGCACCGCCTTGCCCCCGCCCCTCAACGGGCGAATAATGTCGGTGCTGCGCCGCACAAGCCCGTGCGACGCGGGCTGGCAGCCGGCCACGCCGGCTTCCGCGACCCACCCTCGCGATGCCCGCCAGCCTGGAACCGAGACCGGAAAGTTGTCCAGCGAGTCCACGCCTGCAGCCGCTACACCGCGCTATCCCGATTACCGCCTGATTTCGCTGATCCTGGCCTGCGCCATCTTCATGGAGCAGCTCGACGCCACGGTATTGGCGACCGCGCTGCCGACGCTGGCACGCGATTTCAATGTCGCCGCACCGGCGATGAGCATCGCGCTGACCAGCTACCTGCTGGCGCTGGCGATCGGCATCCCGGCCAGCGGCGCGATCGCCGACCGTTTTGGGCTGCGCCGGGTCTACTGCGCCTCGATCTGGATGTTCATCGGCGGCTCGATCCTGTGCTCGCTGGCGACCAATCTGCCGACCATGGTGATCGCGCGCTTCGTGCAGGGCGCGGGCGGCGCGATGATGGCCCCGCTCGGGCGGCTGATCCTGCTGCGCAGCGTCGAGCGCCGCCATCTGATCTCGGCGATGGCGTGGACGCTGGTGCCGGCGTTCGTCGGCCCGATGCTCGGCCCGCCGCTCGGCGGCCTGTTCGTGACCTACCTCGACTGGCGCTGGATCTTCTACATCAACGTGCCGATCGGCATCGCCGGGTTCTTCCTGGTGCGGCGCTTCATTCCCGAGATCCCGACCGAATCGGCGCCGGTCCGGTTCGACTTCGCCGGCTTCGCGCTGTGCGGCATCGCGCTGGGCTGCGGGCTGTTCGGACTGGAGATGGTCAGCCAGCGCGATGGTCTGATCCATGCCGTGCTACTGGTCGCGACCGGAGCTGCCGCTGCGATCGGCTACCTGTGGCACGCGCGCCGCCATCCCGCGCCCCTGCTGGACCTGTCGCTGCTGAAGATCGATTCGTTCCGGCTGTCCGTGATCGGCGGCTCGCTCATGCGCGTCACCCAGGGCGCACATCCGTTCCTGCTGCCGCTGCTGTTCCAGATCGGCTTCGGCTATACCGCGGCGCAGAGTGGCCAGTTGGTGATGGCGACCGCGCTCGGCGCGATCGTGATGCGCGTGCTGACCCCACGCCTGCTGCGCCGCTATGGCTATCGCAATGCGCTGATCGGCAATGGCGTGTTCGCCAGCCTCGGCTATCTGGTGTGCGTGTTCTTCCAGCCGGGCTGGTCGCCCGTGTTGATGTTCGGGCTGCTGTCATGCTGCGGCGCGTTCATGTCGTTCCAGTTCGCCGCGTACAACACCATCGCCTACGAACACGTGCCCAGCGCACGCATGAGCGCGGCGAGCAGCCTGTACAGCACCTTGCAGCAGTTGATGCTGTCGGTCGGCGTGTGTGCCGGCGCGCTGTTCTTGAACGCCTCGATGACCGTGGCCGGCCATGCCGAGCCGCAGTTGCACGACTTCTCGATCGCGTTCCTGGCGATCACGGTGATTTCCTTCAGCTCGCTGCGCTGGCACGTCAAGTTCGCGCCGGATGCCGGTCAGGAGATGAGCGGGCATCGCGCCGCGGGAACCCTGCCGCCGGCACCGTAACCCATCGTAGAGCCGAGCTTGCTCGGCTGGGCCTTCCGCGCAGAAAAACACTGTAGGAGCGGCTTTAGCCGCGATGGGCTTTCTCGGTAAAGCCTCTCGCGGCTGAAGCCGCTCCTACGAAGTGCAGTTACGCGCGGGTCAACCGCCAGGCACGGTGGATGCGGGCGTTGCGCTCGAAGTCCGGGTCGATGGTCTTCGCGCTGATCTCCTCGCACTGCGCGAACTCGGCGATCGCGTTCTCTTCCAGCTTGAAGCGCCGGAAGTTGTTGGAGAAATACAGCACCCCGCCCTGCGTCAGGCGTGCGACCGCCGCACGCAGCAACCGCACCTGCTCGCGTTGCAGATCGAAGTCGTCGGCGCGTGCGGAGTTCGAGAACGTCGGCGGATCACAGAAGATCACGTCGTACTGGCTGCGCTCGGCTTCCAGCCAAGACAGCGCATCGGCCTGTACCAGCGTGTGCTTCGCGCCCCCGAGCCCGTTGAGCGCGAGGTTGTCGGCGCACCATTGCAGATAGGTGCCGGACAGATCGACCGTGGTGGTGGACGCCGCACCCGCTACCGCCGCCTCCACGCTGGCCACGCCGGTGTAACCAAACAGGTTGAGGAAGCGCCGGCCCTTGGCCTGCGCCGCCATCATGCCGCGCAGAGGGCGATGGTCGAGGAACAGGCCGGTGTCGAGATAGTCGAACACGTTCACTTGCAGCAGCGCGCCGTGTTCGCGCACGTGGAAGCTCTCGCCACGCTGGTCGAAGCGGCCGTATTTACTGCCACCCTTGCCGCGAGCGCGCGACTTGGTCGCCACCTGCTCCTTCGGCACCTGGAACACCTCGCGCGCCGCGGCGAGCAGATCGCCGAAGCGACGGCGCACGTCGGCCTCGGGGATCGTCGCCGGCGCGGCGTATTCCTGCACATGCAGGAACAACCGGCGCTCGCCATCGGCCTCCTGGTAGACGTCGATGGCGGCTGAATATTCGGGCAGATCCGCGTCATAGGCGCGGTAGCACTCCACGCCGTCGCGCGCCCGCCACTTCTTCAGCTTCTGCAGGTTCTTGCGCAGGCGATTGGCAACCATCTGCGCGCCGTCGCTGAGCTCGCGCGGCTCGATCGTCTCACGACGCGGTATCGCGATCGGATCGCAGATGATCAACGTGCACTCCAGCGCACCGTTGAACAGCTGGTACTTCTTGCCGGCACGCAGGCCGGTGGCGAACGCCAGATCGGCGTTGCCACACAGCAGGCAGGCGCGCCACGCCGGTACTGCGCGTTGCAACGCGCTGCCCATCTGCCGGTACAGCGCCGCGTCGGCGGCCAGACGCTCGTCATAGGGCGGATTGCACACCACCACGCCGCTCGCTTCCGGCGGCACCGGCAACTGTGCGATATCGGCCACGGCGAAACTGATCGCCTGCTCGACGCCCGCGCTGCGGGCATTGGCGCGCGCGGCATCGACCGCACGCGGATCCAGATCACTGCCATGCACCGCCTGCCGCAAGCTCGCCAGCCCGGCGCCAGCACGTGCCTGCGCCTCGGCGACCAGCTCCTTCCAGGTGGCGACATCGAAACCGCGCCAGCGCGTCGGCGTCAGCACCGGCCGCTCGGCCGGCGAAGCGCCGGCCAACGACCACGGATCGGCATAGCGCTGCAGGCCCGGGGCGACGTCCGCCGCCATCAGCGCGCCTTCGATCAGCAGCGTGCCGCTGCCACACATCGGGTCGAGCAGGCCACCACCGTTTGCGTACAGCTGCGGCCAGCCGGCGCGCAGCAGCACGGCGGCGGCGAGGTTTTCCTTCAATGGCGCCTCGTGCGGTGCCATGCGCCAGCCGCGCCGGTGCAGCGGGCCGCCGCCGAGGTCGATCGACAGCGTCGCCCGGCCCTTGCGCAGTGACAGGTTCAGGCGCAGGTCGGGCTGATCCACATCCACCGACGGCCGTGCCTGGCCCTGGTCGCGCAACGTATCGACCACCGCGTCCTTGACCCGCTGCGCAGCGAAGCGCGCGTGGGTGATCGCGGTGCCGGAGACATGCGCGTCCACCGCCAGCGTGTGCCCGGTGGCCAGATGCTCCTGCCACGGCAACGCAGCGACACCGGCGTACAGTGCGCCCTCGTCGGGGCAGTCGAACTCGTCAATCGGCCACAGGACACGACTGACCAGCCGCGACCACAACACCGCCCGCTGCGCATCGCGCAGTTCACCTTCGACGTTGACGCCGGCAATGGTGGCGGTGGCCTTGGCGACCCCGAGCGCGAGCAGCTCGTCAGCCAGCAGGTATTCCAGGCCTTTGGCGCAGGAAGCGAAGAATTTCACGTGGGCAGCATCGTCGACAGGAGGCGGCTGTGCCGTGACGGCGCCGCGCAGGATAGAAAGGAGCAGCGACGGGCGGTAAGCCCTGTCGCATCCAGGGGCGCAGATGGTGGGCCATCGGGGCCGGCATTGCCAGTGCGCCGGCAGCCCGGATTCAGCCCGATACGCCGAACGCAGGGTGGTACTCGACCTCGCCCATCGGCGGCAGACGGTCGCCAAAAGCAATCGCCTGGAAGTACTCAGGCGGCACACCCTGCAGGATCAGGCCGGGCTCTGCCGCAAAGCCGAAACGTCCATAGAACGCCGGCTCGCCCAGCACCACGCAGCCGCTCGCGCCCTGTTCGCGCAGCTGATCGAGCGCCGCCTGCACCAGCCGCGAGCCGATGCCGTTGCGCTGGTGACCCGGACCGACCGAGACCGGCCCCAGCCCATACCAACCTTTCGCGCCATCGGAAATCGTCACCGGCGAAACGGCGGTGTGACCGACCACGTAGCCATCATGTTCGGCGACCAATGACACTGTCAGCGCACCATCGGCACGCAGCGCAGCGATGATGTCCTGCTCGGTATGGCTGGTGTACTCGGCGTGCATGAAGGCGACCAGGGTCACGGCCTCGATCGCCGCTGCGTCCCCAGGGCGCTCGGCACGCAGTCGGATGTCCATTTTCTCGTTCATAACGACTCCAATAGTTCGGCGAAGGCCTGCGCCGAGGTTTCGACATGCGCCGCCAACCGGTGGCTGTCATCCACCAGCAGCAGCCGTGCCGAGCGCGCCTGCGCCCAGGCGATCACCTCGGCTGCAGGAATCAGTTCGTCGTGCCAGGCATGCACCACCGAGGTCGGCACGCGCGCGCCATCCAGCGGCGGCAACGGCCCCATCCTGGTCGGCGGCACCATCAGGAACAGCCCGCGCGTGGGCACCTGCAGCGACACCTGTGCGGAGATGTAGGAACCGAGGCTGGAACCGGCCAGCACCACCGGCCCGTTCGTGGCCGCTGCCTGCGCCAGCTCGAGCAGCCGCTGCAACCGCCCTGGCACGTCGCCAACCGGGCTGATCTCGCGGCGCGCGTCGAGATCGGTGTAATCAGGGCGCTCGTGGCTCCAGCCCAGGCGTTCGGCGACCTCGGCCAGCGCAGTCACCTTGATCGCATCCGGCCCACTCTCGAACCCGTGCGAAAGAATGCAGTGACCTCGACTCACAATGCCTCCACCGTATCGCCGACACGCAATGTGCCGCTGTTGATGATGCGTGCGCACAGTCCACCGTGGCCGCGCATCGCGTTGTAGCCGCCGGCGCCGAGCGCCTGTTCCATGCGCGAACATGGATCGCACGGCTCGATGCCTTCCAGCTCGACCTCGCCGATGCGGAAGCGGCGGCCCTGCAGGGCGACCAGCGGGATTCCGGCCACCACCAGGTTGCGGCGCAGCAGCGCCGGCAGCACCTCGGCATGTCCGGACAGCGCCGCGATCACCGGCAGGTGCTCGGCCTGGATCAGCGTGACGCCGCGCGCGCCGCTGGCACTCTTGTAGCGATCGCCCTCCAGACCGCCCTCGGCGGTGGCCTGCACCGCATCAAGTGGCCGCATCGGCAGATCGCGCGCGGGACGTACGCCAATCCATTCGACACGGCCGCTGCGCGGCAGCGTCGCCATCAGTTTGGCGAGAGGGCTTTCAGGATCGAGTGGCATGCGCGAATGCTAGCATCCGCGCATGTCGCAAGCCCTCCCGCAGCCGCCCCTGATCCATCCCGCGCCCCTGCCCTACGAGCGCAACCTCGATCAGCGCCCGCTTTCGGATATCACCCTGGTGGTGATCCACTGCACCGAGCTGCCGGACCTGGCGATGGCACGCGAGTACGGCGAACGCGCGCTCTACGACAACGGCACCGGCAACAGCGGGCACTACTACATCGACCGCGACGGACGCATCGAGCAATACGTTGCGCTGGACCGCATCGCCCATCACGTGCGCGGGCAGAACACGCATTCGATCGGGATCGAGCTGGTCAACAGCGGCCGCTATCCACACTGGCTGGACTCGCGTCATCAGTCGATGGAGGAGCCTTATTCCGAAGCGCAGATCGAGGCGCTGCTCGTATTGTTGGCGTGGTTGCCGCAGGTGTTGCCATCGCTGGGCGACATCGCCGGACACGAGGATCTGGACACCACCGAAGAACCAGCCAGCGACGATCGGTCCCTGCGCGTACCGCGCAAGCGTGATCCGGGACCGCTGTTTCCGTGGGAACGGGTCGCTGCGGTGACCGCGCTACGGCGCGTCAGGTAGAGCCGAGCTCGCTCGGCTGGGAACGTCCCGGGGAAAGCCCCAGCCTAGCGAGCTCGGCGCTACGAGGCGATGGCCGCCTCAATGCATCGCCAAAAAGGTTTTCTCGCCAGCATTCACGGTCAGATCCAGGCGGTTCTGCGGCGGTGCGACCGGGCACACCACGTGCGAGGTCAACGCGCATGGCGGGTTCTCGGCACGGTTGAAATCCAGCACGACACGGCCATCGCGTGGCGGATCGACAAACAGGTAGCGCGCACCGCCGTAGGTTTCCTTGCCGCTGGTGCGATCGGCGAACAGGAAGAACAACTGCTTCTCGCCTTCTATCGTCACCGGCATCAGGCGGTATTCGTGACCATCGCGACGGAACACGGCCTCGCCCGGGATCGTCGCGCTGAGCGGTGTACCGATCGACGTCAGCAAGGTGAGCGTTCGCGGCTGTTGATAGGCGCGCCACTCGGCCTTGATCCGCCAGCTCTCATCGACCGGAAAATGGTCGATGTCCGGCATGTGCTTCAGCGCCGGCGCCTGCGAATCGCGAAAACGCCAGCCGGTCACCGGCCCGGTACGCACCAGATAGAACTGGCCATCGCCCACCTCCAGCCGGTCACCGGGCCGCTCGACGGCTTCGGGCCGCAACTCGATCTCGTTGACTACACGGATGTCGCGCAGGCGTACATCAGCCTTCGGATCAGGTTTGAAGCGCGGCACCTGGTCCTGCTCGAACCGCAACAGACCCAGGCGTGCGGGACCGGAGGACAACACCAGATCGTTGTCGGCGGCCGCGCCGACCCGGTACTCACCCGGCCGCAGCCGGCCCGAGCCGGTATAGCTGAGCCAACCGTCTGGCGCGCGCAGCCGCTCCAGGCGCTCGCTGCGCCAGCGCTCCAGCTCGCTCTCGTAGCGATCGGTCGCGATCGCCGCCGCATGCGTCTGCGGCGTGGTGTCAGCCGCAACCGATGTCGCACCCCGCGAACACGCAGCCAACGCCACCGTTGCCAGGACAGCCCATACCCCAACCCGCATGAAGTGCACCCACCCCTGAGTAAACCGTGCGCTCCGCGCAGCAAGCCCGGTGATGACCACGGGCGCCGATCCAAGAGGTCATTGTGCCTGCAAGATCAGGCATCCGTCATGTCAAGACCGGACGCGCCGGGTCACTGATCCAGCCACTCCACGAGCCAGCATAGACACGCGCACCTTGCAGGCCGGCGGTCTCCATCGCCAGCAACAGGTGGCAGGCGGTGACCCCGGAGCCGCACATCAACACCATGTCCTGCGGGGCACGTCCGCCCAGCACCGCTTCCAGCTCGGTGCGCAGACGATCGGCCGGCTTGAAGCGGCCCTCGGCCAGATTGGCCGCAAACGGCCGGTTGACCGCGCCGGGTACGTGACCGGCGACGGGATCGATCGGCTCGACCACACCCGCGAAGCGCTCCGGCGCGCGTGCATCGAGCAGCCAGCCGACCGGCTTGTCCAGACGGGCCAACACCTCGTCGGCCTGGGCGATCGCCGCCAGGTCAGGCTCGGCCGGATAGGCGCCGACATCCTCGATCACGGGCGCCTGGTCGGATTCCGGCAGACCGGCGGCACGCCAGGCGGCCAGACCACCATCGAGCACCGCCACCGCGCGATGCCCGAGCACGCGCAGCAACCACCACAGGCGCGCGGCGGCCATGCTGCCGTCGCCAGCGTCGTAGACCACCACCTGCACGCCGGGGCGGATGCCCCACAGCCCGAGCTTGACCGCGAACAACGCCCATTGCGGCAACGGATGGCGGCCCTCGCCCGAGCGGCCGAGGTCGGACAGGTCCTTGTTCAGATCCGCATAGCGGCTGCCGGGGATATGCGAACGGAAGTATTCCTCGCGGCCCCAGTCGGGAGCATTCAGCGCGAAACGCGCATCGACGATGCGCAGGTCCGCGTGCCCGAGCGCGCCGGTCAGGGTCGGGGCGTCGATCAAGGTGTCCCAAATCGGAAAACTCATGCGGTCTGTTCCAGTCGGCGTCGCAGGTTGAGAAGGATGGCAGCAGTGGCGCCCCAGATACGCTGTCCGGGCCAGACATATTCGAGCACGCGGCGCGGACGGCCCCGGAACTCGATCTCGACGCTGCGCAGGTTGTCCGGCTCCATCAAGTAGGCCAGCGGCACTTCGAACACCTCGGCCACCTCGTCCGGCTGCGGCACCGGCACGAATGCCGGATCGATCACCGCCACCACCGGCGTCACCCGGAAGCCGCTGATGGTGACGAACGGATCGAGGTAGCCCAGCGCCTGCACCTGTGTCGGTCCGAGCGCGATTTCCTCGCAGCTCTCGCGCAATGCAGCGGCCGCAGGATCGCGATCGGCCGGTTCGACCCGGCCGCCGGGGAAGCTCACCTGTCCACCGTGATGGCGCAGGCCATCGTTGCGGCGGGTCAGCAGCACCCGCGTGCCGTCTTCGCGTGGAACCAGCCCAGCCAGCACCGCCGCTTCGGCCGAAGCCTCACCGCCGATCAGGTCCACCAGTTCGTCATGGTTCCAGCCCGGACCGACCGGTGCGGCATCCAGCGGATACAGCGCGCGCAACAGGTGCCCACGCTCGGCCAGGCGCAGATCCAGGCGTGGCAATGCGCCGCGCCCGGGCAGGATCGATTCCAGATAATGGCGGCGTTCGGTGTCGCTCATGCTTTTCCAGCGGGCAATCTCGTCGATGTTGCGCAGGCACCCTTGGCACCAGCCGGCCGCATCCAGCGTGCATACGCCGATACACGGTGTGGCAATGCCATCGGCGGAGACGCGCATCGGAACGGACACCTTTTCAGCCTAACGTGAATCGCCGCCGCGAGCGCGCACCCTGTGATGTTCGCGCCCTGCGCCTTCGAATTCCACACATGGAAGTGCGGGCTCCCGCGAGGGACTCACAAAAGAACCTTGCGAAAACAACTACGCCGGCCACATGGGCCGGCGTAGTTGTTGTTTTGCAAAGCCCGATTACTTGACGCTGACGAGCTTGATCTCGAACTGCACAGCCACGTTCGGCGGGAACGGGGTGCGCGGGTCGGCACCGTAGGCCTTGTCCGGCGGCAGGGTCACTTCCCACTTCGAACCAGCCGGCATCTGCAGCAGGGTGTCACGCATCGCCTGCATCTCGACTTCGCTGACCTTGATCGACGGGATCTGCTGGGCCGGACGCGCCTGCTCCGGGTGCTGGCCGTACGGGAACGGGCCGGCCACTTCCAACTGCACGGTGCTGGCCTGGGTCGGCTTGGCACCGGTGCCGTTCTCCAGGACCTTGTAGGCCACGCCGCTCGGCAGCGTCTTCACGCCCGCCTGCGACTTGTACTGGGTCATGAACTGGTCGCTCTTGGTCTTGTTATCGGCAGCGGCCTTCTCGTACTCGGCCTTGGCCTGCTGGGCACGAGCCTGCTCACGCTTCTGGAATGCCTCGACCGCCGGCTTGAGCTGGTCGGCGCTGACCGCCGGCTGCTTCTTCGCGTAGGCGTCCTGCAGGCCCTTGACGACCGCGTTGATGTCGAGCTGCTCGCCACGACCGGTCAGCTCAGCGAGGTTGTTGCCGTAGTCATAACCAAAGTAATAGCTGAGCTTGCCCTTCTCGGACGTGGTGTCCTGGGCCAGTGCATTGCCCGTCAGGGCCAGGGCCGCCACGGCGACCGCGATAGAACGCAACTTCATCAAACAATTCTCCAGGGTGGTGGCACAGGACGGGGCTGCCGCCTGAGATGGACGCGTTAGGATAGCCGCCGCTATGGCGGACCGCCACTGACGATCCTGGGCTATGACCGGCGCGGGTTTCGTAAGTTCCGCACTCACGACTTTTTTACTTCAGGGAGGGTTTTACGATGTCAACCGCCGTGATTCTGGTCGAGGACCGACAAGCCACGCGCATCATCACCGTGAACCGCCCGGACAAGCTGAATGCCCTGAACCGGCAGACCCTGGAGGCGCTGGACCAGGCCTTCGCCGAGGCCGCCGCCGCGACCGGGGTCCGCGTGGTAGTGCTGACCGGTGCCGGCCCGAAAGCCTTTGTCGCCGGGGCTGACATCGCCGAAATGGCCGATCTGCCGGCGATTCAGGGCCGCGATTTCGCCCTGGTCGGCCAGCAACTGATGCGCCGGATCGAGCGGATGCCCAAGCCGGTGATCGCCGCCGTCAATGGCTTTGCGCTCGGCGGCGGGCTGGAGCTGGCGATGGCCTGCCACCTGCGCGTGGCCGCCGACAGCGCCCGGATCGGCCAGCCGGAGATCAATCTGGGGCTGATCCCCGGCTTCGGCGGCACCCAGCGGTTGTTGCGCCTGACCGGTCGCGCTGCCGCGCTGGAGCTGTGCCTGCTCGGCGAGCCGATCGACGCGGCGCGCGCGCTGCAGCTGGGATTGGTGAACCGGGTGGTACCGGCCGATCAACTGCAGGATCAGGTGATGCAACTGGCCGACAAACTGGCCAATGCCGCACCGATCGCGCTGCGCGGCATCCTCGACGCGGTGGTGATCGGCGGCGAGTGCGCGATGGAAGAGGGGCTGCAGTTCGAAACCGCACAGTTCGCGCTGATGTTCGCCACCGAGGACATGCGCGAAGGCACCCGTGCGTTCCTGGAGCGCCGCAAGCCACAATTCGCCAACCGCTGACCCCACCCCACTTGCCTGATACCGATGCACCGGAAGCCCGACGCCACCGGAGCGGTTCCCCCGCTGCCCCTGCAACTGCTGCACTGCCTGCTCGCCGACGATGTCGACCGGGCGATCGCGCTCGGGCTGATGGACTACGTGCCCTCGCCCGCTGACGCGTCGCTGGATCCGGATCACCCGGACCTCCCACAACGATTGCTGCAGGCGCAGGCACGATTGCGCGACGCCTGGGCGGCGCGTGATCGCTATCGCGCACGCAACGCCCGCCTGGCTCGCCGCGCCGCCGAACGCGAGGCCCGGCGGGCGCCGCCACCGCAGCCCGAGAAGCCGTCCGCCCCCTCGCTGCCGCCGCTGGCCGCGGCGATCCTGGCACGCGCCAAGGCCAAGGCCGCTGCAAAGGGACAGCCGTGAGCACGAAAAAAGACCCCCCGCACAAGGATGTGCCGCGCCCTGGTGAGGGACTCACGAAAAGACCCACTACGCGCCGCAGCAGCGTGATGACCAAGGCCGAGATCGAGGAAATGTTCTCGCGCCTGCGCGAACTCAACCCACATCCGACCACCGAACTCGACTACAGCTCGCCGTTCGAGCTGCTGATCGCGGTGATCCTGTCGGCGCAGGCCACCGATGTCGGCGTCAACAAGGCCACGCGCAAGCTGTATCCGGTGGCGAACACGCCGCAGGCGATCCTCGATCTGGGCGAGGAAGGCCTCAAGCGTTACATCGCCACGATCGGCCTGTTCAATGCCAAGGCCAAGAACGTGATCGCCACCTGTCGCATCCTGGTCGAGCAGCACGGCGGGGAAGTCCCGCGCGAGCGCGCCGCGCTGGAGGCGCTGCCGGGCGTCGGCCGCAAGACCGCCAATGTGGTGCTCAATACTGCCTTCGGTGAACCGACGCTGGCGGTGGATACGCACATCTTCCGTGTCGCCAACCGCACCGGGCTGGCACCGGGCAAGGACGTGCGCGCGGTCGAGGATGCGCTGCTCAAGCGCGTGCCGGCCGAGTTCCTGCAGGACGCGCATCACTGGCTGATCCTGCATGGCCGCTACGTGTGCAAGGCGCGCAAGCCGGATTGCCCGCAGTGCGTGATCCGCGATCTGTGCAGGTTCAAGGAAAAGACGGCTTGATGATGCTCTTGTAGGAGCGGCTCTCAATCGCACAAACGACAACGGCGGGCCGAAGCCCGCCGTCGTGCGATCAATCGTTACGTCAGGCGATCAGAACTGCACGTCGCCCCACACGCCGAACTCGCTGGTCTTCAGCTCGGCGGCGGTATCAGCCACGGTGTGCTTGTACACCGTCGCCAGCTTGATGCCCTTGGTGATCGGGAACTCGACGCCCAGGTGGTAGTAGCTGTTCTGGTAGTCCGGGTTCACCAGCTTGCTGGTATCGACCTTGTCGTAGCGGCCGAACGCGTTGATGCCGCCTTCGGTCAGCGCCGCGCTCGCCCACAGCGACCAGCCCTGTGCCTTGTCGTCGGCAACGTTGGTCACCGCCCAGTTCTTGGCCTGGAACCACTCGCCACCGAAACGGAACTTCGACGAGGCGTAAGCAGCCATCGCATCGATGCGCTCGGCGGTGTGCGGCGGATCGACCAGCTCGGTCTCAAGACCACGCTTGCCGGTGTAGCCGCCCACGGCGATCACGGTGTTCTGGGTCGGGGCGTAGCCTACGCGCGCCTCGAAATCCATACCCTTGCTGCGGCTCGGGTTGCGATAGCCACGGCCGTTGCTGACCGATGCGGCGTAGTTGAAGCCGTTGCTCTCGCCGCCGGCGTGGAAGCCCCAGTCAGCCGAGGTGCCATACGACAGGCGATCGGTGACGGTGTTCTGCACATAGCGGTAGCCGTAGTACTTCTCGACGAACGGAATCCACGGCGTATCGGCGGCACCGGCACGCACGAACAGCGCATCGCTCCACTTGGCCTGCACATAAGCCTTCTTGATGAAGACCTCGACGCTGTTGGCCTGGTTGGCGCCCGCACCCGAACCGAACGAGAGGTACTGGGCATCGGTGGTCAGGTTGGCCGACCAGATGTCGTTGAAGGTGTGGTCGAAGGTCAGGTAGAAGCGGGTGACGTCGAAGCCGGTACCGGTGTTGGCGGTCTTGGTGCCGTTGTTCTTCTGGTCGATGCTGCTGGCGTCGAAGAAGATGCGGCCACCGACCTTGGTGTCGTTGACCAGCTTGGCGAGCTTGTCGACCTTGGTGCTGGTCGTCTGCGCGTCTTCAACTGCCTTGGCCTGTACTACGTTCACTTCGGACTGCGCGTCGGACTGGGTCTGCAGCGACTCGCTCTGTGCCTTCAGTTCCTGCACCTGAGCCTGCAGTGCTGCGATCTGGGATTGCAGCTGCTCAAGTTGGGCAGCGGTCACCGCGGGGGCCGTCGCCTTGGCAGTTGCCTTGGCAGCGAAGGCGTCGGTAGACACCAGGCCGAGGCTGGCGATGATCGCCGTGGCGAGCAAATGGGAACGCATCTGGGATTTCTCCATGGGTGGGTTGGCTTCAGGGGGCGCTCGCGCCGACATGTGCAATGGCGGTCAAGCGTTTTGTAAAGATTCCGTCAAACACATGACGGTTTTGAGTCATAGCCATGACCAACCCAAGACAGCGCGCACATTTGTCACTGTCATCAAAACGTCACTCTTTTGTAGCGAGAGATTCATCCGCGCCACTTGCAATAGCCACTGCTGCCGGCCGTCGTGTCGGCCACCACCCCAGGAGCTATCCCGCAATGCATTCCCTCAAGAACCGCGTACTGGTTGGCGTCATTGCCGCCTCGTTCGCCTTCGTGTCGCAGGCCGCCGACATTACCGGCGCCGGCGCTTCCTTCATCTA
Source organism: Pseudomonas sp. GW821-FHT07E12 (assembly GCF_058986605.1). Taxonomy (NCBI): domain Bacteria; kingdom Pseudomonadati; phylum Pseudomonadota; class Gammaproteobacteria; order Pseudomonadales; family Pseudomonadaceae; genus Pseudomonas; species Pseudomonas sp. GW821-FHT07E12. Next base: position 72,098 of record NZ_JBYSVX010000014.1, on the reverse strand, counting down.
CCCGGTGATGTCCAAGTGGTCGGCCGACTACGCGACCGCAACGGGCAACAAGGTCAACTACCAGTCGATCGGCTCGGGCGGCGGCATTGCGCAGATCAAGGCTGGCACCGTCGATTTCGGTTCTTCCGATGCACCGCTCAAGCCGGAAGACCTGGCCGCCTCCGGCCTGGCGCAGTTCCCGTCGGTGATCGGCGGCGTGGTGCCGGTTGCCAACGTGCCGGGCCTGCAGCCGGGCGCGCTGAAGCTGGATGGCCCGACCCTGGCCAACATCTTCCTGGGCAAGATCACCAAGTGGAATGACCCGGCGATCGCCGCGCTCAACGCCGGCCTGGCCCTGCCGGACATCAAGATCACCGTCGTGCACCGCTCGGATGGTTCGGGCACCAGCTTCAACTACACCAACTACCTGTCCAAGGTCAGCCCGGACTGGAAGAGCAAGGTCGGCGAAGGCACCACGGTGCAGTGGCCGGTCGGCATCGGCGGCAAGGGCAACGAAGGCGTGGCCGCTTACGTCAAGCAGATCCGTGGCGGCGTCGGCTATGTCGAACTGGCCTACGCGCTGCAGAACAAGCTCGCCTATGCACAGATGAAGAACGCCGCCGGCCGCTTCGTGCAGCCGAGCGATGAGAGCTTCGCCGCTGCTGCTTCGAGCGCCGAGTGGACCACCGCCAAGGACTTCTACTTGGTCATCACCAACGCCCCGGGCGCCAACTCCTGGCCGATCACCGCCACCAACTTCATCCTGGTGCGCAAGAAGTCGGCCCCGGCCAAGCTGAAGAACACCACCGACTTCTTCCGCTGGGTCTATGCCAACGGCGACGCCCAGGCCAAGCAGCTCGACTACGTGCCGCTGCCGGATGAGCTGGTCAAGCAGATCGAAGCCTACTGGACCAAGACCGTCCAGAAGTAAGTCCAGGCGGGACGGCGGGGCACCCTCTCCCTCCCCATCGCCCCACCCCGACGCGGGCCCAAGTGGCCCGCGTCTTTTTTTTGCGGGTCCTTCACAAGAGCACGGCACATCCTTGTGGCGGTGTTGTGTTTTCTGTGGGAGGGACTTCAGTCCCGACAAGCCTTACCGGTAAAGCCTGTCGGGACTGAAGCCCCTCCCACAAGAAGCCCTTGCCACATGAAGCCGGCCACCGGCATCTGGACCGATGTCATGAGGGTGTAACAAAAACATCATTTCATAGCGTAGCCCGCCGGAATGCCCGGCAAGAACCGTTACGGAGCACCGCATGAAACTGCAGTCGGCCGGTCTCGCCGCCCTGTCCCTGGCCATCGCCCTGGCCATGACCGCTTGCAACAAGTCCGGCAACGACGCCCCGTCCACGGATGCGGCTCCCTCCGCCGGTGCTGCGGCTGGCCCCGCCGCCGGTGATGCCAAGACCGCGGAAATCGCCGGTGCTGGCGCCTCCTTCATCTACCCGCTGGTGTCGAAGTGGTCGGCCGACTACAACACCGCCACCGGCAACAAGATCAACTACCAGTCGATCGGCTCGGGCGGCGGTATCGCCCAGATCAAGGCCGGCACCGTCGATTTCGGTTCCTCCGACAAGCCGCTGGACAGCGCCGAGCTGGCGCAGGCGGGGCTGGGCCAGTTCCCCTCGGCCATTGGGGGGGTTGTGCCGGTGGTCAATCTCGAAGGCATCGAGCCGGGCAAGCTGCGCCTGACCGGCGCGCTGCTCGCCGACATCTTCCTGGGCAAGGTCACCAAGTGGAACGACCCGGCGATCGTCGCCGCCAATCCCGGCGTGACCCTGCCCGATACCAAGATCAACCTGGTGCACCGCTCCGATGGCTCGGGCACCAGCTTCAACTTCACCAACTACCTGTCCAAGGTCAGCCCGGAGTGGAAGGACAAGGTCGGCGAAGGCACCTCGGTGCAGTGGCCGGGTGGCGTCGGCGGCAAGGGCAACGAAGGCGTGGCCTCGTACGTCCAGCAGATCAAGGGCTCGATCGGCTACGTCGAGCTGGCCTACGCGCTGCAGAACAAGATGCCGTACGCGTCGCTGCAGAACGCCGCCGGCAACTGGGTGCAGCCGAGCGCGGAAAGCTTCGCCGCCGCGGCCGCCAGCGCCGACTGGAAGAACGCCAAGGACTTCAACCTGGTGATCACCAATGCACCGGGCGATCAGGCCTGGCCGATCACCGCCACCAATTTCATGTTGATGCACAAGCAGGCCAAGGACGCGGCACGTTCCAAGGCGGCGCTGGACTTCTTCAAGTGGTCGTTCGAGCACGGCCAGCCGCAGGCCAACGAACTGCACTACGTACCGCTGCCGCCGGAACTGGTACAGCAGATCGAGGCGTACTGGGCGGCTGAGTTCAAGTGACGCAATGGCGCGGCCGGGCCTTCGGCCCGGTCGCCTTTGCCATTGCGTCATCCCCGCGAAAGCGGGGATCCAGGGACTTGGCTGATGCTGTTGCGGTCGCCAGTCTCCCCACCAGACAAGCAACGTCCATGGATTCCCGCTTTCGCGGGAATGACGGAGCGACGGGTTTCTGCCCTCTCCCCCGAACAACGGCCTCCTCAACGGACCCCCAATGAACGCCACCGTCATTCCCGAAGCGATCACCGCCCCCCGCGGTCGCGACCTGCGCGACGCCCGCGCCGATCGCCTGTTCAAGCTGGTACTGACCGGCACCGTCGTCTTCGTCCTGATCGCCCTGGCCAGCGCCGCGTTGTCGATGTTGTGGGGTGGCCGGCATGCCCTGCAGATGCAGGGATTGAGCTTCTTCTACTCGTCCGAGTGGAACCCGGTCGAGAACAAGTACGGCGCGCTGGCGCCGATCTACGGCACCCTGGTCACCGCGTTGATCGCGATGGTGATCGCGGTACCGGTGAGCTTCGGCATCGCCTTCTTCCTCACCGAGGTCGCGCCGCGCTGGCTGCGCGGGCCGATCGGCACCGCGATCGAACTGCTGGCCGGCATCCCCTCGATCATCTACGGCATGTGGGGCCTGTTCGTGCTGGTGCCGGTGATGACCGAGTACGTCACCCCGTTCCTCAATGACCATATCGGCACGCTGCCGGTGATCGGACCGCTGTTCCAGGGCCCGCCGCTGGGCATCGGCATGCTCACTGCCGGCTTCGTGCTGGCGATCATGGTGATCCCGTTCATCTCATCGGTGATGCGCGAGGTGTTCCTGACCGTGCCGACCCGCCTGAAGGAATCGGCCTACGCGCTCGGTTCGACCAAGTGGGAAGTGAGCTGGGACATCGTGCTGCCCTACACCCGCTCGGCGGTGATCGGCGGCATCTTCCTCGGCCTGGGTCGCGCGCTTGGCGAGACCATGGCGGTGGCCTTCGTGATCGGCAACACCGTGCGCCTGTCGCCGTCGCTGCTGGAGCCGGGCACCACCATCGCCGCGCTGATCGCCAACGATTTCGGCGAGGCCACCGAGACCTACCGCTCGGCGCTGCTGCTGCTCGGCTTCGTATTGTTCATCGTGACCTTCGTGGTGCTGGCGATCGCGCGGTTGATGCTGATGCGCCTGTCGCGCAAGGAGGGCAACTGATGTCGGCCGTCTCGCAACGCCTGTACAACCGCCGCCGCGTGGTCAACGTGGTGGCGCTGCTGCTGTCCTGCGCCACCGCGCTGTTCGGCCTGTTCTTCCTGGCATGGATCCTGTGGACGCTGGTCTCCAAGGGCATCGCCGGCATCAATCTGGATCTGTTCACCAAGATGACGCCACCGCCGATGCAGGAAGGCGGCCTGGCCAACGCGTTCTTCGGCAGCGCGGTGATGTGCGGGCTGGCGATCGCGATCGGCACCCCGCTCGGCATCGCCGCCGGCACTTGGCTGGCCGAATACGGCAACGCGCGCAAGGCCGGCACGGTGGTGCGCTTCGTCAACGACATCCTGCTGTCGGCACCGTCGATCGTGCTCGGCCTGTTCGTCTACACGCTGTACGTGATGCAGACCGGCGGGCAGTTCTCGGCCTTTGCCGGCGCGCTGGCGCTGGCCTTCATCGTGCTGCCGGTGGTGGTGCGCACCACCGACGAGATGCTGCGGCTGGTGCCGGCGCAGATGCGCGAGGCGGCGCTGTCGCTGGGCATTCCGCAGTGGAAGGTCACCGTGCAGGTGCTGTACCGCAGTGCTTCGGCCGGCATCGTCACCGGCATCCTGCTGTCGCTGGCGCGCATCTCCGGTGAGACCGCACCGCTGCTGTTCACCGCGTTCGGCAACCAGTACTGGAACAACAACGTGTTCCGCCCGATGGCGAGCGTGCCGGTGGTGATGAACCAGTTCGCTGGCAGCCCGTACGAGTCCTGGCAGGTGCTGGCCTGGGCCGGTGCGTTGACCCTGACCGTGTTCGTGTTGCTGGTGAGCCTGGGCGCACGCGCCCTGCTGCTGCGCAACAAGATTTCCAATGACTGACCTTTCGCGGAAACCCGACATGAACGATCTCCACAACGCCGTACCCATGCACCGCATCGCCGTGCCGGTTTCTGGCGACAGGGCGCTGGCACCGGCCCCGGTCAAGCTGGCCGCACGCGGGTTGAATTTCTACTACGACAAGTTCCACGCGCTGAAGGATATCCACCTGGAGATCCCGGAGAAGCGCGTGACCGCGCTGATCGGCCCTTCCGGCTGCGGCAAGTCCACGCTGCTGCGCATCTTCAACCGCATCTACGCGCTCTACCCGAAGCTGGAAGCGCGCGGTGAGGTGCTGCTGGATGGCGAGAACATCCTTGCACCGAAGTACCCGATGAACCGCCTGCGCAGCAAGGTCGGCATGGTGTTCCAGAAGCCGGTGCCGTTCCCGATGACGATCTTCGAGAACGTCGCCTACGGCATCCGCCACCACGAGAACCTGTCCAAGGCCGACATGACCGACCGCGTCGAGCATGCGCTGCGCCAGGGCGCGTTGTGGGACGAGGTCAAGGACAAGCTGGGCCAGAGCGCGCTGGGTCTGTCCGGCGGCCAGCAGCAGCGCCTGTGCATCGCCCGCGCGGTGGCACTGCGGCCGGACGTGCTGCTGCTGGACGAACCGACCTCGGCCCTGGACCCGATCTCCACCAGCCGCATCGAGCAACTGGTCGAGGAGCTCAAGAACGACTACACGATCGCGATCGTCACCCACAACATGCAGCAGGCCGCGCGCGTATCCGACTACACCGCCTTCATGTACCTCGGCGACCTGATCGAGCACGACCGCACCGAAACGATCTTCTCGCAGCCGTCCAAGCAGCAGACCGAGGATTACATCACCGGGCGTTTCGGATGAAACGCCGGGATTCGGGATTCGGGATTGGGGATTCGCAAAAGCGAACCACCTGCCCCACCCCAGAATCTCATCTGCTTTTTCCAATCCCCAATCCCGAATCTCGAATCCCATCGCCATGAACAATCTGCCCAACGATCACATCGTCAAGAGCTACGACGACGAGCAGCACCGCCTGGTCGCCGAGATCGTCCGCATGGGCGAGACGGCGGTGGCACAGCTGGAGGCCGCGCTCGATGTGGTCGAGCGTCGCGACGACCACGCCGCCCACCGGATCATCGCCAACGACGAAGCGATCGACGCGCTTGAGCATTCCATCAGCCACGACGTGATGCGCCTGGCGCTGCGCGGGCCGATGGCACGCGATCTGCGCGAGATCCTGGTCGGGTTGCGCATCCCGGCCGACATCGAGCGCATCGGCGACTACGCCGCCAACGTCGCCAAGCGCTCGATCGCGCTCAACGCCGTGCCGCCGCTGCCGCAGACCGTAGGCCTGCGTTCACTGGGTGAGCTGGCCGCCGAGCAGGTGCGTGAAGCACTGCAGGCCTACCGCAGCAACGATGCCGAAGCGGCCATGCTGGTACGCGCTGCCGACGCGCGCCTGGATGCGCAATACACCGCGCTGTTCCGCGAACTGCTGACCTACATGATGGAAGATCCGCGCAACATCACCCCGTGCACGCACCTGCTGTTCATGGCCAAGAACCTGGAGCGCATCGGCGACCACGCCACCAACATCGCCGAGAACGTGTGGTTCCTGGTGCAGGGCGACCAGCCGTTGCCGCCGCGCGAGAAGCGCGACGACACCAGCACCACGATCAACGTGTGAAAGCAGCGTAAAGAATCGATACAAAACAACACGAAATGATCCGCGCGGAACGGCCGGTTTAATTGGGCGTTCAGCCCGGCGACCCTAGCGTGGCCCCATCGGCGGATACCGTCCGCCGCCCTGGAGAAACCACGATGAAACGTGTCATTGGATCGATGCTTGCCGTATCCCTGTTGCTGAGCGGCAGCGCGTTCGCCCAGCAGATGCCGCCACAGGATCGCGACCGCGACCACCACGAAGACCGCGACCACGGCCGCCAGGATCAGCACCGTCCGCCGCAGCGTGGTGAGCGCCTGGCCGAAGGCCAGCGCGGCGACCACATCCCCGATTACAAGCGTCACGGGTTGAAGAGGCCGCCGAGGGGTCATGAGTGGCGCAAGGTGGACGATCGCTACGTCCTGATTGCCGTGGCCACCGGCCTGATCACCAGCGTGGTCGTTCCGCATCATTGATCTTCGGTAGCCCGGAGTACGCCAGGCCCCGCCCAGCGCGGGGCCTGTGTTTTCAGGCACCCGGTCACGCGTCCGGCGCGGTAAGCTGCGGCCCGCATCCATCCGTCGCACACCACGGGAGCACACCATGAACCGCAACATCCGTCATGCCACGCTGGGCGCGGTCCTCGCAGGCGGCAGCCTGCTGGCCGGTTCCGGCTTCGCGATGAACGAACTGGCACAGGGCTATGCGTTGGGCGCCGCGCAGGAAACCCCGCAGCAGAACGACACGCAGGCCACCGGGGCCGCGCAGTCCGGCATGCAGGCACAGACCCCGACGGCCACGACGACCAAGACCGCACCCGACAAGCATCACGGCGCCGAGACCAAGCCGGATGCGAAGAAAGACCAGAAATCCGGTGCCGCCGACAAGCAGATGAGCGAGGGCAAGTGCGGCGAAGGCAAGTGCGGTGGCGCTGCCTGATCAACGGCAGACGATGCCTTCCCTGGCCAGTGACGCCGCAGGCCTTGGCCTGCGGCGCGGTCTGATCGGCCCGTTGCTGGAAGCGCCCGTGGGCGCCTTCGACTTTCTCGAATGCGCGCCCGACAACTGGATCGGCGTCGGCGGTTTGCCTGGCGAGCAGTTGCAGACGCTGGCGGCGCGTCATTCCCTCACCTGCCATGGCCTGTCGCTCTCGCTCGGCGGCTTCGCGCCGCTCGACGAGCAATTCCTGCAGCGCACCCGCACATTCCTGGATCGCCACGGCGTGGCGCTGTACAGCGAGCACCTGAGCTGGTGCAGCGACGAGGGCCAGCTCTACGAACTGATGCCGCTGCCGTTCACCGAGGAAGCCGTGTGCCACGTGGCAGCACGCATCCGCCACGTGCAGGACGTGCTCGGCCGGCGCATCGCGGTGGAAAACGTCTCCTACTACACCGAGCTGCCCTCGCCCGGCCACACCCGGCTGCCCGAGCCGGAATTCGTATGCGCCGTGCTGCGCGAGGCCGATTGCGACCTGCTGCTCGACGTCAACAACGTGCACGTCAATGCGATCAACCAGGGCTATGACGCACGCGGCTTCATCGACGCGATGCCGTCCTCGCGCATCGCCAGCTATCACGTCGCCGGTCATCACGACGAAGCGCCCGGCCTGAAGATCGACAGCCATGGCCGCGCAGTGCACACCGATACCTGGGATCTGCTCGCACATGCCTATGCACGGCATGGCGTGCATCCGACCCTGCTGGAACGGGATTTCAACCTGCCGCCGCTGGCGCAGTTGCTGGACGAGCTGGAACAGGTACGCACCCTGCAGCACGCCGCATCCCGCCAGGCCGCGACACATGCCTGACACCCTGCGCGAGACCCTGGCCACATTCGCCGCGCATCTGCGCGATCCGCCCGGCGCGCCGGCGCCGTCCGGTATCGATCCGCAGCGCCTGCAGGTCTATCGCCAGCTCTACGCGAACAATCTGCAGACGCTGTTGGCCGGCAACTTCCCGGTGATCCATCGCACGCTCGACGAGGCCGTCTGGCGCGGGTTGGTCGATGGTTTTGCCCGCGACCACCGCGCACGCTCGCCGCTGTTCACCGAGATCGGCCTGGAATTCATCGATTACCTGAGCGGCCTCGATCCGGTTTCGATACCGCCATGGCTGCCTGAGCTGGCGCATTACGAATGGATCGAGCTGGATCTGCAGCTCGACGACAACGCGCCGCCGCCGTATCTGCCCGATGGCGATCTGCTTGCCGGCCTCCCGCTGCTGTCGCCGTCCATCCGCGTACTCGGTTACCGCTGGCCGGTGCAGCGGATCGGCCCGGAGTTCCAGCCGGACACCCCACCCTCCGCACCGACCTGGCTGCTGGCGCGACGTGATGCCGGGCGGGTTCACTTCGCCGAACTGTCGCCACTGGCTGCCCGGTTGCTCGTCCTGCTCGGTGAGGCCGATACCTGCGGTAGCGAGGTCCTCGCGCGGCTGGCCGCCGAGGCCCGACCGGCCGATCACGATGCCTTCCTGCGCGAAGGCACGCAGTTGCTGCGGCGTCTGCATGAGCAGGGCACGATCCTGGGTACCGCCGTGCCTTTACCGTAGGAGCGGCTTCAGCCGCGATGGAGCTTTACCGGTACGGCCCCTTCGCGGCGGAACCCGCTCCTGCCACAGCATCGCCGTCGGGCCGTTTTGACGACCTGCTACCCTAGCGCGATGAGCAACAGCGTCGAAACCCCACCCGCTCCGTCCATTGTCCCGATGTCACGACGCTTCCGCGGCTACCTGCCGGTGGTGGTGGACGTGGAGACCGGCGGCTTCGACTGGAACCGGCATGCCCTGCTGGAAATCGCCTGCGTACCGATCGAGATGGACGAGAACGGCCAGCTGTTTCCGGGCCAGACCGCCAGCGCGCATGTGATTCCGGCGCCCGGTACCGATATCGATCCCAAGTCGCTGGAAATCACCGGCATCGTGCTCGATCACCCGTTCCGGTTCGCCAAGGAAGAGAAGGCTGCCCTGGACCACGTGTTCGCCCCGGTGCGCGCGGCGGTGAAGAAGTACGGCTGCCAGCGCGCGATCCTGGTCGGCCACAACGCCCACTTCGACCTCAACTTCCTCAATGCCGCGGTCACCCGCACCGCACACAAGCGCAATCCGTTCCACCCGTTCAGCGTGTTCGACACGGTGACGCTGGCCGGCGTGGCCTACGGCCAGACCGTACTGGCACGCGCGGCGCAGGCGGCCGGGCTGGACTGGAACTCGGCCGACGCGCACAGCGCGGTCTACGACACCGAGCAGACCGCGCGGCTGTTCTGCAAGATCGCCAACGCCTGGCCGACGCCGCCGGCGGGTTGATGTCACCCCACCCGTTCGTCATTCCCGCCAAAGCGGGAATGACGGTTCCTGACTCAGCCCTCTTTTAATGCCGCGGCGCGTATTCCGGCACGGCCCACTGCACCAACGCTTCCAGCCCGCCACCTTCGAGGTTGCGCAGCACCAGACTGGCGCCGTCCTTCTCGGCCAGGGTGCGGGCGATGGTCAGCCCCAGGCCGGCGCCGCCGGTCTCGCGCGAGCGCGAGGTCTCCAGCCGCACGAACGGATCGAACACTTCTTCCAGCGATGCCTCGGGCAGCCCCGGCCCGGTGTCGCGGACCCACACCGTGACCCGCGTGCCATCGCGGGTGGCGCCGACCCGCACCGAGTGGCCGTACTTGAGGCCGTTGTCGATCAGGTTCGAAAACAACCGCCGCATCGCCAGCGGCCGCAGCATCAGCACCGCACCGGCGCCGCCTTCGAAGCATGCATCCGCACCGGCTTCGGCGGCATCCTCGATCAGGCTCTCCAGCAGCGAATCCAGGTCCAGCGCGACGCGCTGCTCGGCGGTCTCGGCACTGCGCGCCAGTTCCAGTCCTTCGCGGATCAGCGCCTGCATCGCTGCCAGATCGGCGATCAGCCGTTCGCGCAAGGCCTCGTCGTCCACGTTCTCCAACCGCAGCCGCAGCCGCGTCAGCGGGGTCTGCAGGTCGTGGGTGATCGCCGCCAGCATCTGGGTGCGTTCGCCGAGATGGCGCTGCAGGCGCTTCTGCATCGCGTTGAAAGCCAGCGCGGCGCTGCGTACTTCGGTCGGCCCGCCCACCGGCATCGGTGCCCGTTGCAGGTCGCGTCCCAGCGCATTGGCGGCCGCCGCCAGCCGCTTGAGCGGCGCGCTGGCCATGCGTGACACCACGTAGGCCAGCAGCGCAATGGCGACGGCCAGCAACGACAGGAAGATCGGGTCGACCGGCGCGAAGCTCTCGCGTATCACCGCCGGCGAATCCAGCACCAGGCGCAGCGGCGTGCCATCGCTGAGCTTCAGCGACACCAGCCGGCAGGTCGGTGGGGCGAAAGCAGGATCGCGGCCGCCACGGGCACGCCTGCGGTCCTCGTCCGACTCCGGACGCGGCATGAAATCCGGCATGCGCGGCATGCAGGCCCGCGGCGAGACATGCTCGGCCGTGGCCTGCGCCAGCAGGCCGCCGCGCGCGGTCAGCACTGTCGAGAAGCCGCTGTCGTGGCCGCGTCCGACCGCCTGCGCCGACGCCGGCCGCACGCCCGGCCCGCCCAGGCCGAGCAGGCGCCCGCGCAACTCGGCGTTGGCGCCGTCGAGCAACTGCACGAAATCCTGCAGCCGGTCGGCAGCGCGCGCCACGCTCTGACGATCGAAGTCCTGTCGGCGCTTGGCATTGGCCAGCAGCGTCGCCACCACCGCCGCCGCCAGCATGCCGGCCAGCAGGATCAGGAACAGCCGCCCTGCCATCGACGCCAGGTAGCGCCGCAGCCCGGCGATCATCCCAGCGTCACCGGTGCGGCCAGCACGTAGCCCTCGTTGCGCACGGTCTTGATCAGCCCGTCGGCACCGCCGGCCTCGCCCAGCTTCTGGCGCAGGCGGCTGACCTGCAGGTCGATCGCGCGGTCCTGCGCTTCGTACTGGCGGCCGCTGCTCAGCGCCACCAGCTGCTCGCGCGAGAGCACCTTGTTGGCATGGCCGACGAACACCCGCAGCAAACGGAATTCGGCGCCGGACAGCACCACCACGCGCCCGGCCGGATCGACCAGATGGCGATGTTCCAGGTCGAAGGTCCAGCCGGCAAAGGCGGCACGGCGGATCGCCAGCGGCTCCAGGTTGGCCGGCAGCGCCTCGGTCCGGCGCAGCACATTGCGGATCCGCGCGAGCAGCTCGCGCGGCTCGAACGGTTTGGCCAGGTAATCGTCGGCGCCCATTTCCAGGCCGAGCACGCGATCGATCGGCTCGGCACGCGCGGTCAGCATGATCACCGGCGTGACCGAGCGCGCACGCAGGTCGCGGCACAGGGTGAGGCCGTCCTCGCGTGGCAGGTTGAGATCGAGCACGATCAGGTCGACGTGTTCGCGGTCGAGTATCTGGCGCATCTGGGTGCCGTCGGCGGCGATGCTGACCAGATAGCCGGCGCGGCCGAGCTGCTCGGCCAACAGCGTGCGGATGTCGGCATCGTCGTCGACGATCAGCAGGCGGTGCATGGTGTGTTCTTCCCTCATGGCGCGATCATCCATCGTAGCCGATCACCGTGTCAGGCCCGGCATGCAACGCAAGATGTCGCCCCCGCTCGCCGATACCTGCAGACACCTCCACGCTGAATTGGACACACGCCGATACACGCCGTGCGTTGAGACGCCGCACCGGCAGCCACCAGACTGAACGCAACGCCGCAAGCACGGCATCGCCGAGTCAACACCCCGTGAAACCCCGCCTGCCGAGCACCCGACGCGGCCGCGTCGTCCTCGCCTTCGTGATCGTGCTGGTCGCGATCGCCGCCCTGATGATGTGGCTGCGCCGGCCCGCGCCGCCGACGCTGGCAACCTCGCCGGTGACACGCACGACGATCGAGAAGACCGTCGAGGCCACCGGCACCATCAAGCCCTCGCAACTGGTCAGCGTCGGCGCGCAGGTATCCGGACGGATCGAATCGTTGAAGGTCCAGCTTGGCGACCACGTCAAGGCCGGCGACCTGATCGCCGAGATCGATTCGCGCACCCAGCTCAACACGCTCAAGAACGCGCAGGCGGCACTCGAGAACGCGCGCGCCACCCGGCAGGTGCAGGTGGCGAGCCTGCGTCAGTACGAACTGGCATTCCAGCGCCAGAAGACCATGCTCGCGGCCGAAGCCACCTCGCAGGCCGACTACGACAGCGCCCAGGCCAACCTGGACTCGACCCGCGCGCAGATCGTCGCGCTCGATGCCACCATCGCCCAGCAGCAGACCACGGTCGACACCGCGCAGACCAACCTGGGCTACACCAAGATCACCGCGCCGATGGACGGCACCGTGCTGGCGATCGTCTCCAAGCAGGGCCAGACGGTGAACGCCAGCCAGAGCGCGCCGACCATCGTGATGCTCGGCAGCCTGGACAAGATGACGGTCTATGCCGAGATCTCCGAGGCCGACGTGATCAAGGCCAAGGTCGGCCAGAACGTCTACTTCACCATCCTCGGCAACCCCGACAAGCGCTACACCAGCACGCTGCGTGGCATCGCGCCGGCGCCGGAGTCGATCACCAACGAGGACAGCACCTCCTCCAGCAGTTCGTCCAGCTCGTCCAGTTCCTCGTCGAGCACGGCGATCTACTACTACGGGCTGTTCGACGTGGACAACCTGGAAGGCGAGCTGCGCACCTACATGACCGCGCAGGTCAGCATCCTGCTCGGCGAGGCCAGGAACGTACTGTCGATCCCCTCCGCCGCGCTCGGCCCGAAACTGCCGGATGGTCAGTACGTGGTGCGCGTGGTCGGCAAGGACGGCCATCCGCAGCCGCGCAAGATCACGGTCGGCCTGGACAACAACGCCAGCGCCGAAGTGAAGAGCGGGCTGGCCGAAGGCGAGCAGGTCGTGGTCGGCGAAGCCACCGACGCGACCCGCGCTGCCGCCAGCGAGAAACAGGGCCTGCGTCGCGGCCCCGGCGGCGGCCCGGGCGGCCCGCCGCCGATGATGTGAGGAGGCCGGCGTGAGCGAAGCACTGCTGCAACTGCGCGATCTGCGCCGCGAGTTCCCGTCGGGCGATGAAACCCTCGTCGTGCTGCGGGACATCGATCTGGACATCGACGTCGGCGAGATGGTCGCCATCGTCGGCCAGTCCGGCTCGGGCAAATCGACGCTGATGAACATCCTCGGCTGCCTGGATCGCCCCACCACCGGCAGCTACCGCGTGGCCGGGCGCGAAACCGGGCAGATGACGCCGGACGAACTGGCGCAGCTGCGCCGTGAGCACTTCGGCTTCATCTTCCAGCGCTATCACCTGCTCAGCGACCTGCAGGCCACCGGCAACGTCGAGGTGCCGGCGGTGTATGCCGGCGTGCCCGGCGCTGCGCGCAACGCGCGCTCGGCCGAGCTGTTGGCGCGGCTCGGTCTCTCCGATCGCACCACCCACAAACCCGGCCAGCTCTCCGGCGGCCAGCAGCAGCGCGTGTCGATCGCGCGTGCGCTGATGAACGGCGGACAGGTGATCCTGGCCGACGAGCCGACCGGCGCGCTCGACAGCCGCTCCGGCGAGGAAGTGATGGCGATCCTCGGCGAGCTGCATGCCGAAGGCCACACCATCATCATCGTCACCCACGACATGTCGGTGGCGCGGCACGCCCAGCGCATCATCGAACTGCACGACGGCGCGGTCATCGCCGACCGTGCGAACCCTGACGTCGCCGCCACCCGCGCGCGTCGCCGCGATGGTCAGCGCCCGGCCAGCGGCAGCGCCTGGCAAGGCATCCGCGACCGCTTCGTCGAAGCGTTCCGGATGGCACTGCTGGCGATGAACGCGCATCGCCTGCGCACCTTCCTGACCATGCTCGGCATCATCATCGGCATCGCCTCGGTGGTGTCGGTGGTCGCGCTCGGCAACGGCTCGCAGCAGCAGATCCTGTCCAACATCAACGCGCTGGGTACCAACACCATCGAGGTCTATCCCGGCAGCGGTTTCGGCGACATGCGTTCGGGCCGCGTGCAGACGCTCAAGGCCAAGGATGCGATCGCGTTGTCCCAGCAGAGCTTCGTGGACAGCGCCACCCCGAATGTCTCCGACTCGGTCACCGCGCGCTACCAGAACAAGTCCTCCACCGCGACCACCAATGGCGTCGGCGAACAGTACTTCCGGGTCAAGGGCCTGCAGATCGCCGAGGGTGCGTTCTTCGACAACGATGCCGTCAACGGCATCTCCCAGGTCGCGGTGATCGACCAGAACACGCGCAAAGCGTTCTTCGGCGAGCGCGAGGATCCGATCGGCAAGGTGATCCTGCTGGGCAACGTGCCGGTCAAGGTCGTCGGCGTCATCAAGAAGCTGACCAGCGGATTCGGCAGCAGCTCGTCACTGAGCATCTGGGTGCCCTACACCACCGCGATGTCGCGCATGCTCGGCCAGACCTACGTCTCTTCGATCACCGTGCGCGTGTCCGACGACACGCCGATGGATGCGGCCGAGCAGGCGGTCACCCGCCTGCTCAAGCTGCGTCACGGCAGCGAGGATTTCTTCCTCAGCAACAGTGCCGAGATCCGCGAAACGATCGAGAAGACCACCCGCACGATGACCTTGATGATCGGCGCGATCGCCGCGATCGCGCTGGTGGTCGGCGGCATCGGGGTGATGAACATCATGCTGGTGTCGGTCACCGAGCGTACCCGCGAGATCGGCGTGCGCATGGCGGTCGGCGCGCGCCAGAGCGACATCATGCAGCAGTTCCTGATCGAGGCCGTGCTGGTGTGCTTGTTCGGCGGCGTGCTCGGTGTCGCGCTGGCGCTCGCGCTGGGCTGGGCGTTCGAGGCCGCCGGCGGCAGCTTCAGCATGATCTTCTCGACCGGCTCGATCGTCGCCGCCTTCGTCTGCTCCTCGCTGATCGGCGTGATCTTCGGCTTCCTGCCGGCCCGCAATGCCGCCCAACTCGATCCCGTCGACGCCCTGGCCCGCGAATGAACCCTTCCCATCGTCTCCTCTCCGCCGCGCTGGCCGCCGTGCTGTTGGCCGGCTGCGTCAGCACCGGCCAATACCGTGCCGACCCGATCGCCGTCGCCTCCGACTACGGCCGTGGCGATGCCGTGCGCAACACACCCGATCAGACGCTGCTGCTGCAGACCACCTACCCCGCCCATGACGTTGCCGCCGATGCCTGGTGGCGCGGCTTCGGCGATGCACGCCTGGATCGCATGGTCGAGCAGGCATTGGCCGTCAACAGCGATCTCGCCGCCGCCGGCCTGACCCTGCGTCAAGCGCGGCTGGAAGCCGGCCTGGCCGAAGCCGACCTATGGCCGACTGCCAGTGGTAGCGCCAGTGGCTCTGCCAGTCGCGCCACCAACTACCACGACACATTCACTCGCGACTACAACACCAGCGCATCGCTGAGCTGGGAGATCGACCTGTGGGGCAAACTGCGCGCCCAGCGCGACGTCGCCCGCTGGGAAGCGGTGGCCACCGATCAGGACCGCGAGAACACCGCGCTGGCGCTGGTCGGCGAAGTCTGCAGCGACTACTGGCAGCTGGCCTATCTCAACCAGAGCATCGCCGCCGGCGAACAGAACCTGCAGCGCCTGGAGAAGACCCGGCAGCTGGTGCAGGTGCAGTTCCGAGCCGGGCATGTCTCTGGACTGGAGATGCGCGAGGCCGAGCAGAACCTGGAAAGCCAGCGCACCAGTCAGAGCCAGTTGCTGCAGCAACGCGTGGAGGTGCGCAACGCGATCACCGTGCTGCTCGACGGCCACCCCTGGCCGCAAGCCGACGAACCGCAGGATCTGGATGCCGCCACCAGCCCCGCACTGGAGCCGGGCGTACCCGCCGAACTGCTGGCACGCCGCCCGGACCTGCGCGCGGCCGAGCTGCGCCTGCGCGAGTCGCTGGCGCAGATCAAGGCGACCGCACGCAGCTACTACCCCGCCCTGAGCCTGACCGGTTCGATCGGCTCCAGCAGCACCGCGTTGTCGGACGTGCTCAAGAACCCGGTCGCCACGCTCGGCGCCGGCCTGACGCTGCCGTTCCTGGACATCGCCAAGGCACGCCTCAACACCCACATCGCCGGCACCCAGTACGAGATTGCCGCGACCCAGTTCCGCACCACGCTCTACACCGCGTTGGGCGAGGTCGACAACGCACTGTCAGCACGCGAACAGCTCAGCGCGCAGGTTGAATCGGCACGCAAGTCGTACCAGGCCGCGCGTGACATCGAACGGATGTACGAAGTGCGCTATCGCGCCGGTGCCGCAGACCTGCGTACCTGGCTGGACGCGCAACAGACCCTGCGCGAATCCGAGCTGTCACTGGCGCAGGCCCGGCTCGACCAGCTCGACAATGACGTGACGCTGTATCAGGCGCTGGGGGGCAGCGCGAACCCCTCGTCGTAGATCGACTTCAGGGCGGATCGGAGCAGATAAGCGCTGGGGCCTTACCGGCGTTCCTTCAGTTCGTCATCCCCGCGAAAGCGGGGATCCAAGGACTTTCGACCAGCTGAGGCAGATTCCGGGACGGATGGCTTCGCCAATCGACAGCACGCATGTTCAAACCGGCATCGTGGGTACGTCCATGGATCCCCGCCTGCGCGGGGATGACGGACCGAGCCATCCCCCTCCCCAACTCACCCCAACCGCTGCCGCACCGCTTCGAACAACGTCACACCCGCAGCCACCGACACATTCAGGCTCTCGATCTCGCCCGGCATCGGGATGCGTACCAGTTGGTCGCAATGCTCGCGGGTCAGCCGACGCAGGCCATCGGCCTCACCGCCCAGCACCAGCGCGACGTTGCCGCGCAGGTCCAGCGCGTACAGCGAACCGTCCGCCTCGCCCGCCAGACCATAGATCCACACGCCCAGCTTCTGCAGGTCGCGCAGGCAGCGTGCCAGGTTGGTCACTGCCACCACCGGAATGCGATCGGCGGCACCGGCCGAGGTCTTGCGCACAGTCGCATTGACCGTGGCCGACTTGTCCTTCGGAATGACCACCGCGGTGACGCCAGCCGCAGCCGCACTGCGCAGGCAGGCACCGAGGTTGTGCGGGTCCTGCACGCCGTCGAGCACCAGCAGCAGCGCCTTGCCTCCGGCGGCCTCGACCAGCCCTTCCAGCTCGTTCTCGTTCCAGGTCTGCGCCGCGGCATAGCGCGCCGCCACGCCCTGGTGGCGCACCCCGCCGCCGACGCCGTCCAGCGCCTGCGTGTTGACCCGGCGCACGTCGATGCCCTTGCGGCGCGCGTTCTCCTCGATCTCGGTCAGGCGCGGATTCTTGCTGCCGGCCTCGACCAGGACCTCGCGGACGTTATCGGCGTCGTTCTCGATCGAGGAAGCGACGGCGTTGACGCCGACGATCCACTGGTTGTTCTTGCTCATTGCGCGAAACGCCGGAAAAGGTGGGGTGGAAATGGTAGGCGCTGACGGTCGCTGCGGCCAGCACCGGCCTTCTGTGGGAGGGACTTCAGTCCCGACGCCTTCTCCAGCAATGCCCGTCGGGACTGAAGTCCCTCCCACAAACTACTCTCGACGGCAGCATTGCTTCATGCGATAGCGCGGCTGAAGCCGCTCCTACGCAGCCAGGTCAGGGCCAGCGCCCGGTGTCGTGATCGGGATGCTGGTGGGACACGATCTGCGCCAGAAACTCCAGCGCCCCAACGTCCTCCTCGGTACGGGTGCCCGGCAGCCCATGCAGCGCATCGACGAACGGCAGCTTGCCTTCCAGCCCATATTGGAGCGTCGGCGGCAACCGCGCCGGTTCATCGAACGCCCCCGCGGCGATCGCCATCCCGTCCGGCGCCTCGTAGGTCAGCGGCGTGCCGCACTCGGCGCAGAAACCGCGCTGGACCAGGTTGGACGAGGCGAAGCGTTTCGGCTCCCCGCGCGTCCAGGTGAACTCGGCGCCACGCACCGACACCAGCGGCGCGTAGTAGGCGCCGAACGCCTTCTGGCACATCCGGCAATGGCAGATCGAGGCATCAGCGAGCGTGCCGCGCACGTGGAAACGCACCGCGCCGCACTGACAACCGCCGCTGTACTCGTCAGCCATGCCTAGGGCCTGTCATCCATTCCCGAGCCTCAATACTTTTTCTTCGGGCGCTTGGCCGGTTGACCACGCGGCGGCAGTGGCGGCGGCACATCGCTCACCACCGCGCCCTCGCCATCCAGCCGTTCCACCAGCCGGAAGTCGATCTTGCGCTCCTCCATGCTGGCCTTGAGCACCAGCACGCGCACGCGGTCGCCCAAGCGGTACTCGACGCCACGGCGCTCGCCACTCAGCGTCTTGCGGATCGGGTCGAAGTGGTAATAGTCCTGCGGCAACTGGGTGACGTGGACCAAGCCGTTGACCTTGGAACCTTCCAGCTCGACGAATAGCCCAAAGCTGGTCACGCCGCTGATCACGCCATCGAACTGGCCGCCTACATGCTTCTCCATCCACGCCGCGCGGTAACGCTCGTCGACCTCGCGCTCGGCCTCGTCGGCGCGACGCTCGCGCTCGGAGCACTGCAAGGCCAGCGCCGCCATCTCGCGCGGTGTGTACAGGTACTTGTCCGCGCGACCGCCGGTCAGGCCGTACTTGATCGCGCGATGCACCAGCAAATCTGGATAACGGCGGATCGGCGAGGTGAAGTGCGCGTACGCCTCCAGCGCCA
This sequence comes from Pseudomonas sp. GW821-FHT07E12, assembly GCF_058986605.1. Lineage (NCBI taxonomy): Bacteria > Pseudomonadati > Pseudomonadota > Gammaproteobacteria > Pseudomonadales > Pseudomonadaceae > Pseudomonas > Pseudomonas sp. GW821-FHT07E12. Next base: position 53,474 of record NZ_JBYSVX010000014.1, on the reverse strand, counting down.
GGCCGAAGTGGCCGCTGTTGTCCGGCGAGTACACCGCCAGGCTCTGGCTGCGCAGCAGCACCGATTCCAGCAGCGCCGCATCCGGGCGCTCGCGCACCTTCTTCAGCAGCTTGGTGTAGTCGCCGGGCTTGACCTTGCTCCACGGCGGCAGGCTCAGCTTGAACTCCTTGAGAAATTCCAGCAGGTCCTCGAACTTGTGCTCCGGCGGCCGCGCATGGTCACGATACGGCGCCGGGATGTGCACGCCGATCAGGTACTTCGCGGCCTCGACGTTGGCCGCGATCATGCATTCCTCGATCAGCTTGTGCGCATCGTTGCGCACCAGCATCCCGGCCTGGGTGACCTCGCCACGGTTGTCGAGCACGAAGCGCACTTCCGAGGATTCGAACTCGATCGCGCCGCGCGCTGCACGCGCCTTCGCCAGCACTTGATACAGCTGGTGCAGGTGTTGCACCTGCGGCAGCAGCGCCCCGATCACCGACTTGGCCTCGGCATCGTCCTCGCCCACCGCCTTCCAGACCTGGGTGTAGGTCAGGCGCGCATGCGAGTTCATCACCGCCTCGTAGAAGCGCGAACCGGTCACCTCGCCCTTCCGATCCACCTGCATGTCGCAGACGAAGCACATCCGGTCGACCTTGGGCATCAGCGAACAGATGCCGTTGGACAGCGTCTCCGGCAGCATAGGCACCACGAAACCGGGGAAATAGACCGAGGTGGCACGCTTCTGCGCCTCATCATCCAGCGGCGTGCCGGGACGCACGTAGTTGGACACGTCGGCGATCGCGACCACCAGGCGGAACCCATCCTTGTTCGGCTCGCAGTACACCGCGTCGTCGAAATCCTTGGCGTCCTCGCCATCGATGGTCACCAACGGCATCTGCCGCAGGTCCACACGCTGGCTGAGCATCGATGGCTCGACCGTCAACGGCACCGCCGCGGCCTCGTTGAGCACTTCCTGCGGGAATTCGTACGGCAGGTTGTGGCCGTGGATGGCGGTCTCGACGATCAGCGACGGGGTCAGCTTGTCGCCGAGCACAGCGATGATCTTGCCGATCGGCGGGCGGCGGCCATCCGGCGGCGCGACCAGTTCGCACACCACTAGTTGCCCCTCCTTCGCGCCGCCGGTGCCGTCAGGCGGCACCTGCACGTTGCGCTGCACGCGCTTGTCGTCCGGTTCGACGTAGGCGATGCCCAGCTCGTAGAAGAACCGGCCGATCAGCCGGCTCATGCGCCGCTCCAGCACGCGTGCGATCGAACCCTCGCGGCGGCCGCGCCGATCGATGCCGGTGACGTTGGCGAGCGCGCGGTCGCCGTGCATCACCTTGCGCATCTCGAACGGCGGCAGGAACAGATCGTCACCGCCTTCTTCAGGCTTGAGGAAGCCGAAGCCCTCCGGATTGGCGATCACCGTGCCGGCAATCAGGCTGGTGTGCCGCACCGGGGCGAAACCGCCACGCCGGTTCTGCACCAGCTGGCCGTCACGCACCATCGCGCCGAGCCGGCGGCCCAACACATCGATGCGGTCCTGCAAGCTCAGGTGCGCGGCGATCTCCTCGGCGGTCTGCGGCCCCTCGCAGCTTTCCAGCAACTCCAGGATCGCCTCGCGGCTGGCGATCGGCTCGGCGTAGCGCTCGGCCTCGCGTGCGGCATGCGGATCCTGGAAACCACCGGCCGGCGGCGGCGCGCCTGCCGGTTTGCGCGGCGCGGAGGCGGCGGCCGGCGGCCTGTTGCCGCGCGGCTTGCCGGCAGCGGACGCTCCCTTGGCCGGTTTTCCGGCAGGACCGCCGGTGAGCGATTCCGGCATCCACGCGGGCAATGCGCGCTTGGCGACCTTCTTGCCAGCTGATTTCGGGGACGCGGCCTGCTTCGTCGCGTGCTTGCGGGGCGCCTTGCCGGTGCCTGGGGTCTTGTTCTTCATTGGCACCATGGTACCCGCGTGCCTGCATGCGTACCGTTCATACCGAAGGCATTGACAGATCCCGCGTTCACCTCCAGAATTCGCGGCCCACCTGCCCAGGTGGCGGAATTGGTAGACGCACTAGTTTCAGGTACTAGCGGGTAAAACCGTGGAGGTTCGAGTCCTCTCCTGGGCACCAAGGCTTCAAGCTTCAAGCCGAAAAACCCCGCTCTGGCGGGGTTTTCTGCGTTTGAGGGGCGACAACGGCAGGACGCCGTGACACCCGCCGCGAGCCGCGGACGCGCCCACTGCCGAGCGCTTCGTCATCCTGCATTCAATGATTCGGCAGGACAGCCGATATAGTCGGCGCCCCTTTCTCTGTTCTTGCCACGACGCTCTCTTGATCTTTTTCTCCTTTTCCCCCGCTTGGGAAGCGCTCGCCGTCGGCACGAAAAAGGGTGCCGCATGAACGGACTGGGGAACATCTTCATCGCCCCCTCGTCCCCGGCCTCCTACCTGCAAGGGACGTACTCGCCCGGCCTGGTCGTGCTGTCGCTGTTCGTGTCGGTGTTCTCGGCGACGATGGCGTTGCAGACGGCGCATATCGCGCGCAAGTCACACCGGCCGAAGCATAAGCACGTCGCGGTTGCGACCGGCGCGGTCGCACTCGGCGGCGGCATCTGGTCGATGCACTTCGTCGGCATGCTGGCATTCCAGCTGTGCACCCAGGTCGATTACCAGGTTCCGCTGACGCTGCTGTCGATCCTGCCGAGCCTGGGCGCATCCTGGCTGGCGCTGCATCTGCTTTCGCGTCCCCACGCATCGCATTACCAGTTGCTGATCGGCGGCGTGGTGGTCGGGCTGGGCATCGGCGCGATGCACTACAGCGGCATGGCGGCGATGCGGATGAGTGCGCTGCTGCGCTACGACCCGGCCACGTTCGCGCTGTCGATCGTGGTCGCGGTGGCGCTGTCCACACTCGCGCTCTGGCTGCGCTTCGGCCTGAGCCAGACCCTGCTGGGGCCGCTGCCGCGGTTGCTGATCAGCGGGCTGGTCATGGGCCTGGCGATTGCCGCCATGCATTACGTCGGCATGGCGGCGGCGCGCTTCGTCGGTACACCGGACGCCACCGCGAGCGGCCCGCAGTTCGACGCCGTGTTCGCATCGATCGCATTGTCGGCCTTCACCGTTACCGCGACCGTGCTGGTCTCGGCGGTCAATGGCCTGATCCGCATCCGCGAGCTGTACCACAAGATGGAGGAAGGCAAGCTGCGCCTGCGCTCGATCCTGGACACCGCGGTGGACGGCATCATCACCATCGACAGCCGCGGCCGGATCCAGGAATTCAGCCATTCGGCTGAGCGACTGTTCGGCTGGAGCGCCGCCGAGGTGCAGGGCCGCAACATCCAGATGCTGATGCCCGAGCCGGACAGCTCGCGCCACGACGACTACCTGCGCAACTACCTGGCCTCGGGCGTGCCGAAGATCATCGGCTCCGGGCGCGAGGTCATGGGCCTGCGCAAGGACGGCAGCCTGATGCCGATGCGACTGGCGGTCGGTCGGGTCGACCTGCCGAAGGAACAGTTGTTCGTCGGCTTCGTCACCGACATCACCGACCGCCATGCGCTGGAAGCCTCGCTGCGCGAGACCGCCGAGCGCGCCGAGCGCGCCGCCGCGGCCAAGAGCACCTTCCTGGCCAACATGAGTCATGAGATCCGCACGCCGATGAACTCGATCATCGGCTTCACCGAGCTGCTGTTGCAGGGCGAGCTGAGCCCGCTCCAGCGCAACCATCTGAATACCGTGCGGCAGTCCTCGCGCTCGCTGCTGGGGCTGCTCAACGACATCCTCGACACGACCAAGATGGAAAAGGGCCGGGTCGCACTCGAAAGCATCGACTTCTCGCTCAAGAGCCTGGCGCTGCAGATCGAAGCCTCGCTGCGGCTGAGCGCGCAGAGCAGACAACTGAGCCTGACCACGCATTACCCGGAGCAGATGCCCGAGCACTTCCGCGGCGACCCGCTGCGCGTGCTGCAGGTGCTGACCAACCTGGTCGGCAACGCGATCAAGTTCACCGAGCGCGGCGGCGTGGAGGTCACGTTCGCCTACGAACAGGGCGTGGTGCACGTGCAGGTACGCGATACCGGCATCGGCATGACGGCCAAACAGGTCGCCTCGATCTTCGCTCCGTTCACCCAGGCTGATGCATCGATCAGTCGCCGCTTCGGCGGCACCGGCCTGGGCACCACGATCGCGCGCCAACTGGTCGAACTGATGGACGGCCGCATCGAGGTCGAAAGCGAACCCGGCCACGGCAGCACGTTCCACGTGCGCCTGCCGCTGCCGGTCGGCCGCATGCCGGAAGTGGCCCAGCCGGAAACCACCATCCAGACACTGCCAGCCCTGCACGTACTGGTCGCCGACGATGTCCCGCAGAACCTTGAACTGGTGCGATTGCTGCTGCAGCAAGGCGGACACCAGGTAACCACCGCGCTCGACGGTCAGGAGGCCCTGCGCAAGTACATGGCCGGTCGCTTCGACGTGGTGCTGATGGACGTGCACATGCCCGGCACCGACGGCCTGGAGGCCACGCGCCGCATCCGCAGCTACGAGCAGGTCCAGGGCCGGCCGCCGACGCCGGTGATCGCGCTGACCGCCAGCGTCATGGCCGAGGATCGCCGCGCCGCGCACAAGGCCGGCATGAACGGCTTCGCGGTCAAGCCGCTGGATGCCGCCAAGCTGCTGTCCGAGATCGCCCAGGTGCTGCATGTGCCCGCGCCCGCTTCGTCCAGCGCCACCGCCACGACCAGCCTGCCTGCCAGCATGATCGACTGGCGGGCCGGTGCGTCGCTGTGGGGCAACGAACGACGCCTGGGCAACGCCCTGGAGCGCTTCCTCGCCGAGGTCGATGCACGCCATCCACTTCCCGATCCCGCTCAGGTCGAGATCGATTGGGATACCACGCTGGCCAGCCTGCACGGCATCCACGGCGCGGCAGGCAATCTGGCGTTGCCTGGCGTGGCCACGTTGGCCCGCGAACTGGAAGCCCTGGCGCGTTCGGAACAACGCGAGCAGGCACTGCCACGCATCGCGCAACTACGGAAGATGCTGAGCGAGGCCGCCACCGAACTGCGCGCCCGCCCTGCTCCGCCAATCACCCCCGATGCAGTCGAAGCACCCGCCTCGCTGCCGGCCGCCATCCGCGAACTGCAGGTACGCCTGGCCCGCAACGAACTCGACGACGCCCTGCTGGCCGCGATCTGCGCCGGCCTGGAACAGGACAACGCACTCCACAGCCGCGCCCTCAGGAGCGCAGTGGAAAGCTTCGAGTTCGACCAGGCCCAGCACCTGTTGCAGCACCTGCTCGACACGCGCGAGCCATGATCCGGAGTAACGCATGCACGCCCTGAAGGACCCGCGCCCCACCCTGCTGCTGGTCGACGACGAGCCGGCCAACCTGCAGGTGCTGCGGCATACCCTGCAGGATCACTACCGATTGCTGTTCGCCAAGGACGGCAGCCGTGCGCTGGAACTGGTCCATGCCGAACGGCCGGACCTGATCCTGCTCGACATCATGATGCCCGGCACTTCCGGCTATGAGGTCTGCGCGCAGCTCAAACAGAATCCCCATACCGCCACGATCCCGGTGATCTTCGTCACCGCGCTGTCCGAGGCCGACAACGAGGAGCGCGGCCTGGAACTGGGCGCGGTCGACTACATCGGCAAGCCCTTCAACCCCAGCATCGTCAGGGCCCGCGTGCGCACGCACCTGTCGCTGGTGCAGGCACGCGAACTGCGCGAGACCCGCCTGCAGATCGTGCAGCGCCTCGGCATGGCGGCCAAATACAAGGACGCCGAAACCGGCCTGCACGTGGTGCGCATGAGCCACTACGCAAAAGCGCTGGCACTGGCGGTAGGTTATGGCCCGGCCGCCGCCGAGGACCTGCTGCACGCCGCGCCGATGCACGACATCGGCAAGATCGGCATCCCCGATTCGATCCTGCAGAAACCCGGCCCGCTGACCACCGACGAATGGGCGGTGATGCGCAAGCACACCGCCATCGGTGCACGCATCATCGGCGAGCATCCGTCCGGGCTGCTGCGTATGGCCGCCACCATTGCGCTCCATCACCACGAGAAATGGAACGGCAGCGGCTACCCGAACGGCCTGGCCGGCGAGGACATCCCGCACGTGGCGCGGGTGATCGCGGTGGCCGACGTGTTCGACGCACTCACCAGCGTGCGTCCGTACAAACAGGCCTGGTCGGTCGAACAGGCGATCGAACTGATCCGGCGCGAAAGCGGTGCCCACTTCGACCCGGAACTGGTCACCGCGTTCCTGGACCTGCTGCCGGACATCCTGCAGATCCGCGAACACTGGAGCACCCCCGTCGTCACGACGGCTCCCCGCGCTACGGCGATGACGTGATACCCGCCTCGCGCAAGGCCTGCGCCCAGATGCGGTAGCCGGCCTCGTTGGGATGGGTGGTATCCGGGAACAGCGCCTCGGGCAAGGTGCCATCCGGTTGCACGAAGCGCGCCCCGACATCCAGCCAGCGCACAGCCGGATCACGGGCGTAACGCGCGGCCAGCAGCCGGTTGGTCTCGCTGATAGGCGCACGCAACGCGTCATCGGCATGACGTCCGCGCGGGAAGATGCCCATCAGCACCACCTTGGCCTTCGGTAGCCGCTGGCGCACCTGGGTAACGATCGCCTGCACGCCTTCGGCGGTTTCCTGCGGCGTAGTGGTGCGCGCCTGCCCGGTGCCGGCGAGATTGTTGGTGCCGATGTTGATGACCACCCACTGTGGATCGAGCCCATCCAGTTCGCCCTGACGGATGCGCCACAACACGTTCTGGGTGCGATCCCAGCCAAAGCCCAGGTTGAGCACCGGGCGTGCGCCGTACAGCCAATGCCACGATTCCGGCCCGCTCGCGCGCACGCCACGCGGCGTTCCACTCCAGAAATGGGTGATCGAGTCACCGATCATCACCACCTGCGGCTTCGACGCGCGCGCAGCCGCCAGCGCGCCGCGATGACGCGCATACCAGTCATACGAATCCTGCTCCAGCCATGGCACCGGGATCAGCCCGGTATTGAACGATGTACCCAACTGCGCCATCGGCACGCGCGGCGGCCCACCGAGCAGCCGTGCCAGGGTCGGTTCGATCGCCTCGGCCATCATCCGCTGGCCGATCGTGTCCGGATGCAGCGCCCCTGCCGGCGGATTGAATCGCGTGTCGTAGAAGCGCGTGGTATCGAGCCGGCCATCGCGCATGAAGATCGAGCCGATATCGAGATAGCTCACGCGCGGGTTGTCACCGTAGCGTTCGGCCAGGTAGCGGTTGACCTCCGCATCGGCGCGGGTCTTGTCGGCCGACACATCACTGGGCAGCAGCCCGAGCAGCAGGATGTGGGTGTCCGGCAGCTTCTGTTCCAGCGTCGCCACCACCGCATCGATGCCGAGCTGGGTCTGCTCGGTGCTCTGCTTGAGCCATCCGGTGTTGTTGGTGCCGATCAGCAGCACCGCGACCTTGGGATGCAGCCCATCGACCTCGCCGTGGTTGAGCCGCCACAGCACATGCTGCGTGCCGTCGCCGCTGAAGCCCAGGTTGAGCGCGCCGCGTGCACCGTAGAACGTCTGCCAGGTCGACAGAAAATCCTCGTCGGGCGGGCTGGCCTTCTCGTAGTTCTGGGTGATCGAATCGCCGATCAGCAACAGCGGCGCGTCCGGATGCGCACGCACCTGCTCGAGCACGTCGCGATGGCGCTGCGCCCACCAGGTCTCGCCGAGGCGATCCGCCGGCAGCGCCGTCACCGGCAGATCGTCCGCGGCCAGCGCATTCCCCGCCACACCGAGCCCTGCCAGCAGCACCAGGACCAGCGCATGGGCACCCCGCATTCCCCATTTCCAGCACGGCATCATCGAACCCCTCCTCCGACACGAAGCGGCGATTGTGGACAGGCCGGTGTGCGCTCGACAAGGAACCCATACCGGGCCGACATGAAGACTTGACATGAGGTTCCACGCACGCCAAAATTCGCCTCCTGAGTCGCCCAGGTGGCGGAATTGGTAGACGCACTAGCTTCAGGTGCTAGCGGGGGCAACTTCGTGGAGGTTCGAGTCCTCTCCTGGGCACCACGACTCAGAAAATGATCAGACCCGCGCAAGCGGGTTTTTTCATGCCCGACGTTCCGGCCAGCCCATCTTTTCTTAACGTGCTGCCGTCACAAATCCCCGGTGTCGTCACCCGGTGGAGCACCGTTCCCCATAAATTCACACGGCCTCGGGCAAATCTACTGCCCGCGACATAGCCACGCCCCAGGTTTCCGGAAACGCCATGGATCAGGGGACGGATCACCCAATATCGAGAAGCTCTGAATGATCAAGATGAAAAAGTCCTCGAAGGCGGCCATTGCCGCACTTGCGATGGCAACGGCGGTATCCGGCGCCGCACAGGCGGAGGGGTCGCCGTTGACCGGCTCATGGCGACTGACCAGCTACCAGGTCGAATCCAAGGACACGATGAAGAAGATTCCAGCCATGGGCGAACACCCGAGCGGGCGCGTGATCTTCACCGCCGATCACCGGGTGGCCTTCGTGCTGACCGGCGAAGGCAGAAAGAACGGGGCAAGCGATGCCGAGAAGGCCGCCCTGCTCAACACCCTGGTGGCCTATACCGGGACCGAGCGGACCGAGGGCAACCAGTGGTGCACCGACGTCGAGGCGGCATGGAATCCCGAATGGGTCGGCACCACGCAATGTCGTGAGTTCCATCTCGAAGGCGATCGCCTGGAAGTGCTGACGCCCTGGCGGCAGATGCCGAACTGGCCGGGCACCACGCGCTCGATCATCAGCTTCGAGCGCGACAAGTAACCGCGGTTGCGGCGAATTTGATCCCGCGCGATTCCAGCAAACATGCATCGCAAGAACGCCGGTCTATTGACCGGCGTTTTTTATCGCGGCGAACCCATCACCATGCCCACACTGGGCCGGTGAAAGTCTTACGCCACTCGATGGACACCGATCGCGTTCCGGAGCTTGTGCAGGCCCAGAGCCATCTCCACCAGATCGAAACCCGGCGCAAAACCATCGGCGCGGACATAACCTGCAACAAACCCGTGGCGTTCGAAGAACGCACGGCTGTACTGAGTGGTTTCGATCATCACCCGTGCAAAGCGCGGCTGCGCTGCAATGCGACGCAACCGCTCCTGCAACAAGCGCCGGCCCAGGCCACGCCGGTGCGCATCACGGCGCACCATGCCCCAGCACAGATGAGCGATGGTCGGATCTTCCCTGTCCGCCTCATAGCCACCACATGCCAGCAAGTGGCCAGCGGCCACGTCCTCGATCACCATATAGGTGCCTTTGAAGCCATCCAGCAACGTCAGGAAATCCTGCCGCTCCGATTCATCGAAGTATTCCGGCACGTTGCCTTCGAACAAACCGATGCAGGCATCGCGATCCTGTGGCCGGTAAAGCCTGGTGCGCTCGCCCACATCAATGTCCTCCGGCCGACGCCGCGCTTCCCGCACCCGCGCCGAACGGCGGCTTGGCCAGCCACAGGAACCCGATGATCAGCAGGAACGTCCAGCCCAGCATGTAGAAGATGTCGTTGAAGCCCATCTGCGAGGCCTGGTGGTTGATCATGTTGTTGAGGAACGCCGCCCCACGTTGCAGGTCGCCCTGCCCCATCGCGCTGACCTGATCGACGATGCCCGGGTCATAAGGTGAGATGTGTTCGGTCAACTGGGCATGATGCTCCACGGTCCGGCGCGACCACAGATAGGTGGTCAGCGAAGCGGCGAAGCTGCCGCCCAGCGTGCGCAGGAATGTCGCCAGACCCGAACCCGCCGCGATCTCGCGTCCATCCAGGTCCGACAACAGGATCTGCAGCATCGGCATGAAGAACAGCGCCACGCCGACACCCATGATCAACTGGATCGTCGCGATGTGGTTGAAATCCACCTGCAGATTGAAATTGGAACGGTAGAAGCTGGTGAACGACAGGAACACGAAGGCGATCGAAGCCACCATGCGCAGGTCGAAGCGCAACGCATACTTGCCGACGAACGGTGTCAGCAACACCGGCAGGATGCCGATCGGCGCGGTCGCCATGCCGGCCCAGATCGCGGTATAGCCCATGTCGCGCTGCAACCACTGCGGGATCAGCAGGCTGACGCTGAAGAACGCAGCGTAAGCCACGATCAGCGCCATCGTGCCAGCGCGGAAGTTGCGATGCCGGAACAGGCGCAGATCGACGATCGGATCCTTGTCGGTCAGTTCCCAGATCACGAACACCACCAGCGCCACCGCGGCAACACAGCTCAACACGACGATCTTGCCGGAATTGAACCAGTCCTCATCGTTGCCGAGGTCGAGCACGACCTGCAGCGAGCCGACGCCGACCACCAGCAGGATCAGGCCCATGTAGTCCATCTTCGGCCGCTCGATCGGCTCGGGCCGATTGCGCAACTGCGCCCCGACAATCGTGCTGGCGATGATGCCCAGCGGAACGTTGATCAGGAAGATCCATTCCCAACTGTAGTTGTCGGTGATCCAGCCACCGAGGATCGGCCCCGCGATCGGCGCGACCACGGTGATCATCGCCAGCAATGCGAGTGCCTGCCCGCGTTTCTCGCGCGGATAGATCGACACCAGCAGGCTCTGGGTGATCGGGTACATCGGCCCGCACACGAAACCCTGCAGTGCGCGCGAGACCACCAGCATGCCCATGCTCTGCGCCAGACCGCACAGCAGCGAGGCGATGGTGAAGGCCAGCGTCGACCAGATGAACAGCTTGGTCTCGCCGAAACGGCGGCTGAGCCAGCCGGTCAGCGGCAGCGCGATCGCATTGCTGACCGCGAACGAGGTGATGACCCAGGTCGCCTGCTGCGAACTGGCGCCGAGGTTGCCGGCGATGGTCGGCAGCGAGACGTTGGCGATGGTCGTGTCCAGCACCTGCATGAACGACGCCATCGCCAGGCCGACCGTGCACAACGCCACGCTGGCCGGTTTGAAACCGGCGGCAGGCGCCGGTGCCGCCGGCGCTGCGGGAGCTTGGGAGGACATGCTGTTGCTCAGCCCGCCTGGGCCTGCGACGGCAGGTTGGCCTGGATGATGCGATGGATGTCGTCATCGGCCTCCCGCAGCTGCTCGGCATACACATCGGTATCGAACAGCACACCCTTGGCCGCCTGCGTCGGCAGCACGGTGCCCTTCTGGTCGTGCAGGTTGACCTCGACCTTCATCGACAGACCGATCCGCAGCGGATTCTCCGCCAACTGCTTGGCGTCGATCGCGATGCGCACCGGCACGCGCTGCACGATCTTGATCCAGTTGCCGCTGGCGTTCTGCGCCGGCAGCAGCGAGAACGCAGAGCCGGTGCCCAGGCCCAGGCTCTGCACCTGGCCCTTGTAGGTCACGCCACGCCCGTACAGGTCCGAGCGCAGCTCGACTTCCTGGCCCAGGCGCATGTGCTTGAGCTGGGTTTCCTTGAAGTTGGCCTCGATCCAGACCTGCTCCAGCGGTACCACCGCCATCAGCACCGCCCCCGGCTGCACGCGCTGGCCGACCTGCACGGCGCGACGCGCCACGTAGCCGGACACCGGCGCGACGATCCCGCTGCGGGCGTGATTGAGGAAAGCCTGACGCAACTGCGCGGCGGCAGCCTGCACGTCCGGCTGCGTGGCGACGACGGTGTCGTCGACCAGCGCGCGGTTGCGCTCCACGGTCTCGCGCGAGCCGCTGACCGCGGCCTCGGCGGCGGCCAACTCGTCGCGGGCATGCGCCAGCTCCTCGTTGGAGATCGCACCGCTCGCGGCAAGGTTCTTGCGACGATCGAAGTCAGAACGCGCGCGCTGCAAGGTGACCTGACGCGCGGCCAGATCGGCCTGCGCGCCTTCGACGCTGCGGTACAGGCCACGCACCTGACGCACGGTCTTGGCAAGATTCGCCTCGGCCTGCTGCAGTGCGACCTGGGTATCGGACGGATCCAGCTGCACCAGCAACTGGCCGCGCTCCACACGCATGCCGTCATCGGCACCGATGCTGACCACGGTACCGCCGATCAGTGGCGTGATCTGCACCTGGTTGCCCTGCACATAGGCGTCGTCGGTTTCCTCGAACCAACGGCCATACAGGAAGTACCAGATGGCCACGGCCGCCAGCAGCACAATCACCAGTACCGCGACGATGCGCAGCAGCTTGCCGCGGCGGCTCGGCGCAGCGGCGTTGTCCGTCGAAGGAGAAGCGGAGGGAGTCTGACTCATGGGAGATGCTCTCAGGAATGCTTGGAATCGGAAGTGGCGGGATCGGTGACGGCCGTATCGCCTTCGGCGGACTCGGGCGCGAAGCCACCGCCGAGGGCGCGGCGCAACTTCACCGATGCCAGGATCTGTTGTGATTGCAGCGTGGCCGTGCGTTGCTGCGCGGTCAGCAGTTGCTGCTGCACACTCAGCACGTCGAGGTAGCTGCCGATGCCGGCGCTGTAGCGCTGCTGCGACAGGTCATAGGCGGACGTCGCGGTCGCCAGTGCCTGCGCCTGGGAGTTCACCTGCGCATCCAGCGAGCGCATCGCGTTGACCTGGTCGGCGACCTCGCGCAACGCACCGACCACTTTCTGGTTGTAGTCGGCAACGGCCAGATCGTAGGCCGCGTCTTTGCCGGCCAGATTGGCGCGCAGCTTGCCACCGTCGAAGATCGGCAGGCTCAGCGCCGGCGCCACCACGCCGAGCACCGAGCCGCTCTTGAACAGATCGGTGACTTCCTTGTTGACCACGCCACCCAGCACGATCAGGTTGAGGCTCGGATAGAACTTGGTCCTGGCCGAAGCGATGTCCTTGCTGGCCGCCTCCACGCGCCAGCGCGCGGCAACCACATCGGGACGACGGCCCAGCAGGTCGGCCGGCAACACGCTCGGCAGCTGCAGCGCCAGCGCCGACAGCTGCGGGCGCTCGATGGTCAGGCCGCGATCCGGCCCCTGCCCCAGCAACGCGGCCAGCGCATTGCGGGCCTCGTCGATCTGCTGCTGCACTTCCTGCACCTGCTGCTGCGCGGCCGGCACGCGCGACTCGGCCTGACGCAATTGCAGGTCACTGTCGATGCCGGCGCTGCGGCGCTGGCGGGTCAGATCGAGTGCCTTCTGCGAACGCGTCAGCTCGCCGTTGGCGACGTCGAGCATCTGCCAGGCCTGGCCAAGCTGGGCGTAGGCCTCGACGATCGCCGAGGACAGTTCGAGCCGCGCCGCCTGGGTATCGACCTGCGCCGCATGCACCTGCCCTACCGCGGCCTCCCAGGCGGCGCGTTTGCCGCCCCACAGGTCGAAGCCGTAGCTGAAGTCGGCTACCAGCTGGCTACTGCCGGCATAGCTGCCGCCCAGTTCGTCGCCGACCATCGATTCAGGCAATTGCAGGCCGGTGTAGCCGCCGGAGGCCGTCAGCTTCGGCTTGCGCTCGGCATTGCTCGCGCTGGCCTGGGCCTGGGCCTGATGCAGGCGCGCCTCGGCCGCGGCCAGGTTCGGACTGCCCTGCAGGCCTTCGGCGACCAGGGCATCGAGCTGGGAATCCCCCAGCGCCCGCCACCAGTCACGGCTCGGCCAACCGGCCGGGCTCAGCGCGACGCCGGACAGGGTCTTTTCGGAATGGACATCGGCTGCGTCCAGCAGGCGGCCTTCCGGCGCCAACCCGCGGCTGCTGGCGCAAGCCGCCAGGGCCAGGGCCAGCATCGACACCGCAGCAGGACGCCACATGCGCGTCATTGTGGAAAGGTCTGGATTCATGGCGAATTGAGTGAGTCGCGTACTCGGATCAGGAGGTGGGTGAGGTTGTCGCGTTCTTCCGGCGAGAGATCGCGCAGGGCGAACTCCATGACCCGGTCGCCGCGCTGCTTCAGTCGCTCATACAGTTCACGCCCCTGTTCGGTCATCACGATCTGCAGCGCGCGCCGGTCCTGCGCATGCGGCTCGCGACGCACCGCGCCGATCGCTTCGAGCTTGTCCAGCAGCCGGGTGATGGCGCTCGGCGTCTGCTCCAGCGCCTGTGCCAGCTCGTTGGCGGTACACGGGGATTTGGCTGCAAGCACCTTGAGGCCGATGTAGTGGCTGAAACCGAACTCTGGCAGCTCGTACTTCATTTCGATGTCGAGATGGCGTACCAGGCCGTCACGGACCTGCCTCAGCAGCAATCCGAAGGTCGGCTGGTTGTCAGGGAGGGGGCAGATCATGGGCCGATATTTTGTTCCGGAAAAAATATTTGTCAACGCAAATATCCCGGATGAAAACAAATACTGCGTCCCACTATTGCGTCGGAGCGGCGTATCTTCGCCCTGGCCCTCACTGGCCCGGTAATACAATCTAGACAATGGACACCAAGATCCCGCCAGATTCACCGATCGATCCGGCGCTATACAGCTGGTTCGAATGTCCCGACGGGCCACCGCTGCTGCCATTCCGCGTCTGCAGCGAGCGTGGGCTGTCACAGGAAGTCGACTGGCACAGCCACGTGCGTGGCCAATTGATCTGCGTCGAGTCAGGGCTGCTGACCGCCCGCACCCGCCGGGGCGACTTGTCCCTGCCCCCCGGATGCGCCGGCTGGATACCGCCCGGCGAGCTGCACACCGTCAGCGTCTCGGGCACGATCCGGGGCTGGGGATTGCTGCCCACTCCCGCGGCCAGCGCCTGTCTGCCCGACCATCCCGGCGTGCTCGGCATCAGCCAGCTGATCCAGGGGCTGACCCTGCGCCTGCTCGGGCACTCGCCGGAGGAACTGGTTGCCCCTCGCCTGCAGCGGTTGGCGGCGGTACTGCTCGACGAACTGGCCGAAGCCCCGTTGCAGGCGCTGTACCTGCCGATGCCGCAGGACCGCCGGCTGCTGCGCATCGTCTCGCGCCTGATCGCCGCACCCGCCGACGCCCAGAGCCTCGAATACTGGGCACACTGGGCGGGGTTGTCCCCACGCAGCCTGAGCCGGCACTTCCGCGCCGAAACCGGCATCAGCTTCGGGCAATGGCGGCAGCAGGCGCGGCTGGCCGAATCGTTGCGGCTGCTGCATGCCGACCAGCCGGTCGGTGCGATCGCCCATCAGCTTGGCTACAGCAGCGCCAGCGCCTTCGTGACCGTGTTCGCCCGCCACTATGGCGTGCCGCCCGGTCGTTACCTGCAACGTACCCGGCAGCACGCCGCGCCACCGCCGCGCTTGGCATCCCTGGCCGCATCCGGATAATCGAGCCCCTTCGGACGTCGCGCCCTCTCGCGCTCACGCCCACCCAGAGCAGGTATCACCCACGCAATGACCGATCTCACCCGCCCCACCTTCCACGGCTTCGAACAACTGCCGCTGCGCGAGTACGCCGAGCGCGCCTACCTCGACTATTCCATGTACGTGGTGCTGGACCGCGCCCTGCCGTTCCTCGGCGACGGGCTCAAGCCGGTGCAGCGCCGCATCATCTATTCGATGAGCGAGCTGGGCCTGAATGCCGGTGCCAAGCCGAAGAAATCCGCGCGCACCGTCGGCGACGTGATCGGCAAGTACCACCCGCATGGCGACTCGGCCTGTTACGAAGCACTGGTGCTGATGGCGCAGCCGTTCTCGTATCGCTATCCGCTGATCGAGGGCCAGGGCAACTTCGGCTCGTCGGACGACCCCAAGTCGTTCGCGGCCATGCGCTACACCGAGTCCAAGCTGACCCCGATCGCCGAGGTGCTGCTGGGCGAGCTCGGCCAGGGCACGACCGACTGGACCCCGAACTTCGACGGCACCCTCGAAGAGCCGACCTGGCTGCCGGCGCGCCTGCCGCACCTGCTGCTCAACGGCACCACCGGCATTGCGGTCGGCATGGCCACCGACGTGCCACCGCACAATCTCAACGAGATCGTCAGCGCGTTGATCCGCCTGCTCGACGACCCGTCGGCCAGCGTCGCCGATCTGTGCGAACACGTGCGCGGCCCGGACTACCCGACCACCGCCGAGATCATCACCCCGGCCGCCGACCTGCGCGCGATCTACGAGACCGGCTACGGCAGCGTGCGCGCCCGCGGCACGTTCGTGCGCGAGAACGCCAACATCGTCGTCAACGCGCTGCCGTTCCAGGTCTCGCCGTCGAAGGTGATCGAGCAGATCGCCGCGCAGATGCGCGCCAAGAAGCTGCCTTGGCTGGAAGACATCCGCGACGAATCCGACCACGAGAACCCGGTGCGCGTGGTGCTGATCCCGCGCTCCAACCGCGTCGACGCCGAGCTGTTGATGGGCCACCTGTTCGCGACCACCGATCTGGAAAAGAGCTACCGGGTCAACCTCAACATCATCGGCCTGGATGGCCGGCCGCAGGTCAAGAACCTCAAGCAGTTGCTGACCGAGTGGCTGAGCTTCCGCAGCAGTACGGTCACCCGCCGGCTGAACCACCGCCTGCAGAAGGTCGAACGTCGCCTGCACCTGCTGGAAGGCCTGCTGGTGGCTTTCCTCAACCTCGACGAGGTGATCCACATCATCCGTACCGAGGACGAGCCCAAGGCGGTGCTGATGGCGCGCTTCGGACTGTCGGAGGAGCAGACCGAGTACATCCTCGAAACCAAGCTGCGCCAGTTGGCGCGCCTGGAAGAAATGAAGATCCGCGGCGAGCAGGAAGCACTGGAGAAAGAACGCGAACAGCTGCTCGCGATCCTGGGCAGCCCGGCCAAGCTGAAGAAGCTGATCAGGGACGAGCTGACCGCCGATGCCAAGAAGTTCGGCGATGCGCGCCTGTCACCGCTGGTGCAGCGTGGCGCCGCGCAGGCGATCGACGAGACCGAGCTGGTGCCTAGCGAACCGATGACGGTGGTGCTGTCGGAGAAGGGCTGGATCCGCGCGGCCAAGGGTCACGATGTGGACCCCGCCGGCCTGTCCTATCGCGACGGTGACGCGCTGCTGGCCGCGGTACGCAGCCGCAGCACCCAGCAGGTCGCCTTCCTCGATTCGGAAGGTCGCGCCTACTCCACCGCCGTGCACACCCTGCCGTCCGCGCGCGGCAATGGCGAGCCGCTGACCGGTCGTTTCTCGCCGGCGGCCGGCGCGTCGTTCCAGGCCATCGCCAGCGGTGACAACGACACCCGCTACGTGCTCGCCTCCACGCACGGTTACGGCTTCGTGACCCGCTTCGAGAACCTGACCGGCCGCAACAAGGCCGGCAAGGCGATGCTCAACCTCAGCACCGGCGCGAGCGTGCTGTCGCCGGCCCTGGTGGCCAATCCCGCGACCGATCGCATCATCGCCGTGACCAGCGCCGGCAACCTGCTGGCGATTCCGGCCACCGAGCTGCCGGAACTCGACAAGGGCAAGGGCAACAAGATCATCGAGATCCCCAAAGCCAAGCTCGCCACCGAGCGCGTGGTCGCGGTGGCCGCGGTGTCGCCGGGCAATACCCTGCTGGTGCGCAGCGGCCAGCGCACCATGAACCTGTCGTTCAAGGATCTGGACGGCTACCTGGGTGCGCGCGCCACGCGTGGACATCTGCTGCCGAGGGGTTGGCAGAAGGTGGACGGCCTGGCCGTCGAATGACGTCCATGTAACGCAAAGAAAAAGGCCGCTCATGTGAGCGGCCTTTTTTATTGCGGTGGACTTGCTTCCTGTGGGAGGGGCTTCAGCCCCGACGGCCTTCCGGAGAAGCCGTCAGGGCTGAAGCCCCTCCCACAAGAGATAGCGGCCCAGTTATGCCGAAACGCCGCCCTCGCCGAGCTTCGAAACCTGGTAAAGCTCCAAACCAATCCGCTTGATCAGGCCGAGCTGCTGCTCCAGCCACCAGGCGTGGTCTTCCTCGGTGTCCTGCAACTGCTTGAGCAGGATGTCGCGGCTGACGTAGTCGCCGTGCTCTTCGCACAGCTTCATGCCGGCGGCCAGGTTGGCGCGCACTTCGTACTCGACCTGCAGATCCTTCTCCAGCATCTCGACCACGGTCTTGCCCGGCTCGAACGGCAGCGGGCGCATGTCCGGATCCCCTTCCAGGAACAGGATGCGTCGCAGCAGCGCGTCGGCGTGTTCGGTCTCTTCCTCCATCTCGTGGTTGATGCGCGTGTACAACGCCATCAGGCCCTGGTCCTCATAGCGGCGCGAATGGATGAAGTACTGGTCGCGGGCTGCAAGCTCGCCGCGCAGCAGCTGCTTGAGGTACTCGACGACGTCGGCATGGCCTTTCATGGGGGATCTCCGTGGGATCAACGGGGCGCATGGTGCCTGATCCGGAACGGCGATGATCTAATCGGAATCAGTTTCAGTTGCATGCCGGTGTCGCCCGCCTGCCATCCGGAACGGATACGATCAGCCGCAAACATCGCCAACCATCAGGGGAATGTCGCATGCGCAAACTGCTGGGCCGGCTGCTGCTGGCGCTCGTCGTGCTGGTGTTGGCCATCGTGCTGACCGTCTACCTGACCCTGCGCGGCAGCCTGCCCTTCCTGCGTGGCGAACAGCCCCTGCCCGGACTGGCCGCGCCGGTGAAGATCGAGCGCGATGCACTCGGCATGGTCACCATCGACGCGGCCAGCGAGGCCGACGCGATGCGCGCGCTCGGTTACGTGCATGCACAGGAACGCTTCTTCGAGATGGACCTGATGCGGCGCTCCCCGGCCGGCGAACTGGCCGAACTGTTCGGACCGGCCGCACTCGATATCGACAAGCAGATGCGCGTGCACCGGTTGCGCGCGCGTGTCCATGCACAGCTGCCGCAATCGCTGGGCGATCAGGGGCAGGTACTGACCGCCTATCGCGAGGGCGTCAATGCCGGCCTGGGCAAGCTGCGGGTGCGTCCCTGGGCCTATGTGCTGCTGCGACAAAGCCCCCGCGCCTGGAGCCTGGACGACTCGGTGCTGGTCGGCCTGGCGATGTACGCCGACCTGCAGGACCCGCGCAACCAGCGCGAACTGGCGTTGGCGCGTATCCGCAGCGTGGTGCCGCCGGCGCTGTTTGCGTTGATCGCTCACGATGGTTCCGAGTGGGATGCACCGCTCTTCGGGCAATCCCACGGGAACGCGCCACTGCCCGATGCGGCAACCCTGGACCTGCGCACGTTGGGCGGCAATGCCGCTGCGACGGCGATCGCACCCGAGCAGAACTTCGTCGGCAGCAACAACTTCGCGATCGACGGCACGCTCACTGCAGATGGCCGTGCGATCGTCGCCGACGACATGCATCTCGCGCTGCGCTCACCCAACATCTGGTTCCGCGCGCGGCTGCGCTACCCCGACCCGAAAGCGCCGGGTGGCAAGGTCGACGTCACCGGCTTCACCCTGCCCGGCATTCCGGGCGTGATCGTCGGCAGCAACGGCCATGTCGCCTGGGGCTTCACCAACAGCTACATCGACACCGCCGACTTCGCCCGCGTTCCCGCCGCTGTCGCGTCCGGCACGGTGACCACGCACGACGAGACGATCCGCATCGCCGGCGCGCAGGCAGTGACGCTGCCGGTACGCGAAACCGCATGGGGACCGATCGTCGACACTGATCCTGACGGCAGCCTGCTGGCGCTGCGCTGGGCCGCGCAACTGCCGGGCGCGGTGAGGCTCGACTTCATCGACATGGCGCGCGCCGGCAATCTCGACGAAGCCTTCGCCGTCGCCGACCGTGCCGGCATCCCTGCGCAGAACCTGATGCTCGCCGACAGCAGCGGTCGCATCGGCTGGCGGCTGATCGGCGCACGCCCGGATCGTGCCGCCGGCTGTACACCGGACGCCTTCGGCCCGGCGCTCGTTCCGGACGTGAAGCCCGCGGTTGGTGCAGTGATCGGCGCACCCTGCACGCCATGGCCGTTGATCACCGACCGCGCCCCGGCACTGGTCGATCCGACAACGCACCGCCTGTGGACCGCCAACAACCGCATCGTCGATGACGAAACACTCGCCGTCGTCGGCAACGGCGGCTACGACCTGGGCGCACGTGCACGCCAGATCCGCGACGACCTGTTCACCAAGGACCGCTTCACCGAAAAGGATCTGCTGGCGATCCAGCTCGATGATCGCGCGATATTGATGGAGCGTTGGTGGAAGCTGCTGCGGCAGGTCGTCGAGCACAGCGATGACCCCGCGCTGCGGCGACTTGAAGCGGCCACCCGCCACTGGGACGGTCGCGCCTCCGTGGATTCGGTCAGCTACCGGATCGCGCGCGGGTTTCGCGGGATGCTGCTGGATGCGATCGAGGCCGGCCTGCTCGCGCCGGCAAAAGCCAAGCTCGGCGATGCCTATGTGCCGCCGCGACTGGCCCAGCTGGAAGGCGTGGCCTGGCCATTGCTGAGCGAGCGCCCGGCGAATCTGCTGCCGCCACCGTACCCGAGCTGGGATGCATTGCTTGCCGATGTCGCCCGCGCATTGGAAAAAGACCTCGCCGCACAGGGCCCCTCGCTATCCGACCGCACCTGGGGCGAACGCAATACCACCGCGATCTGCCACCCGGTCTCACGCGCGCTGCCCGCCTTCGCCAAACCGCTGCTGTGCATGCCGGCCGAGCAGTTGCCCGGTGACCGCGACATGCCGCGCGTGCAGGCGCAGGCATTTGGCGCATCCGAACGCATGGTGGTCTCGCCTGGCCATGAGGCCGACGGCATCGTGCACATGCCGGGCGGCCAGAGCGGACACCCGCTGTCGCCGTTCTGGGGCTCGGGCCACGAGGACTGGGCACAAGGACGCGCCACGCCGTTCCTGCCGGGCCCGGCGCGCTATACGTTGACCCTGCGTCCGCAATGAAGCTGCCGCAGGCCGCGTGAAAACGGTCTGCACGCACTGCAATCGCATGTGAACACGCGCCACGCGAACGATCGCGTGCGCGGGAACCTCACTCGGGAACAGCGACACTAAGCCGGGCCCGCTCTGTTCGTCATTCCCGCGAAAGCGGGAATCCAAGGACGTTGTTTGTACTAGCTCGACGTCCATGGATTCCCGCTTTCGCGGGAATGACGGCGCGGGTTCAGCCCCTCCCTGATCACCATGTGCAGCAGCCCCTCCACGACAACCGCTCCATGATCCGAACCATCCTGCTCTCCTCCCTGCTGCTGGCAGCAACCGGTGTGCATGCCGCGCCCGCCGATGATCCTGCCTGCACCGCTCACGCCTCTCCCGGCGACGACCTGCAGCAAGCGATCGACCGCGCACCAGGCGGCGCCTCCGCCACGCTATGCCTGGCCAAGGGCAATTACCCGCTCAAGGGACTGCTGTCGATCCAGCGCAGTGGCTTCACCCTGCGCGGGAGCGGCCACGACACGGTGCTGCGCATGACCGACGGCGTACAGCAGCCCTTGCTGGTCATCGGCGATCACCTGCACGAAGTACCGGCCACTCGCATCAGCAACGTCACCCTCGCCGACCTGCAATTGATCGGCGGCCGTGCCGAACACGAATTCATGCCGGAGCATCCCTACCTGAGCAACAGCGCGGTGGTGATCCGTTCCGGCGACCACATTCGCCTGTCGGGGCTGAAAGCCAGCAACTGCCGCAGCGCCTGCCTGCTCAGCGAACGCGACAGCCACGATCTGGTGTTCGAACACAACGACGTCTCCGGCGCTGACTGGGACGGTGTGTCGTTCAACCGCACCGCACGGGTACAGCTGCTCGACAACTACATCCACGACAACGTCGCCGCCGGCATCACCACCGAGCATCTGGAGGACAGCGAGATCCGCGGCAACCGGCTCGAACGCAACGGCAGCCAGGGCATCTACCTCGCCGACGCACGCCGCAATCGCATCATCGACAACCAGTTCACCGGCAACAAATCAGCCGGCGTGTTCCTGGCCTGTTCGATCCGCTACCGCACCCCGGAAGTGCTGTGCTGGGACAACAGCATGAGCCAGGACAACCTGTTCGAGCACAACGTGTTCAAGGGCAGCCCGTACACGTTCACGATCGGTGCGGACCGCGCTGCCAACTGCAAGTCCGCGGACTTCAAACAGAATGTCTGGCGCAACAACCAGACCGATGCATCCGGGTTCAATCCGCCGGTGGAGGTTTACGGCGAATGCGTGCATAGCGAGTAGAACGTCGCTCGGGCTGCGCACTTGTCGGACTGCGTACTTGAATGTGGGAGTGTGGGAGGGACTTCAGTCCCGACAGGCTTTACCGGTAAACCCTGTCGGGACTGAAGTCCCTCCCACAAAGTCACGTGATCCGAGAACAGACCTTCTCGACAAGGCTGCCGCGAACCGATTCCGCGACAACCTTCCCACGAGTCATCTCACGAAGCCAACGCCTGCTCATGCACACCCGCCACGGCACGACCCGACGGATCGGCCATCTTGGCGAAGCTGGCATCCCACGCGATCGCCGCTGGCGAGGAGCAGGCGATCGACTTGCCACCCGGCACCGTCTCGGCCGCAGCCGGCGACGGATAGAACTGCTCGAACAGGCTGCGGTAGTAGTACGCCTCCTTGGTCTGCGGCGGGTTGACCGGAAAACGCTTGTCGGCCGCAGCCAGCTCGCGATCGGAGACATGCGCCTCGGCCTGCGCCTTCAGCCCGTCGATCCAGCCGTAGCCGACGCCGTCGCTGAACTGCTCCTTCTGCCGCCACAGGATCGACTCGGGCAGGTAGCCGTCGAAGGCCTCGCGCAGCACGCCCTTCTCCATCCGCTGCGGGCCCTTGCTGGTCTTGTCGATCATCTTGTACTTGGCATCTATCCGCATCGCCACGTCGAGGAACTCGCGGTCCAGGAACGGCACGCGCGGCTCCACGCCCCAGGCCATCATCGACTTGTTGGCGCGCAGGCAGTCGTAGTTGTTGAGCGCGTCGAGCTTGCGCACCAGTTCCTCGTGGAACTCACGCGCGTTCGGCGCCTTGTGGAAATACAGATAGCCGCCAAAGATCTCGTCACTGCCCTCGCCAGACAGCACCATCTTCACGCCCATCGCCTTGATCCGGCGCGCCAGCAGGAACATCGGCGTGGAGGCGCGGATCGTGGTGACGTCGTAGGTCTCGATGTGGCGGATCACTTCCGGCAGCGCATCCAGGCCTTCCTCGAAGGTGTACTCGAAGCCGTGGTGCACGGTGCCCAGCGCCTTCGCCGCGATCTCCGCGGCGGCCAGATCCGGCGAGCCCTTCAAACCGATCGCGAAGGAGTGCAGGCGCGGCCACCAGGCCTCGGTCTTGTCGTTGTCCTCGATGCGATGACGCGCATAGCGCGCGGCGACTGCCGCGACCAGCGAGGAGTCCAGACCGCCCGACAGCAGCACGCCGTAGGGCACGTCGGTCATCAACTGGCGATGCACGGCCGCCTCGAACGCCTCGCGCAGCTCCTGCGGCGCGCTCTGCACGCCCTCGACCGCGTCGTAGTCACGCCAGGGCCGCTCGTAATACTTGCGCAGGGCCGAGCTTGCGCCACTGCCGTCATCCAGTGCGCTGTCGTAGTAATGACCCGGCGGAAATTGCGCCACGTCGGCGCAGGTATCGGCCAGCGACTTCATCTCCGAAGCCACGCGCAGGCGGCCCTCCTTGTCGTGGCCCCAGTACAGCGGCACCACGCCGATCGGATCGCGGGCAATGATCACCCGCCCCTTGGCCTTGTCCCACAACGCGAATGCGAAGATACCGTTGAGGCGGTTGAGATAGGAGGCCGGCTCATCCTCGCGATACAAGGCGTTGATCACCTCGCAATCCGAGCCGGTCTGGAATGCGTAAGGCAGCTTCAGCTCGCCCTTCAGCGCGACATGGTTGTAGATCTCGCCGTTCACTGCCAGCGCCAGCTCACCATCCTCGGACAGCAACGGCTGCGAACCGCCGGCCGGATCGACGATCGCCAGGCGCTCGTGCACCAGGATCACGCCATCGTCGATATACACGCCGCTCCAGTCCGGACCGCGATGGCGCTGCCGCTGCGAACACTCCAATGCCTGGCGACGCAAGGCCTGTGGGTCGTCACCGGGTTGCAGACCGAAAATACCGAAGATGGAACACATGGGAAAAACTCCTGGGTTGTGGGGACTGCACGTGTCTGGAAACTTCGGCCGGCCATACCGAACGCCGGCACCTCGAAACCCAGGCAACAAAAAAACCCGCATCGGCCGATGCGGGTTTTCTGGTCACTGGGCGCTTGTTTGTTGCTTTCGCCTAGTCGCAGACCCGCATCGGCCGCGCACGATTATTCGCGCGCAGATTATTGCGGTTATTGTTGATGGCGGCGGCCAGGAACGTAAGCATGGAACCGACCCTAACCGGCTTTTCCCGGCGGCGCAACTGTTGCGATGGCAACCGACTCGGCGACCGCGCAGGCGAGCACGGCCCGGCGCCACCGCCTGCCTTTCCGCAATGCGCTGTCCACACAACCACCCTCCTTATCAAGACTGCACCGGGTTGCCGTTCTCGACCAGAATGAGCTGTCGTCCCCGCAGGTTTCCGCATCATGTCCACCGCCAGTTTTCGCGACGAATCCATCACCCGCGAACGCATGCAGACGATCATCGCCGCGCATCCGCGCGCAGCGGTGTTCGAGGCCTGCACGTTCGACGGCGGTGATTTCTCGCGATTGGACATGGACGGCTTTCAGTTCAACCACTGCTCGATCGCCAGCGCACACTGGCAGGCCGCATCGCTGGAGGAGACCCGGTGGACGCGTTGCCGTGGCGGGCAATGCGACTTCAGTTCGGTGCATCTGAGCGATGCGCGCTTTGTCCATTGCGACCTCAACAACAGTCATTGGCGGCGCGCCACGCTGTCCTCGGTGCAGTTCCAGGACTGCAAGCTGACCGGGGCTCATCTGCAGGAAGTGACCGGCTGGGCATTGGAGTTCCGCGACTGCCTGATGGTCAGCGCGGACCTGCGCGGCCTGTCCTTCCGCAAGGCGCAACTGGACGGAATGGACTTCTCGGATGCCGACCTGTCCGGCTGCGACTTCCGCGATGCCGTGTTCAGAGGCGGCAGCCTGCGCAACGCGCAGACCCGCCTGACCCGTTTCGAAGGTGCGGACCTGCGCGATACGGACATCAGCGGGCTCAACGTGATGGACGCGAAGCACTTCAAAAAGGCACTGATCTCGCACCGCCAAGCTGCCGCAGCGCTCGCCGCGTTCGGCCTGGTCGTGACCTGAGCTTTCAGGCCAGCAGGCGCTCGATCAAACGCCGATACAGCGCCGGCAACGCTTCCAGATCAGCGACACGCACGTGCTCGTCGATCTGGTGGATGCTGGCGTTGACCGGCCCCACCTCGATGCACTGGGCGCCGAGCGGCGCGATGAAGCGCGCATCCGAGGTGCCCCCACCGGTGCTTTCCTCCGGTGGCGCACCGGCGAATTCGCCCAGCACTTCGCGGGCGACGCTGCGCAGCGTGCCTTCCGGCGTGTAGAACGGCTCGCCGCTGCGATGCCACTTCAATGCGTAGTCCAGGCCATGACGGTCCAGCAACGCGGCGATTTCCGCTTCAAGCTTCGGCGCATCCCAGTGCGGGTTGTAACGCAGGTTGAACAGCACCTGCAGTTCGCCGGGGATCACGTTGTTGGCGCCGGTTCCGGCATGGATGTTGGACACCTGCAGGTTGGTCGGCGGAAAGCTTTCATAGCCGTCGTCCCAATGCCGCGCGGTCAGTTCGGCCAGCGCCGGCGCGGCCAGATGGATCGGATTGCGCGCCTTGTGCGGATAGGCGACGTGGCCCTGCACGCCCTTCACCGTCAACGTGCCTGACAGGCTGCCGCGACGGCCAACCCGCAGCAGATCGCCCAGCGTCTCGGTCGAGGACGGCTCACCGGTGATGCACCAGTCGATGCGTTCGCCACGCTCGCGGAACAGCGCAGCCACACGGCGCACGCCATCGACCGCATCGCCTTCCTCATCCGAGGTCAACAACACCGCCAGCGTGCCGGGGTGATCCGGGTGCGCGGCGACGAATTGTTCGGCAGCAATTACGAATGCCGCGACACCGCTCTTCATGTCAGCCGCACCACGCCCGTACAGCACGCCGTCGCGGATCTGCGGCGCGAACGGATCACTTGCCCAGGCCTCGACCGGCCCCGGCGGTACCACATCGGTGTGGCCGAGCAGCACCAGCACCGGTGCGCCATGGCCATGCGTGGCCCAGAGGTTGTCGACCTCACCGAAGCGCAGGTGCTCGCAGGCGAAGCCGGCCTGCGCCAGTCGTCCGGCGATCAGCGCCTGGCAACCGGCGTCCTCCGGCGTCACCGAGGCGCGCGCGATCAGGTCGCAGGTGAGATCGAGGACGTCGCTCATGGTCTTTCCATCATTCAGTGAGTTGCTTCTCCCGCCTGCGGGAGAAGCTGGGGCAAAGCGCCGGATGAAGGCCGCGGTGAATCGTGCGGTGGTCGTCAGCTTCCGCCGAACAGCTTCTGGAAGCCGTTGTCGGAAAAGCCCTGGCTGAAACCGCCGTCATCCTTCACCACCACCGGACGACGCACCAACTGCGGATACTCGCGCAACAGCAGCTTCCACTCGGCCTCGCTGCCCGGCTGCTTGCGGCCGTCCGGCAGCTGACGCCAGGTGGTCGAGGACTTGTTGATCAGCGCATCGAAACCGCCGGCCTTGCCGGCCCACTCGACCAGCGTCTCCGGGTCGGGCTTGTGGTCGCGATAGTCGACGAACGTGTAGGCCACGCCGAAGCGGTCGAGCCACTTGGTCGCCTTCTTGCAGGTGTCGCAGTTCTTCAAGCCGTAGATCGTGGTCATGCGGTTTCTCTAAGCAATTGCATCAGCCCCTCTGATCGGGAGAAGCGAATCAATCCGCCAACCCACGCAGCAGGTCATTGACACTGGTCTTGCTGCGCGTCTTCGCATCGACCTGCTTGACGATCACCGCGCAGTACAGCGAGTGCGTGCCGTCCTTGGACGGCAACTGCCCGGATACCACCACGCTGTACGGCGGCACGTAGCCGTAGCTGATCTCGCCGGTGGCGCGGTTGTAGATGCGGGTGCTCTGGCCGATGAACACGCCCATGCCGATCACGCTGTGATGGCCGACCACCACGCCCTCGACCACTTCCGAGCGTGCACCGATGAAGCAATGGTCCTCGATGATGGTCGGGCTGGCCTGCAGCGGTTCCAGCACGCCGCCAATACCGGCACCGCCGGACAAGTGGCAATGCTTGCCGATCTGCGCGCAGGAACCGACCGTGGCCCAGGTATCGACCATCGTGCCCTCGCCCACGTGGGCGCCGATGTTGGTGAAGCTCGGCATCAGCACCACGTCCTTGCCGAAATAGCTGCCGCGACGCGCCACCGCCCCCGGCACCACGCGCACGCCGGCAGCGCGGAACTTGGCCTCGTCAAAACCGGCGAAACGCGCCTCGACCTTGTCCCAGAACGGCGCTGGGCGGGCATCCACCACCGCCATGTCGTTGACGCGGAAGTACAGCAGCACCGCCTTCTTCAACCACTCGTTGACCTTCCAGCCACCATGGCCGTCCGGCTCGGCGACGCGGAACTCGCCGCTTTCCAGACCGTCGATGACGCTGTTCACCATGCCCTTGGTGGAGCCCTCGATCTCATCCATGGTCAACATCGCGCGACGTTCGAACGCGCTCTCGATACCGAACTTCAACTCGGCCACACCGGGCGCCGGCGGCTTGCGCAGGCTGCGACGCGCCGCGTGCTCGGCATGGTCTTCCGACTTGGGTGCCGCGCTCTTGGGTACCGTCCTGGTGACAACCTTCGCCGCCTTCTTGGCGACGGCAGGCTTCTTCGCGGCGGGCTTCTTGGACGTGGGCTTGGTAGCCATCAGGAAAATCTCCAGCGTGTTTATTGGGGGTCGAGACAGGCCTGCAACGCATCGTGCAGGGCCTGGCGGGAAAGATCGGGCAACGGACGATCGTGCTCGTCGGTGATCAGGAACTGATCCTCGGCACGTTCGCCGAACGTGGCGATGCGCGCATCGTGGACGCGCAGGTGCTGACTGCGCAGAACCTGCGCGACATCGGCCAGCAGGCCGGGACGGTCCGGCGCGACCAGGCTGAGCCGGGTGCGGCTGCCGTCCGTGGAATCCTTGAATTCAACGCGTGGCGCAAAGCGGAAATGCCGCAACTGCCGCGGCACCACCCGGCGCGAGGTACGCACGTTGGCCAGATCGCCAGCCAGCACCTGCGCCAGCGCCGCCGCAAGACGATCCGGATCGGGCTCGGCATAGGCATCGGCCGGCAACACCTCGAAGGTATCGAAGATCGCCCCGTTTGGCGCATCGAGCACGCGTGCGCGATGGATGCCGTAGCCCTTGCGGTCCAGCGTGGTCACGATCGCGGCGAACAGGCCGTCGCGATCGGGCGAGTACACGAACACTTCCAGCGCGTCGTTGTCGGGCGCGGCGCGGCGCGCCTTCACCAGCGTGCCGCCGATCTCCACCTCGATCAGCGACATCGCCTGCCAGGCCAACTGCGCAGGCCGGAAGCGCAGGAAGCACTCCTCGGGCATGCCGGCGAACTGGCGATCGATGACGTCGTCGGCCACGCCCTGCACATGCAGCAGCACGCGCGTGGATTCACGCGCCTCGCGCAGGCGTTCCTCGCGCGGTGGTGGATTCTCCAGACCCTCGCGCAGCGCGCGCCGGGCCGCGAAGTACAGATCGGCCAGCAGCCGGTCCTTCCAGGTGTTCCAGAGCTTGGGGCTGGTACCGGCGATATCGGCACAGGTCAGCAGATACAGATAGTCCAGGCGCTCGCGGCTGCCCACCAGCGAGGCGAAACGATGGATCACGCCCGAATCGGAGATGTCCTGCTTCTGCGCGGTCACCGACATGCGCAGATGCTGCTCGACCAGCCATGCGACCAGCTCGGTATCGCTCTCGCTGAGTGCATGCGCCACGCAGAATTCGCGCGCGTCCACCGCACCGAGTTCGGAGTGGTCGCCACCGCGCCCCTTGGCGATGTCGTGGAACAGGCCCGCCAGCAGCATCAATTCCGGCTTGCGCAGGCGCGGCCATACCTCGTGCGCGATCGAGAAACGCTCGTCGGAACGACTGCTGGCGAACTGCGCGAGATTGCGCAACACCATCAACGTGTGCTGATCGACCGTGTACACATGGAACAGGTCGAACTGCATTCGCCCGGACACCTTGGCGAACGCCGGGATCCATTGCCCGAGCACGCCGAGCCGCGCCATCCGGGTCAGCGTCTCCACCGCGCGCGGCCCACGCAGCAACGCCATGAAGGCCTCGCGCGCCTGCAGTGAGGCCGCGGTGTAAGCCGGCAGCACCCGCAACACTTCCGCCAATGCGCGTGCGGTCAACGAGTGCAGGCCGCGCACCTCGCCGTTCGCGGCCCAGGTCGCGAACAGCGCGAACACCTGCAGCACGTCGCGGTTGGGCCAGCCCGGCTGGTCTGCCGACAGATAGCCGCGCCGCAGCGAGAAACCCTCGCCCAGCGGCTGCGGCGGCGCCTCTCCGTCGAACTGCTCCTCGAAACGCTGCAGCATGCGATCACTGATCCGGCGCACGATCGCCGCACTGCGGTAGAAGCGCTGCATCATCTTCTCGACCCCCAGGTTCTCCGGGTCGTCGTGGAAGCCCAGCCGCTGTGCCAGCGCTTTCTGGTAATCGAACCGCAGCCGTTCTTCCGGCCGGTTGGCGACCAGATGCAGGCCGAAGCGCAGGCGCGCCAGTTCGCGGCGCTCGCGGCGCAGCGCGGCGGCTTCGTCCGGGCCGAGATGCCCCAGACCGACCAGCGCATCCAGGTCGTGCACGCCGAATGTGCGCAATGCCATCCAGCCCAGCGTGTGCAGATCGCGCAGGCCGCCCGGTCCCTCCTTGATGTCGGGCTCCAGGTTGTCGGCGGTATCGCCGAAGCGTTGATGCCGCGCCTGCAATTCCTCACGCTTGATCAGGAAGAACTCGCGCGGCGGCCAGACCCGTTCCGGCGCGACCGCATCGGCAAGCGCCGCCCGCGCGGCGGCATCAGCCACCAGCGGCCGTGATTCGATCAATGCGGTCAACACGGTCTGGTCCTCGGCCGCCTGCGTGCACTGCTCCGGCGAGCGCACCGCATGGCTGACCGGCAGTCCCGCGTCCCACAGCAGCGCGAACAGCCGCGCCAGCGCCTGTTCGTGGAGGGTCTGTTGGTCCGGTGCGCCGAGCACCAGCAGATCGATGTCCGAGCGCGGGAACAGTTCACCGCGCCCGTAGCCGCCGACCGCATGCAGCGACAGGCCGGCATCGGCCGGAACGCAGCGCGACCATGCATCGCGGATCAATTCATCGACCGTCCGCGCGCGCAGCGCGACCAGACGGTCGATGTCGTCAGCCTGATCGAAGCGCCGGCCCAGCCGGCCATCGGTATGGGCAAGCGACTGGCGCGCCTGCGCCGCCCATTCGCCATCGCCGGCGATATCGGTACCGGAGGGCCCCGCCGTCGCCGGCCTGTTCACGCGTGTCCGGTATCGCTGGGCGACAGCGTCAGCACGTCCACGCCGTCCTCGGTGACGGCAATCATGTGCTCCCACTGCGCCGAGAGCTTGCGGTCCTTGGTAACCACGGTCCAGCCATCCGGCAGCACCCGGGTGTAACGCGTGCCTTCGTTGATCATCGGCTCGATCGTGAAGGTCATGCCCGGCTTGAGCACCAGGCCTTCACCGGCACGGCCGTAGTGCAGCACCTGCGGTTCGTCGTGATAGACCTTGCCGATGCCGTGGCCGCAGTACTCGCGCACCACGCTGAAGCGCTCGGCCTCGGCGTATTGCTGGATCGCGTTGCCAACATCGCCGAGAGTCGCGCCCGGCTTGACCGCGCGGATGCCGCGCCACATCGCCTCGTAGGTCACCTCGACCAGGCGCCTGGCCATCACCGACGGCGTGCCGACGTAATACATGCGGCTGGTGTCGCCATGCCAGCCGTCCTTGATCACGGTGACATCGATGTTGACGATGTCGCCTTCCTTGAGGACCTTGCCCTCATTGGGGATGCCATGGCAGATGACGTTGTTGACCGACGTGCATACCGTCTTGGGGTAACCCCGGTAGCCGACGTTGGCCGGGATCGTGCCCTGTACGTTGACGATGTGGTCGTGGCAGATGCGGTCGAGCTCGGCGGTGGTCACGCCAGGCTTCACATGCTCGGCCACGATGTCGAGCACCTCGGCGGCCAGGCGGCCGGCGATGCGCATCTTCTCGATTTCTTCGGGGGTCTTGAGATTGACGGTCATGGGGACATTATCGCCGATCGGGGCTGAATCTGAACGCGATCTTTTGCCTGCCACCGCCACCGCCAGCCCGTCCGCCCGACGATTGCCGCCGCCAATCCCATGAACTTGAGGGGGTTACCCCACCCTCACGGGGCCTGCACCCGGGGCGCTATATACAAGGCCCGCAATACGCGTGAATGAGCTGGTTTCCGCACGTACCCAGTGCCTTTGGCCACGGGAGATTGCCAATGCGTCCCGCACTCACTGCCCTGATCGCAGCAAGCCTGGCAGGCGGCATCGGCCAGGTTCAAGCCGCCGACACCACCACGTTCAACGTCCTCATCGTCATCACCAAGGCATGCACGATCACTGCGGCCGCGGCCACCAATGTCGATTTCGGCACGATTCCCTCCACCACCACTACCAACACCGACGCTACCGGTAGTGTCACGGCCCAATGCACGGCACTGACGCCCTATACGATTTCGCTGAATGCGGGCATCAACGCCGCCACGGCCAACGACGTCACCACCCGCCGCATGATCAACACCAATGCAGCCGTCACCACCAACAACTTCGTTCCATATCAGTTGTACCAGGACACGGCCCGCAGTCAGATCTGGGGCAACACGGCAGGTAACCAGGCGG
Source organism: Pseudomonas sp. GW821-FHT07E12 (assembly GCF_058986605.1). NCBI lineage: Bacteria > Pseudomonadati > Pseudomonadota > Gammaproteobacteria > Pseudomonadales > Pseudomonadaceae > Pseudomonas > Pseudomonas sp. GW821-FHT07E12. The sequence goes on along the minus strand of NZ_JBYSVX010000014.1, from coordinate 21,881 downwards.
CGTCTGGCACCGGCACCGGCCTCATCCAGGCCTACCCGGTCTACGGTCGTGTGGCCAATGCAAGCTTGGCCAATGCGGCTGCCGGCAGCTACCAGGATACGGTCACCGCGACCATCACCTACTGACGCAAGGACCGCCCATGAGCGTCGGGATGCGCTCCACAACCTCGCGCACACGGCGGGCTGGCGGAGCCTGGCAGGGCTGCCGCCTGTATCTGGGCGTGCTGATGTGGTGGATGGGGATGCAGCCGGCCATGGCTGCCAGCCTGCAGGTGGCCCCCACGTCCATGACCCTGGGCGAGAGCCAGCGCGCCGACGGCCTCTGGCTCACCAACAGCGGCGACGCGCCGGTGAAGGTGCAGGCACGCATCTACCGCTGGCGCCAGGACAACGGCCATGACGACCTGCAACCCACCCAGGATCTGCTGGTAAGCCCACCGATGAGCGAACTGGGCGCCGGCCAACGTCAACTGATGCGAGTCGTGCGTGCCGTGCCGGCGCCGTCCGACGCCGAAACCGCCTACCGCATCGTGATCGACGAATTGCCGCGCTTCGATCCGAACGAGCGTGGCATGCAGTTCGTGCTGCGCTACTCGGTACCGATATTCCTGACACCTCAGGAACGACAGGAAATTCCACGATCCGACTTGCAGGCCAGGCTGCTGCCAGATGCCGATGGACATGCCGTGCTGGAGGTGCGCAATCGCGGTACTGGACACGCCCAGATCGCCGATCTGGCACTGGAGGGCCCCGCCGGCCCGCTCCCCGTGAAAAATGGATTGGTGGGCTATGTCCTAGCCGGCCAGACCATGCGCTGGACGCTGACACGGCCCCTGGCGCATCTGAGCGCGGCCACCTTGCTGGCGAGGATCAATGGTGAAGCGGCACAACGCCCGTTGCTGCCCGCGACCTCCCCCTGAGGCTTGGCTGCTGATGCTTCTGGCGAGCTTTCTGGCGCCGGCCGTCACCGCCTCCGGAATCGATCTTCCATCCCGCAATGGGGGGATGGACGCAGCCGACCTGCCCATGCCGATGCAGGCGCAGCAACTCAGAGGACAGAACCTGTACCTGTATCTGGAAGTCAGCCTGAACCAGCGTCAACGTGGCCTGCGGCTGTTCCTCGAACGCGACGGGCACCTGCAGGCGCAGGTCGCCACGCTGCGCGACATCGGTTTCATCGTGTCCGACCACGCCGCCGAACAGTGGCTGGCATTGGAGAGCTTCGAAGGCATCCACATCGACTACGACGTCGCGCAGCAGCAATTGAGGCTGCAGGCACCGTGGTCGCTACTGAGCCTGGCCCCGACCCAGCTTGGCGAATCCTCCCAGGCCGCCCCCGAGGCCACCGCCTCGCCGGGTGCACTTGTCAACTACGACCTGTATGCCAATCACACAGGCGGAACCGACAGCGTGGTGTTGGGCAGCGAATTGCGGCTGTTCGGAATCGGCAATGGGACACTGACCCATACCGGGATCAACCAGGCCGTGCGTGACGCAACCCGTAGCGGCTGGCGCCATGAGTACGTGCGTCTGGACACCACCTGGCAATTCGACTTCCCGAAGTCGGCGGTGAGCCTGGGCATCGGCGACGTTTACAGCGGCTCACTCGACTGGTCGCGCAGCATGCGCATGGGGGGCATACAGATCAGGCGCAACTTCGCCCTGCAGCCCTATCGCATCATCACGCCTACACCAGGCTTCCTTGGCGAAGCTGCGCTGCCTTCGAACGTGGAACTGTATGTCGAGGGTCTGCGCCAATACAGCGGCGAAGTACCGGCCGGGCCGTTCCAGCTCGCCAGCCAGCCGGCGATCAGCGGGGCGGGCAACGCACAGATTGTGCTGACCGACGCCTACGGCCGGGTGCAGACCCTGGACTTCCCCCTGTACGGCACCAGCCGCCTGCTCGCCGCCGGAGAGTCGGACTGGTCGATCGAGACCGGCTGGTTGCGCAAGGCATTCGGGATACGCTCGTTCGCCTACGATTCGCGCCCCGTGGCAAGTGCCAGCCTGCGCCGCGGCATCAGCGACTCGACCACCGTCGAGGCGCATGCCGAGGGCGGCGGCGGCCTGGCCTTGGCAGGCGCGGGCGCGGCCTGGTTGCTTGGCGAAAGCGGCGGCGTGCTCAACGCTGCCTATGCGCACAGCAGCCTGCATGCCATGGACGGCGGCCAGTTCGCCCTCGGCTATCAATGGAACAGTCGCCGCTTCAGCGCAAGCATCGGCACCCAGCGCAGCCACGGTGATTTTCGCGACCTCAGTGCGCTGCAAGGGCTCCTGCCTGCACAAGCCAGCGATTTCGCGACGTTCGGAGTGAATTCCGAGTTTGCCGGCTCGTTCAGCACCAGCTATGTCAACCTCAAATACCCCGACGGAATGCGTTCGCGCTATGCCAGCCTGTTCTGGTCGCGCGCCCTTGCGGGGAACTGGGCGGGCAGCCTGTCGATGAGCCAGAACCTGGAACGATCGCAGGATCGCAGCATCTATCTCGCATTCTCAGCCGCTCTTGGCGACGAGCGTCAGGCCAACCTGGCGTTGCAGCGCAATGGTGATCAACAGGCGCTGGTCGCCGATCTGTCACGCCCGCTTCCCGGTGATGGTGACGTCGGCGGATACGGCTGGCGCCTGCAGGCACGCGCGGGCGATGGCAATGGTGGACTGGCCGAGCTGGGGTGGCTTGGCAACGTGGGCCGCTACTCCGTCGGAATCGCCAACCAGGCCGGCCAGGGCTATGCCTACGCCGACGCCAGCGGCAGTCTGGTGTGGATGGGCGGTCACGTCTTCGCCGCGCGCGACATCAATGACGCCTTCGCCCTGGTGGACACGGGCGGTTGGCCTGGCGTTCCGGTCCGGCTGGAGAATCGCCCGATCGGCGTCACCAACGCCGACGGCGTACTCCTGGTGACGCCGTTGCGCTCGTGGCAGCGCAACCGCCTGACGATCGACACATGGGATCTGCCGGCCAATGTGCGGGTAACACGGGTCGAAGCCGACGCCACCCCACGCCAGAAAGCCGGCGTGCGCGTGGATTTCGAGATCAAAAGCGTACGTGCAGCGCTGCTGGTACTGCACGACGCCAACGGACAACCGTTGCCACCCGGCAGCGAGGTACGTCTGCGCGGCAGTGCGGACACGGTACTGGTCGGCTATGACGGAGAGACCTACCTGGACACGCTGCAGGCTCACAACATCCTGGACGTGCAAACCAAGGATGCTGCCTGCGTCGCGCGGTTCGACTATCCGCCCGATGCTGGCGAGTTGCCGAGACTGGGCCCATTGCCCTGTCTCCAGGAGACGCCATGAACCATCCCGGCCTCCTGCTGCTCATCATGCTGGCGGGATTGTGGGCATGTCCCGGACCGGCACGCGCCAACACCACCTGCACAGTGCAAAGCGCCACATTGGCCTTCGGCACGGCCAGCTCGAGCTCGAACACCGATAGCAGCGTGAGCTTTTCCATCACCTGCAGCACCACCGCGCTGGCGGTGCTGGGTACCGCGCGGGTGCGCCTGTGCCTGGGTCTGGGCGATGGCAGCGGCGGGGTGGGCAGCTTCGCCCCCCGGCGGATGTCCAGCGCCGCCGGCAACACCACGCAATACCAGCTTTACATCGACGCCGCGCGCACCCAGATATGGGGCGCGCTCGGCAACACCACCATCCCCACGCCGCTGACGCTGGATTTCGCCTATCCGGTACCGCTGATCGGCGGCTCTCAATCCCAGTCCGTGACCCTGTACGGACGGATACCGGCCACGCAGAGCTTCTCGGTCGGCAGCTACAGCAGCAGCTTTACCGGTGCCGCCGCCGTGCTCAACTATGCCTACAACGAGAGCATCATCGGCAACACGAGCTACCCGACCAATTGCACTACCGCCATCACCGGCACCAAGACCGCCAGCAGCGCATTTCCCCTGACCGTCACCGCCAACGTCGCGCCCCATTGCGATACCTATGTGACCAGCAACCTGGACTTTGGCCAGGTCACCTCCGCCGGCATCGCCAGCGCCATCGCGGGCACCACCCACATTGGCCTGACCTGCACGAACCTCACCGCCTGGAACATCGGCCTGGACAACGGCCAGAACGCCAATGGCAACGTGCGACGCATGCGACAAGGCAGCAACTACGTCACTTACGAGCTGTACCGGGACAATGCCCACAGCTTGCGCTGGGGCAACACGATCGGTACCGACACAGCCCCCGGCACAGGTACCGGTGGGGCCCAGACCGTCACCGTGTATGGCCAGGTGCCTGTGCAGAACCCCGCCGCCGGCAGCTACAGCGACGTCGTCACGGTCACGATCACATATTGATTGCTGAAGAAGCACCCGGCGTGGCCGATAACCGGAGAAGCCATCCCTCCAGCTCCTGCCCGGTTATTGCATGCTTCGCCCAGCCTTGGCCATGTCGTTGACCCTGGTCATTCTGGCCACCTCCTTCGCCGCTTCCGGAAACGAACAAACCCAGTTGCAGGTCCGGCTGCGGCTGGTCCACAGCTGCGTGCTGTCACTGCAAGCTGCCGCTCCACCATCCTCCTGCGGCACGCTGCCGGCGCGGAATCCGGGCATGGATGCTATGGATGTTGCATCGAGCCCACCTCCCCAGGTCACGGCCCTGACCCCCACCGACAAGGACGCCGAGGCCGAGCGCACCTTCGTTACCTATACGTTCTGAGCGATGCGTCCCGGGCCTGCCATGCTATCGGCGATGCTTTGGCTGGCAGCGATCGGTTATCCGCTCAGTTCCGCGGCCGACTCACCGGACTCGATCCAAATCAGCCCAGTCAGCGTGCAGGTGCCGGCCGACGAACTCCAGGCGACCATCGATCTGGTCAACAACGGTACCCATCCCTGGTCCGCCGAAGCTGAGCTGTATGCATGGCATCAGCAGGACGATGACGAGCAGTTGCAACCGGCCCGGGATTTGGCGGTCAGCCCCAGCCGTTTTGTATTGCCGCCGGGTGCGCACCAGCGCCTGCGGCTGGTGCGGCTGACCACCCCACCGGCACAAACCGAACGCAGTTATCGGCTGATCGTCAGTGAATTGCCCACCGGAACCGCAAAGCCCCGCCTGCGCTACTCGGCCCCGGTGTTCGTGCTGCCGACGACGCTGCCGGCGCCCCCGCGGCTATACCTGCGGCTGGAGACCCAAGCCACACCAAGGTTGTACCTGCACAATGCCGGCCCACAACATGCACGCCTGGAAGAACTGACGTTTGTATCCGCCGACGGCCATCGCCAGCACCTGCAACCCGGCCTGGCAGGCTATGTGCTGCCAGGGAGCACACGTAGCTGGATACTGCCGGCACGGGCAGATGATTATGCCGGCGGGCGCTTCATGGCCGACCTGAACGGGCAAGGCGAACGCGAGATTACCGCTGCCCAACCCTGATGCCGGCCCATGCAGATTTGCCTGAGCCGGCATCGACCGGTATGATTCTCCGGTTCGCCTGCTTGGCGGACCGTCCACGCCGGACGTCATCGGCGAATCCACACCTGCCGCCCACATCCGTACCGGGGTGCCCCGCAAGGGGTTCGGACACGGAAGCGACAGGGAGGCCCAACCCCGGAACCCCCGCCCCTCAAGGCGGACCGCGCTTACATGAATGCGCGGCGGTTCCTTTTCAGGAGTTATCGCAATGCCCCAAGTCACCATGCGTCAGATGCTGGAAGCCGGCGTCCACTTCGGCCACCAGACCCGCTACTGGAACCCCAAGATGGCTCCGTACATCTTCGGCGCCCGCGGCAAGATCCACATCATCAACCTCGAGAAGACCGTTCCGCTGTTCAACGACGCGATGAACTTCCTCTCGAGCGTCGCGCAGAAGCGCGGCACCATCCTGTTCCTGGGCACCAAGCGCAGCGCACGCGATTCCATCAAGGAAGAAGCCGAGCGTTGCGGCCAGCCGTACATGACCCAGCGCTGGCTGGGCGGCACGCTGACCAACTTCCGCACCGTCAAGCAGTCGGTTGCGCGCCTGAAGGAACTGGAGTCGGCCGAGACCGACGGCACCTTCGAGAAGCTGGTCAAGCACGAAGTGCTGGGCCTGCGCCGCGAGCGCGACAAGCTGGAAGCCTCGCTGGGCGGCATCAAGGAAATGAACCGCCTGCCCGACGCGATCTTCGTGATCGACATCGGTCATGAGGACATCGCGATCAAGGAAGCCAAGAAGCTGGGCATCCCGGTCATCGCCGTGGTCGACACCAACTACGACCCGGCCCTGGTCGACTACGCGATCCCGGGCAACGACGACGCCATCCGCGCCGTGCAGCTGTACGCCCGCGCCGCCGCCGACGCCGTCCTGGAAGGCAAGGCTGCCGCTCCGAACTCGGCCTCGGTCCGCGAGGAAGAGTTCGCCGAAGCTTCCGACGAAGCCAAGGCAGCCCGCCGCGCCCCGGCCCGCAAGGGCAAGAAGGACGAGGCAGCCGCCGAGTAATCGGCCTGCCATGCGGTCACGCCATGCTGCGTGGCCGCCCCTCCGGCAGACGGGCCACCGGCCCGTCCTCGCCAGGCCGGATCGAATACCTGTTGGCGGGCCACGCCCCGCCCTACACACCGCATACGAGGTAATTCCGTGGAAATCACTGCTTCCCTGGTCAAGGAACTGCGCGAGCGCACCGGCGCCGGCATGATGGAATGCAAGAAGGCACTCACCGAGAGTGCCGGCAACATCGACGCTGCCGCCGAGGCGCTGCGCAAGTCGGGCCTGGCCAAGGCCGACAAGAAGGCTGACCGCGTCGCCGCCGAAGGCCGCGTCGTCGCTGCCCAGGCCGGCGGCAAGGCCGTGCTGGTCGAGATCAACTCCGAGACCGACTTCGTCGCCAAGGACGAGAACTTCATCGCCTTCGCCGATGCGATCGCCCAGGCCGCGCTGAACTCTGGCGCCGCCGACGCGGAAGCCCTCAAGAGCGCCAAGCTGCCCTCCGGCGAGACCGTCGAGGAAGCCCGCGCCGCCGCCGTCGCCAAGCTGGGCGAGAACATCCAGATCCGTCGCCTGGCCCGCGTCGAAGGCGCCAACAACGTGGCCGCCTACATCCATGGCGGCAAGATCGGCGTGCTGGTCGAGCTGGTCGGCGGCGATGCCGAGCTGGCTCGTGGCCTGGCGATGCACGTCGCCGCGATGAATCCGCCGCACAACAAGGCCGCCGATGTGCCGGCCGAGTTCGTCGCCAAGGAAAAGGAAATCGAACTGGCCAAGATGTCCGAGAAGGACAAGTCCAAGCCGGCCGAGATCCTGGAAAAGATCATCAGCGGCAAGATCAACAAGATCGTCAACGAAGTCACCCTGTACGGCCAGCCGTACGTGCTGGACAGCGACAAGTCGGTCGAGCAGGTGGTCAAGGCTGCCGGCGCCGACGTGAGCGGCTACCAGCGCCTGGTGGTCGGCGAAGGCATCGAGAAGGTGGTCGAGGATTACGCCGCCGAAGTCGCCAAGGCGATGCAGGTCTGATCCGACCGGTCGGTTACAGCAAAAAAGCCGCGGCCCGCCGCGGCTTTTTTCTTTCCGGCCACCGGCATCATCGTCCGGCAATACTTTGATACTGTACTTTCGGCTGAACCGCGACAAAATACGAGAATGCCACCAGAACTCCAGGCTGCACTGGCCTACTGTCGCAACCTGCCTTCGCCCCCGGGCGTCGCGTTGCGCATCATCGAGCTGGCCCAGAATCCGGATGCCGACATGACCAGCACCGCGGACGTGATCGCCATGGACATGGCGCTCAGTGCCCGCATGATGCGAGTGGCCAATTCACCGCTGTACGCAAGCCGTCGTCGCGTCGAGAACCTGGGTCAAGCGCTGGCGATGCTGGGCCTCAACGCCACCCTCAGTCTCGCGCTGGGCTTTTCGATGGTGCAGGACCTGCACAACGCGTTCGGAACGCATCCGCTGCACGAGCGCGTCTGGCGCCGCAGCGTCATCACCGCCCTGGCCTGCCGGGTGCTCGGACAGGCGCGCGGCCTGCGCAAGCCCGAGGAGTTGCTGCTGGCCGGGCTGCTGCAGGACATCGGCATCCTGGCGCTGCTGAAAGCCAATCCCAGCCTCTACGCGCCCCTGCTGGAAGGCGCGATCGACAACACCACGCTGATCGAGACCGAGCGTGCGGTCCTGGGCTGCGACCACGCGGTGGTCGGCGGCTGGCTGGCCAGCGAGTGGAATCTCCCCGAATACCTGTGCAAGGCCATCGCCCGCAGCGAGGCACCTGCCGATGCGAACGACCCGTTCGCCGCCTGCGTGGCGCTGTCCGGCCCTGTCGCCGACATCTGGCTGTCCGACGACCCGGTGCAGGCACGCGATGCCGCATTCGCCCTGGTCAAGGACGTGCTCCCGCTTGACGCGGAGCGCTTCGAGAAGGTGATCGAGCGGATCGGCGAATCGCTGCCGGACATCAGCGCGCTGTTCGAAGTCAAGGTTCCGCACCCGGGACATGTCGAGGCGATCTTCGAGCAGGCTCGCGAACTGGCATCGCTGCGTGGCCTGCGCGAGCTGCAGGAACTGGCCGATGCGCGCCGGCAGGCCGACGAGTCGGAGAACCGCGTCCGCCACTTCGCCGAACAGGCCAGTCGCGACGCGCTCACCGGCGTCTACAACCGCCACCAGTTGCATCCGCGGCTGGAGCAGGAATTCGAGATCGCCAATCGCCACGACTGGCCGCTGTCGCTGGCCTTCATCGATCTGGACGATTTCAAGCGCGTCAACGATGCACACGGCCATCTGGTCGGTGACGAGGTGCTGCGCAACTTCGCGCACACCTTGCAGCGCATGATGCGCAGCAGCGATGTCATCGCGCGCTATGGCGGCGAGGAATTCCTGGTGATCCTGCCGAATACCCCGCTGGCCGCCGCACAGGCGGTGCTGCAGCGGGTGCTGGCGGAGACCTCGCGCTCGCCCATGGCCCAGTCCGCCGGTGGCCCGCTTCACATCACCTTTTCGGCCGGCCTGGCGACCCAGGGCGACGGCCTGAACTTCGAAAACGTGGAAAGCCTGCTCAAGGCCGCCGACGAAGTGCTGTACCGCTCCAAGCATCGCGGTCGCAACCAGGTCAACGTGTATGGCGTCGAGCCCAGCACGGTCGGAAGCTGAGAGCATCACCGCAAACGTGTCGATCCACGGCCCGATTCGCCGTCTAAGGAAAAATTTACATCTCGGGCCTGTGCGCATCCGCTAGAATTTGCGCCGTTTGCCGTCCCCACTCCCGAGGTATCCCATGTCCGAACTTGCCTATCGCCGCATCCTTCTCAAGCTTTCCGGGGAGGCGCTGATGGGAGACGAGGACTATGGCATCGACCCGAAGGTGATCAACCGCCTCGCCCATGAGGTGATCGAGGCGCAGCAGGCCGGCGCGGAAGTCGCGCTGGTGATCGGCGGCGGCAACATCTTCCGCGGCGCCGGCTTGGCCGCAGGCGGCATGGACCGGGTCACCGGCGACCAGATGGGCATGCTCGCCACCGTCATCAACGCACTGGCGATGCAGGACGCGCTCGAAAAGCTCGGCGCCAAGGTGCGGGTGATGAGCGCGCTCAAGATCAACGACGTCTGCGAGGATTTCATCCGCCGCCGCGCGATCCGCCACCTCGAAAAGGGCCGCCTGGCGATCTTCGCCGCCGGCACCGGCAACCCGTTCTTCACCACCGACTCGGGCGCGGCGCTGCGCGCGATCGAGATCGGCGCGGATCTGCTGCTGAAGGCGACCAAGGTCGACGGCGTCTACAACAAGGATCCGAAGAAGCACAGCGACGCGGTCAAGTACGACAGCCTCAGCTACGACGAGGTCATCAAGCAGGGGCTGGAGGTGATGGACACCGCCGCCTTCGCGCTGGCCCGCGACAGCGACCTGCCACTGCGCATCTTCGACATGAGCCAGCCGGGCGTGTTGCTGCGCATCCTGCGCGGCGAGGCGATCGGCACGCTGGTCAAGGGCCGTAGCTGAGGAGATGCCGGGACCGGGGACTCGGGACCCGGAAAGCCAGGTGAACCGCGGCTTCAACGCCGCAGCGCACAGCCGCGTTTTTTCCCGGGTCCCCGGTCCCGGGTCCCGGGTCCCGGCTATAATCGCCCGATTCAGCTCCACACGGACTCCGGCGATGCTCAACGAAATCAAACAAGACGCTCAATCCCGCATGGTCAAGAGCATCGAGGCCCTGCGCCATACCCTGGTCAAAGTGCGTACCGGACGCGCTTCGACCGGCCTGGTCGACACCATCCGGGTCAGTGCCTACGGCAGTGACGTCCCGCTCTCGCAGGTTGCCGCCGTGTCGGTCTCCGACGCGCGCTCGCTGGTGATCAGCCCGTGGGACAAGGCCATGGTCGGCGTGATCGAGAAGGCGCTGCTCGCCTCCGATCTGGGCCTGACTCCGAACACCGCCGGCACCACCATCCGCCTCAACCTGCCGGCCCTGACCGAGGAGCGCCGCAAGGAGCTGGCCAAGGTCGTGCACGGCGAAGGCGAAGAGACCAAGGTCGCCATCCGCAACATCCGCCGCGATGCCAACCAGAAGGTCAAGGACCTGCTCAAGGACAAGGCGATCACCGAGGACGAGGTGCGTCGCAGCGAGGAAGACATCCAGAAGATCACCGACAAGGCGATCAAGGATGTCGATGACGTGGTCAAGGGCAAGGAACAGGAACTGATGGCAGTCTGATCCTCGTTGATCACAGCCATGTCCGACTCCGAAGCATCCCCGCAGTTGCCCCGTCACATTGCCATCGTCATGGATGGTAATGGGCGCTGGGCGCAGCGTCGACGTCGCCCGCGCATGATCGGGCATCGTGCCGGTGCGCGTGCGGTCAATCGCACCATCGACACCTGCCTCGAGAAAGGCATCCAGGCGCTGACCTTGTTCGCGTTCTCCAGCGAGAACTGGGGCCGGCCGCAGGATGAAGTCGACGCACTGATGAAGCTGTTCATGCATGCACTCGATCGCGAGGTCGATGAGCTGCACCGGCGCGGCGTGCAGGTGCGTTTCATCGGCGACCGCACGCGTTTCGCCGCGAACATCGGCGAACGCATGCAGCGTGCGGAAACCGCCACCGCCGGCAACCAGCGCCTGGTGTTGTCGATCGCCGCCAGTTACGGCGGGCGCCAGGACATCGCCCTGGCCGCGCGTGCGCTGGCCGAGGACGTGGCCGCTGGCCGGCTGGCACCGGAGCAGATCGACGAAACACGGCTTGCCCAGCGCGTTGCGCTATCTGACCTGCCACCGCCGGATCTGTTCATCCGCACCGGCGGCGATACCCGCATCAGCAACTTCCTGCTCTGGCAGCTCGCCTACGCCGAACTCTGGTTCACCGAGACGCTGTGGCCTGATTTCGATGCCGACGTGTTCCAGCAGGCGCTGGACGACTTCGCCGGACGCGAGCGTCGCTTCGGCCTGACCAGCGCACAGATCGCCACGCACGCGACCGAGAGCTCTTCCGCATGACCAAGACCCGCGTCATCGCTGCACTGATCATGGCGCCGGTCGCCATCTGCGCGATCCTGTTCCTGCGCACCGACTGGCTGGCGGCGCTGGCCGCCATCGTGTTCCTGACCGGGCTGTGGGAATGGCTCAAGCTGTCCGGGCTCGACGACACCCTGCCGCGCACCGTGCTGCTGGTCCTGAACCTGCTGCTGATGGTGCTGCTGGTGTGGGCTTCGGCCGGCTCGGCCGTGCTGTTCCAGATCGCCGTGCTGATTGGCGTGGGATGGTGGCTGCTGGCCCTGCTGTGGCTGCGCTTCTTCAACTTCGGCGCCAACCCCGGCGACAGCGGTGCCGGTGTACTCAAGCTTGCCGCCGGCACGCTCGCGGTGATCCCCGCCTGGTCGGCGCTGTTGCTGTTGCACCTGGGCACGCGCGATGCGTTCGATGGCGCCGCCTCGCTGCGGGATCACCTGTGGCTGCTGACCGCACTGACCATGGTGTGGGCGGCGGATTCCGGTGCCTATTTCGCCGGCCGCCACTTCGGCCGCCACAAGCTGGCGCCGCGGATCAGCCCGAACAAGACCATCGAAGGCGTGATCGGCGGCCTGCTGGCTGGCCTGGCGGTCGCCACCGTGTTCGGCCTGCTCGCCGGCCTCCCGATTGCCTACCTGCCGCGCCTGCTGTTGGTCGCGGCGGTGGCGGTGCTGGCCTCGGTGCTGGGCGATCTGTTCGAAAGCCTGCTCAAGCGCCACGCCGGCGCCAAGGACTCCGGCAACGTGATCCCCGGCCACGGCGGCGTACTGGACCGGATCGATGGCGTGCTCGCCGCGCTGCCGGTGTTCGCGCTCGGCAAGGAAATCCTGGGTTTCTGAGATGGCCGTGAGTTCCCTTCGTCAGGTCGCCGTATTCGGCGCCACCGGTTCGATCGGCGCCTCCGCGCTGGATGTGATCGCGCGCCATCCGCAACGCCTGCGCGCCAGCGTGCTGGCGGCGGGCAGCAAGGTCGATGAACTGATCGAACTGTGCCGCAAGCATCGCCCCGATCACGCCGTGATCGCCAATCCCGATCTGTTCCAGGCGCTGCGCCATGGCCTGCGCGAAGCCGGCCTGGACATCCAGCCACACGCCGGCCAGGACGCACTGATCGAACTGGCCGGCAGCGACGCCTGCGACACCGTGATCGCGGCGATCGTCGGTGCCGCCGGACTGCCTTCCACGCTCGCTGCCGCGCGCGCCGGCAAGCGCCTGCTGCTGGCCAACAAGGAATCGCTGGTGCTCGCTGGCGAGCTGCTGATGCGCACCGCCGCCACGGCCGGCTGCGAGATCATCCCGATCGACAGCGAACACAGCGCGATCTTCCAATGCCTGAACTCGTGCGACGCCGGTCGCGGGGTGCGCAAGGTTGTCCTGACCGCTTCCGGCGGCCCGTTCCGTGGCCGCAGCCGTGCCGAGCTGGCGCAGGTGACACCGGCCCAGGCCGTGGCCCATCCGAAGTGGTCGATGGGCCCGAAGATCTCGGTCGATTCGGCCACCCTGATGAACAAGGGCCTGGAAGTCATCGAAGCCCACCACCTGTTCGGGTTGGAAGCCTCGCGCATCGAAGTGCTGGTGCACCCGCAGAGCCTGGTGCATTCGCTGGTCGAGTTCGTCGATGGCTCCACCCTGGCCCAGCTCGGCCTGCCCGACATGCGCACCACCCTGGCAGTGGGCCTGGCGTGGCCGGAACGGATCGGTTCCGGCGTGGCCGGTCTGGACCTGCGCCAGCAGGGACGACTGGACTTCGAAGCCCCCGATCTGGATGCCTTTCCCTGCCTTAAATTGGCATGGGATGCCATGAATGCCGGCGGTTGCGCGCCGGCGATCCTGAACGCTGCCAACGAAGTCGCGGTTTCAGCCTTTCTTCAGGGCCGGATCGGTTTCCTAGCTATCCCTGCGTTGGTCGAGCACGCGCTCTCCACGCTTCCCGGGGAAAATGCGGATACGCTGGAACACCTGTTGGCAGTGGATGCCCAGGCCCGCCAGGTGACCGAAGCAGCCCTCGCCCGCCATTGAGCCCGATGCCCTTGCACTTGCCCTTCCACGGCCGCCACCCATGAGTGACCTGCTCGGATCCATCTGGTGGATGATCGTCAGCTTGGGCGTGCTGGTGACGTTTCACGAATTCGGCCATTTCTGGGTCGCGCACCGCTGTGGCGTGAAGGTGCTGCGCTTCTCGGTCGGCTTTGGCCGCCCGCTGTGGTTGCGCCGCGACCGCCATGGCACCGAGTTCGCGATCGCCGCGATCCCGCTCGGCGGCTACGTCAAGATGCTCGACGAGCGCGAAGGCAACGTGCATCCGGCCGAACGCGCGATGGCCTTCAATGGCAAGAACGTCTGGCAGCGGATCGCGATCGTCGCGGCCGGCCCGATCGCCAACCTGCTGCTGTGCATGCTGCTGCTGTGGGCGATGTTCGTGATCGGCAAGCAGGACTATTCGGCCACGCTCGGCCATGTCGAAGGCCTGGCCGCGCAAGCCGGGCTGAGGTCGGGTGACCGCGTGCAATCGGTCGATGGCCGCACCGTGACCAGTTGGGCCGACACCAGCATGTTGCTGACCACCGCCGCGATGGACCAGCGCGACGTGCGCGTCCAGGCGGTCGACGCCGATGGTGGCGAGCGGGCCGTCACCGTGCGCATGTCGCAGCTGCCGGCCGGCTTCTCCGAGCAGCGCGCGCCGGAACTGGCGGGTTTCAGCTGGCAATTCATGAACCAGCCGGCGCAGGTTTCCGAGATCGTCCCCGGTTCGGCTGCCGATGGCGTGCTCAAGCCAGGGGACCGGATTGTCGCGATCGACGGCCACCCGGTGGATTCATCCGACCAGGTCGCCCCGCAGATCCAGACGCTGGGTGAGCGTGGTGGTCAGGGCATGATCGAGGTCGAGCGCAACGGCGACCGGCTGGCACTGGAACTGCTGCCGACCCGCGAAGCCGGCACCGATGGCCAGCCGGCCTACCGGATCGGCATCGCGCTGGGGCGCGGGGCGGCCCCGCCCTACGACGCCCGCCTGCAGTACGGCGTGTTCGCCGCGGTGCCGGCGGCGATCCGCGAGACCGGCCGCCTGGCCGGCGACTCGCTCGGCATGATCCGGCGCATGCTGACCGGGCATGCCTCGGTCAAGAACATTTCCGGCCCGATCACCATCGCCAAGGTCGCCAACGCCTCGGCCAAGCGCGGCGTGGATTGGTTCCTGTACTTCCTCGCCCTGCTGTCGCTGAGCCTGGCGATCGTCAACCTGCTCCCGATCCCGATCTTGGACGGGGGACACCTGCTGTATTACCTTATCGAGTTGGTCAAGGGCAGCCCGCTCAGTGAGCGAGCCATGGCCGCCGGGCAATACGCGGGCCTGGCGGTGCTCGCCGGGCTGATGGGGTTGGCGTTCTACAACGACATCCTCGGCCAGGTCCCGTGACGAAAAAACCTGCTGCAAAAGAACACAAGCCCCTCATGTCGTCGTCATACGCCGGCAACCTGCAACCCACGAATTCGACTTCAACCGGATGTGACATGACGAGATTTCCCACTCGCCGCCTCCTCGCTCTAGCCCTTTCCACCGGCCTGAGCCTGCCTATGCTCGCGGTCGCGGCCGAGCCCTTCGTCGCCAGCGATATTCGCGTCGACGGCCTGCAGCGCATTTCCTCCGGCACCGTCTTCACCTACCTTCCGGTCAATCGTGGCGACTCCGTCGACGATTCCAAGGTGGCCGAGTCGATCCGTGCGTTGTACCGCACCGGCTTCTTCGAGGACGTGCAGCTCGACCGCCAGGGCAGCATCCTGGTGATCACGGTCAAGGAGCGTCCGGCGATCAACAAGCTGACCGTGACCGGCAACAAGGACATCAAGTCCGAGGAACTGCTCAAGGGCCTGAGCGACATCGGCCTGAGCGAGGGCGGCACCTTCGACCGCCTGAGCCTGGACCGCGTCACCCAGGAGCTGACCCGTCAGTACAACAACCGCGGCAAGTACAACGTCCAGATCACCCCGACGGTAAGTCCGCTGGACCGCAACCGCGTGGACGTGGCGATCGCGATCAAGGAAGGCAAGGCGGCCAAGATCCGCCACGTCAACCTGGTCGGCACCGACAAGTTCCTGGACAAGGACATCACCGACCAGTGGGAGTCCAAGGAGCACAACTGGAAGTCGTGGTACAGCCGCGATGACCAGTACTCCAAGGAAAAGATGTCCGGCGACCTGGAAAAGCTCAACTCCTGGTACCTGGACCGTGGCTATATCGACTTCAACATCGATTCCACGCAGGTCGCGATCAGCTCCGACAAGCGCGACATGTTCATCAGCGCCGGCGTCACCGAAGGCGAGCGCTACAAGATCTCGGAGATCAAGGTCACCGGCGACACCGTGCTGCCGCAGGCAGACGTCGAGAAGCTGGTGATCCCCAAGGCCGGCGACATCTTCTCGCGCGCCCTGCTCGAGTACAGCTCGGACGCGATCACCAACACCCTGGCCAACGTCGGCTATGCCTTCGCCAAGGTCAACCCGATTCCGGTTCCCGACCGCGAGCACCGCACCGTCGCGGTCAACCTGCAGGTCGTGCCGGGTCCACGCGTCACCGTGCGCCGGATCATCTTCAAGGGCAACTCCCGCACCTCCGACGAGGTGTTGCGTCGTGAGATGCGCCAGTTCGAGAACACCTGGTATTCGCAGGCGGCGATCGACCGCTCCAAGATCCGCCTGCAGCGCCTGGGCTACTTCGAGACCGTCAACGTCGAAACGCCGGCCGTGCCGGGCAGCAACGACCAGGTCGACGTGGTCTACAACGTCAAGGAGACCACCTCGGGCAGCTTCCAGATCGGCCTGGGTTACTCGCAGACCTACGGCGTGACCACCTCGGTGCAGCTGTCGCAGAACAACTTCCTCGGCGGCGGCAACCGCGTGTCGGTGGAAGCCTCGCGCAGCAGCTACCAGGACCGCTACTCGTTCTCCTACACCAATCCGTTCTTCACCGACGACGGCATCTCGCTGGGCTACAACCTGGCGTGGCAGAAGCTGGACTACTCCGACTACAACGCCGCGCAGTACAACAGCAAGAAGGGCTCGGCGCAGGCGATCTTCGGCATTCCGATCACCGAGAACGATGCGTTCTCGGTGATGTTCGGCATCGACAGCAACCAGATCACCACCTACGCCGGCTACACGCCGACCGCGATCATCAATTACATCGACGCGGTCGGCCAGAAGACCTTCCATACCTGGCGGACCGAGGTGGGCTGGGCGCGCGACACCCGTAACGACTACTTCATGCCGACCCGCGGTACCTATCAGCGCCTGGGCGCGGAAGTGGCGCTGCCTGGCTCGACGGCGGAGTACTACAAGCTCACCTACTCGTTCTCCAAGTACTGGCCGATCATCCCGTCGATCGTGCTGAACTCGCGTCTGGACCTGGGCTACGGCGGAGGTTACGGCAAGACCTACTCGCGCGATATCTGCGGTGAGACAGTGGATTCCGTCTTCACCGCCGAAACCTGCGACGGAACCAACCTGGTCCGCCACGTGACCGCCTCCGGCCTGCCGTTCTTCGAGAACTTCTACGCCGGCGGCACCAACTCCGTGCGCGGCTTCGAAGACAACACGCTCGGCCCGCGTTCGGAAGCGACCTACTACTACAGCAAGGGTCAGCCGCTGGGTGGCTCGGTCAAGACGGTCGGCTCGTTCGAAATGTATTTCCCGAAGCTGTTCGACAGCCCGTCGGCGCGTGTTTCCGCGTTCGTCGACTACGGCAACGTCTACGACGGCTGGAGCAACTTCAGCGCCAGCGATCTTCGCGTCTCCACCGGTATCGCCCTGCTGTGGCGCGCGCCGGTCGGCCCGATCTCGATCAGCTACGCGTTCCCGCTCAAGAAGGAAGACGGCGACGAGATCGAACGCCTGCAGTTCACCTTTGGCGGGCAGTTCTAGCGAACTGCCCGGCGCCCGGCGGGGACCTCGCCCCCCGCCGGCCCATACGCCCGAGAAGCAGGGCGCATGGGTCCCGCGTCTTGGCTTGCCAAATCCCCGCGCCTGTCGGCGCGCCCCCTTTACTAAAGGGGGCTTTTTTCCATTTCGTCGACCGCCAGCTGCACGGATGGGACATCCAGCCCGTGCCGTACCCGTTCGCACCACGCAGCATGACCGCTATCCCCGCGCACAGTAGAATCCCGGCGTGAATACTCCTACCTATACCGCTCAGGACATCGCCGAGCGCTTCGGCCTGCAGGTGCACGGCGACGGCGGCGTGGCCATCCACGGTGTCGCCACCCTGGCCCAGGCCGGTACCGGCCAGCTCAGCTTCCTGGCCAATCCGCGCTACCGTGCGCAGCTCGCCGACAGCCAGGCCTCGATCGTGGTGCTGCGTGCCGATGACGCCGAGGCTGCGCCGGGCACCGCGCTGATCGCGAAAGATCCCTACACCACCTTCGCCAAGATCTCCGCGCTGTTCGACGTGCCACCGGCACGCGAGGCCGGTGTCCACCCGATGGCGAGCATCGACCCGAGCGCCACTGTCTCGCCTACCGCGCATATCGGCGCCTTCGTCAGCATCGGCGCGCGCAGCGTGATCGGCGACGGCTGCATCGTCGGCACCGGCAGCGTGATCGGCGAGGACTGTGTGGTCGGCGACGGTACGGAACTGATCGCACGCGTCACCCTGGTCACCCGCGTGCGGCTGGGCAAGCGCGTGCGCGTGCACCCCGGCGCGGTGCTCGGTGCCGACGGCTTCGGCCTGGCGATGGACGCCGGCCGCTGGATCAAGGTGCCGCAGCTTGGCGGCGTGGTGATCGGCGACGACTGCGAGATCGGTGCCAACAGCTGCATCGATCGCGGTGCGCTGGAAGACACCGTGCTCGAAGAGGACGTGCGCATCGACAACCTGGTGCAGATCGCCCACAACTGCCGCATCGGCGCACATACCGCGATCGCCGGCTGCACCGGCATTGCCGGCAGCGCCAGGATCGGCCGCTACTGCTTGCTCGGCGGCCACGTCGGCGTGGTTGGCCATCTGGAAATCTGCGACAAGGTCATCATCACCGGCAAATCGGTGGTGCGCAATTCCATCCACGAGCCGGGCGAATATTCGTCCGGAACCCCGCTTACCGACAACCGTACGTGGCGTAAGAACGCTGCGCGCTTCAAGCAGCTCGATGCCCTTGCCCGGCGCATTCTGGCTGTGGGCAAGGAGAAAGAATGAACGATACGCTGCAGTTGCCAATCGACGTCACCCGCATTCAAGAACTGCTTCCGCACCGCTACCCGTTTCTGCTGGTGGACCGGGTGCTGGAACTGGACCGGGAAGCCCGCCGCATCGTGGCGCAGAAGAACGTGAGCATCAACGAGCCGTTCTTCCAGGGCCATTTCCCGACCCGGCCGGTCATGCCTGGCGTGCTGATCATCGAAGCGCTGGCGCAGGCCGGCGGCGTGATGACCCAGCTGTGCCTGGACCGCGATGCGGAGTCCACGCTGTTCTACATGGTCAAGGTCGACAATGCGCGCTTCAACAAGCAGGTCGTGCCCGGCGACGTGTTGATCCTGGACGTGCAGATGAAACGGCTGATCCGCAACATGGGCTGGTATTACGGCGAGGCCAAGGTGGACGGCGAAGTGGTCGCCAGTGCCGAAGTGATGTGCGCCGGCGCCAAGGGCTGAGTGCCTGAGCGTATCTGGAGGAACGATGAGCAACGATACCCCCCTGATCCATCCCACCGCCGTCATCGATCCGTCGGCCAAGCTGGCGGCCGATGTCCGCGTGGGCGCCTTCACCATCATCGGTGCGGATGTCGAGATCGGCGAAGGCACGCAGATCGGTCCGCATTGCAGTGTGCATGGCCCGACCCGCATCGGCCGCAACAATCGCGTGATCGGCCACGCGGCGATCGGTGGCGAACCGCAGGACAAGAAGTTCGCCGGTGAGCGCACCGAGCTGGTGATCGGCGACAACAACCTGATCCGCGAGTTCGTCACGATCAACCGCGGCACCAGTGGCGGCGGCGGCATCACCACGATCGGCAACGACAACTGGATGCTGGCCTACACCCATGTCGCCCATGACTGCCATGTCGGCAATCACTGCGTGTTCTCCAACAACACCACGCTGGCTGGTCATGTCGTGGTCGGCGACTGGGTGATCATCAGCGGCTTCTCGGGCGCCCACCAGTTCTGCCGGATCGGCTCGCACGCCTTCCTCGGCATGGGCGCACTGACCAATGGCGACGTGCCGCCGTTCACGATGGTCGGCACCGACTCGCTCGGCCGCCCGCGCGGCATCAACAGCGAAGGCCTCAAGCGTCGCGGCTTCTCGCCCGAGCGCATCGCCGCGATCAAGCGCGCCTACCGCACGCTGTACGTGGCCGGCCTGCCGCTGGCCGAAGCCAAGCAGGAACTGGCCGACCAGGCGCGCAACAGCGAGGATGTGCGCAACATGCTTGAGTTCATCGAGCACACCGAGCGGCCGTTGTTGCGATGAGCGTCGGGATTCGGGATTCGGGATTGGGGATTCGTAACGGCGCCGGCAGCGGCCCGAACGATGGCTTGGTTGCGAATCCCGAATCCCAAATCCCGAATCCCCGCGCAGCGCCGCTGCGCGTAGCACTGCTCGCCGGTGAAACCTCCGGCGACCTGCTCGGTGCCGGGCTGATAGAGGAATTGCGCAAGCGTTATCCCGATGCCGAATTCGCCGGCATCGGCGGCGATGCCATGCGCAATGCCGGCTGCGAGACCTGGTTCGACGCCAGCGAACTGTCGCTGATGGGGCTGGTCGAAGTGCTGCGGCATCTGCCGCGCCTGTTGAAGTTGCGTCGCGAGTTCCGCGAGCGTGCATTGGCCTGGCAGCCGGATGTGTTCATCGGTATCGACGCACCGGACTTCAACCTCCCGGTCGAGCGCTGGCTCAAGCAGCGCGGCGTGCGCACCGTGCACTACGTCAGCCCATCGGTGTGGGCATGGAAGGAAAAGCGCGCCGAGAAGATCGGTGCCAGCGCGGACATGGTGCTGTGCCTGTTCCCGATGGAGCCGGCGATCTATCACCGCCACGGCGTGGACGCACGCTTCGTCGGCCACCCGATGGCCGATGCGATTTCCTACCAGGTCGACCGCGACGCGGCACGCGCCACGCTCGGGTTGTCTTCATCCAGTCCGGTGCTGGCGCTCCTGCCTGGCAGCCGCCATGGCGAGATCAACCGCCTGGGCGACACGTTCCTTGCAGCCGCCTGGCAGGTGGCCGAGAAACTGCCTGGTTTGCAGGTACTGATCCCGGCCGCCAATCCCGGCTGCAGGTCGCTGATCGCCGAACAGTTGTCGCGCTCGGCGCTGCCGGTGTTGAACTCGCACATCCTCGACGGCCAGGCGCGCACCGCGATGATCGCCGCCGACGTGGTGCTGCTCGCGTCCGGCACCGCCACGCTGGAAGCGATGCTGGTCAAGCGCCCGATGGTGGTCGGCTACAAGGTCGCGCCGTTGACCTACCGCATCGTCAAGGCGCTGAAGCTGATCAAGGTCGACCGCTTCGCGCTGCCCAACATTCTGGCAGGCGAGGATCTGGCGCCGGAGCTGATGCAGGATGACTGCACGCCCGAGCAACTGGCGGCGGCGGTGCTGAACTGGTTCGAACACCCCGAAGACGTTGCCCGGTTGCAGCCCAAGTACCTGCGACTGCATGCGGAACTGCGCCGCGACGCCTCCGCGCGCGCGGCCGAAGCGGTGGGGGAGCTGCTGGTGCAGCAACGGGATTCGGGATTCGGGAGTGGGGATTCGCAAGAGAAGTCGCGATGAAATCCCCCACCAGCTACTCGCTGTTCAACGAATCCCCAATTCCCAATCCCGAATCCCTGCTCTACGCCGGCGTAGACGAAGCCGGTCGCGGCCCATTGGCTGGCCCGGTCGCGGTAGCAGCGGTGGTGTTCGATCCATCCAAGCCACGCATCAACGGACTGGACGATTCCAAACAGCTCAGCGCCGAACGCCGCGAAGCGCTCTATCCCCGCATCGTCGAACGCGCGCTCGCCTGGAGCGTGGTGCTGATAACGGTGGAGGAGATCGACCGCCTCAACATCTTCCAGGCGACCATGCTCGGCATGCGTCGCGCGGTGGAAGGCGTTGCGCATGTGGCCGGATACGCCCGGATCGACGGCAACCGCGTGCCCAAGGCGCTGCCCTGCCCGGCCGAGGCGCTGGTCGGCGGCGACGCACTCGATCGCGCGATCATGGCGGCCTCGATCGTCGCCAAGGTCACCCGCGACCGCTACATGCACGAACTGCACCAGCGCCATCCGGAATACGGCTTCGACCAGCACAAGGGCTACGGCACGCCGGCCCACTTGCGCGCATTGCGCACGCACGGCCCCTGCCCTGAGCATCGGCGCAGTTTCGCGCCAGTACGCGATTGCCTGGGAGTAGCCCCGTAGGAGCGGCTTCAGCCGCGATGGGGCTTTACCGGTAAGCCCCTGTCTCTTATCCCCATCTGAC
>NZ_JBYSVX010000013.1:55578-112448 GCF_058986605.1 Pseudomonas sp. GW821-FHT07E12 | reverse complement strand
AAGAAACGTAACCCAAAGAAAGCACGCCCCAGTCCTCGCGCCCTCCGCTGCGCTACGGGTCCACTGCGCCAGCGGGAATTTTCTGACGCGACATCCATGTCGCGGCAGAAAACGACGTGCATCCATGCACGTCGCCCCTTCGGGGTTTTGCCCGCTGGCTCCGTCGCTGCGGATGGGGGCCCCGGAAAAGCGAAGGGCAACTGCAAAAAGCAAAATCACGAACAACAGCAACAGCAACAGCGATAGCTTGGCCGTTGGTGTTGAGCCGCGTTAGAGCGGTTCTACGCCGATCGTCTGCTTGAGTACGTGGCGGCCGCCGGCGGCTAGTTCGATGACGTCCGGGCCGGCGTTGGCGGCTTCCAGGCAGACGTATTCGCGCCAGTGGTCGCCGACGTCGGCCATCTTGGCGGCGGCTTCCTCGCCTGGGTTCCAGGCCACCAGCGTGCGGCTGCCTTCGGTGGTGATGGTGATGCGGCGGCCCAGTACCGGATCGATCAGGGTGTAGCGGCCGCCGGCGCCGGTGTAGATGCGGTCGCTGCGGCCCGGATCGCGGGTGTCGCGCAGGTTCCAGTCGCCCTGTTGGCGATGCGCGGTGGTGTAGTTCTCGTACTTGTCCAGGTAATCCAGGCCGTCCAGGCCTTGCACGTCGACCTTCAATGCGTCGCCTACGCGGAAGTAGTTGTGCAATGCCTGGGTGAAGCGTGTCGGGGCGGCGCTGGTGTTCTCGGTGATCAGTTCCTGTTCGAGGGTGCGGCCGATGCGCAGGTGCATGCGCAGACGCAGCGGCAGGTCGTCGAACGTGGGCGGTGCCAGTACCAGTTGCAGGGTGCCGTCGGCCTCGCGGCTGGCTTCCACCAGTTGCCAGGGCACGGTGCGAACGAAGCCGTGCGAGGGCGCGTCGCCGGTCTGGTCCTGCTTGCCGAAGTACGGCCAGCACACCGGGGTGCCGCCGCGGATCGGGGTCGGTGGTTGCTTGGCCAACGGCGAGAGCCACATCACGTCCTGGCCGCCCTTGGGCACGAACGACAGCAGCTGGCCGCCGAACAGGCTGATGGCGGCGCTGGAGAACGGGGTCTGCACCAGCAGCGAGGGGAATCCTTGGTAATCGCCGGCGCTGAGGCCGGGAAGGTTGGGCAGGGTCATGGTCTTGGTCACGATGGGGGATTGCAGGAACTGGGGATAACGCGCCGGTAGTGTGAAGGCGCTACCGCTTCGGCGTGTTTCGGATGGCGCGGCGCGCAGGGCATCGAGGATGCGCTGGCTGGGGCGGCCGTCGGCCGGTTGCAGGCCGAGGCGTTGCTGTTCGGTCTGGATCGCGCGACGGCTGGCGGTGCCGATCAGGCCGTCGGCGCTGCCGATGTCGTAGCCGCGTGCGATCAACAGGCGCTGCAGCTCGCGGCGCTGCAGGCGCCCCAGCGCGGGATCGTCGGTCGGCCACGATGCCGTCAGGCCGGCACCACCGCGCAGGTGGTCGGACAGCAGCGCGATGGCCAGCGCGTAGCTTTCGGCGGCGTTGTAGGCGTAGATCGCGTCGTAGTTGCGGAACACCAGGAACGCGGGGCCGCTGCGACCGGCCGGCAGCAGCAACGCGGCTGGCGTGTCGGCGGCGAGGCCGGGCAAGCTCAGTGGTTGGCCGGCGGCATCGCGCAGGCCGCTGGCCAGCCATTGGCTCAATGGGCGACGTGCCGTGCGACCGGCGCGCGCGGAGTCGAAATCCGGCGGCAGGCGTACCTCCACGCCCCACGGCTCGCCGTTGCGCCAGCCAGCGCGCTTCAGATAGTTGGCGGTGGAGGCCAGGGCATCGGGAATGCTGGCGACCAGATCGCGGCGGCCGTCACCGTCGCCATCGACCGCGATGCGCGCATAGGTGGAGGGCATGAACTGGGTATGCCCGAATGCGCCGGCCCACGAGCCGACCAGACCGTCGGCGCTCAGGTCACCGCTGTCGATCAGCTTGAGCAGCGCGAGCAGTTCGCCACGGAAGAAACGCTGGCGGCGGCCCTCGCACGACAACGTGGTCAGCGATTGCAGCAGCGGGCGCTTGCCGAACACGCGGCCGTAGTCGCTCTCCACACCCCAGACCGCGACTACGGTGACCGGATCGACGCCGTACTGCGTAGCGACCTGGTCGAGCAGCGCCTTGTGGGTGGCGAGCACCGCGCGGCCGTCGGCGACGCGTTCGTCATCGACCAGTACCGCGAGGTAGTCCCAGATCGGAGTGGTGAATTCCGGCTGCGCGTCGAGCAGTTGCAGCACACCCGGATCGGGTTGCAGGTTGGCGGTCACACGCTCGAAGGTCGCGCTCGATACGCCGGCAGTGACGGCCTGGCTGCGCAGCGTGCCCAGGCATTGCCGGAACGCGGCATCGTCGGCCTGGGCTGCGCAGGCCAGCGGCCAGGCCAACAGCGCCGGCCAACACCATGTTCTAAGCACCATCGCGCAGGGCGATCCCCACCGGCCGGGCCGGTTCATCGAGGCGCTCCACGCGCAGGGCCCGGCGCCCGGCCGGGCGCAGCCAGATCATCCACACTGCCAACAGGGCCGGCACCACCAGCCCGAACAGCACCACCATCGCCGTCACCCATTGCCAGAGACTGAGCGTATTCATCGCTGTTGCCCCGCGTTTCTGCGGCGTCCCACGCCGCGTTGCCGGCCAGCTTAGCCATCGCGTGCGAACGCCGTGTCTAGACCGGGGCGTGTCGTCCATGCCCGGGCAGGTCGCGTTGGGTCTGGAAAGCCATCGGCCGGTGTTGCGTGGCGCAGCGCCTGACGGGCGGTCAGAGTCCTGCCCCCGCGAAGACGGGGGTCCAGCCGTGCGGCGCCGGCGGATGACTTTCCAGGCCCAACCTGCAGGGCGCCTGCGCGCGGCCTGCCCGGGCATGGATGACAGGCCCTGACGGTCACCGGGCGTCCAGGTAGTACCAGCGGCCGTCTTCGCGCACGAAGCGGCTGTGTTCGACCATCCGCACCGCGGCGGCGCCGCCGATCCGGTAGCGGGCCAGGAATTCGACCTCGGCGGTGTCGGCTCCCGTGTCGATTGCTTTCTGCACGCTGAGCCCGAGCCAGGTGGTGCGGCCGCCGGCGGATTCGTCGAGGGTCAGTTCGGGCGGGCGTGTGGACGGATGCCAGCTCGCCAGCAGGTAATCGACATCACGACGCACGTAGGCGCTGTAGCGCGAGCGCATCAGCGATTCGGCATCCGGTGCGGCCTCGCCGCGATGCCAGCGACCGCAGCAGTCGGTGTAATCGAGGGGCCGGCCACAGGGGCACGGATCGCGTGGCGGGCGTGAGGCGGTCTTGCTCGAAGCGGTCTTGCTCATGCCCGGATTGTGCCGGCTGCGCTCGATCGATGCATCTGCCGGGTACCCGCAAACGCCAGCACCCGTGAATCTGTGCTCAGCCGGGCTCGCGTTGCCGGAACTGGACGATATTGCCTTCCGGGTCCATGCCATCCAGATGCAGTTGCCCACGCCACGGCCAGACTGCGCTCAGCGGTTTGAGCGTTCCGCCTGTCGCTTCCACCTGCAGACGCACGCGCGCCAGATCGTCGACCAGGAACGATGGCTTGATCGCGGTATGTTCACGGCGCTGCACGGGGGTTACTGCTGCGACACCATCGCAGGCCATGTTCACCACCGCGACCTCGAAGCGGTCATCGCCGAGGATCACGTAGGCGTCTTCCTTCTGCGTGATCGGCAACGACAAGGTGCGTCGATAGAACTCGGCCACCTGTTCAAGGTTGCGCGCATAGATCACTGCCAGTACCGCGGCTGCGGGAACATCGCTCATGACAGGCTCACTTTGGCGGGAAGAGGTTCGGCGTTCCCTGCGGACTGCCCACCTGGTTATTCTGGCACGCCCGTCTGCTGCAATCCTTCATGTACGACGCCCTGAGCCACGTACTGCCCTGGCTGCTGTGCCTGTCCTTCATCGCCGGCTTGATCGACGCGGCAGTCGGCGGTGGCGGGCTGATCCAGCTGCCCGGCCTGTTTGCTGCGCTGCCGCAGCAATCGCCCGCGGTGCTGCTGGGCACCAACAAGTTCGGCTCGATGGCCGGCACCGCCACCTCGGCCTGGCGCTTCGCGCGCAACGTGCGCTTTCCGTGGCGGCCGGTGCTGTATGCGACCGCTGCCGCGTTCGTGTTCGCGTTCCTCGGTGCCACCGCGGTCAGTCTGATGCCCAAGCAGGCGGTGCGGCCGTTGATCCTGGTGTTGCTGATCGCGATGCTGGTCTACACGCTGATCAAGAAGGATTTCGGTGCGTTGCACCGACCGCGTCAGATCGGTCGACGTGAGCTGACGATCGCGTTGGCGGTGGGTGCGGCGATCGGGTTCTACGATGGTTTCTTCGGGCCGGGCACCGGAAGTTTTCTGATCTTCCTGTTCATCCGCTTCTTCGGGCTGGATTTCCTGCGCGCCTCGGCGGCCTCGAAGGTGGTGAACCTGGCGACCAATCTGGCCGCGCTGTGCTTCTTCGTACCGAGCGGCAAGGTGCTGATGGCGGCGGCAATGCCGATGGCCGCAGCCAATATTGCCGGCGCGTTCACCGGTACGCGGCTGGCGCTGCGGGGCGGCACGCCGTTGATCCGCAAGTTGTTCCTGGTGCTGGTGGTGGTGCTGATCGCGAAGATGGGGTGGGATACGTTCTCTGGGTAACTTGTTTGTGGGAGGGACTTCAGTCCCGACGGAGATCTACCGGTAAAGCCTGTCGGGACTGAAGTCCCTCCCACAGGGTTTCAGCGGCTCTTTCGGCTTGGCTTGGCCGGAACCGGCTTCTTCGCCGGCGTGACTGTTGGCGTCGACTTCGCGGTCTTCGACACCTTGCGTCGCGCGGCGGGCGCCGGTGTCGCCTCGGGTTCGGCCGGAACCGTGACCGGCTCCAGCCCGATAGGGACGAGTGCCCGCTCTTCGCGCACTACCTCACCCCGCGAACGCTCGGGCAGTTTCAGCCGCCTGGCCTGCTCGTCGTACTCGATCAGCAGCACGCCGGAGTCGTGGCGGCCGCTGATTTCGACGAAGCAGGCGCCGCCGATGAACGGCTCCAGCGTCATCACCGATTTCAGCGGGGTGGCGACGACCATCTGGAAACCGAAGTTGTCGAAGATGTTCATCGCCAGCGCGGTGAATTCGTTGTCGGCCTTGTCGAAGGCTTCGTCCAGCACCACGGCGGCGTAGCGCGGCAGTTCGCCGTCCTGCCCGCCGAGCTGGTAGCGCAGCGCGGCGGCCAGGCAGGTGGTGGCCAGTTTCTGGCGCTGGCCGCCGGACTTGCCGGCGCCGCTGCGGTAGATCTCCACTTGCTGGCGGGTCGCCGCGTCGAGTTCGACGCCGACGAACTCCACGTGCAGGCGCACGTCCAGCACGTGCTCGCGCCAGCGCCGGTCCTCGCCTTCCTGCGAGCCGAGCCGCTGCACCAGCGTGCGCAGCAGCGCGAACTGGGCTTCGGCGATCTGGCGGTCTTCGGTCTGGTGGTGGGCGAGCACTTCGCGCAGTTGCTGATGGAATTCCAGCACCTCGGGCAGGCGCCGGTCGGACAGCTCGATGGTCAGCACGGTGCCGCGATTGAACGGCACCTGCTCCAGGCTGGCGTTGACCTCTTCCAGGCGCTGGGCGATCGATTTGCCCGCCTCGGCGGTGAGGCGCTGCAAGGCCAGCAGGTTGTTCTTGCTCTGGCTCTGCAACAGCTCGAAGAAGCGTGCCTCGTGCTGCGGCAGGCCATCGCGTTCCAGGCGTTGCAGGCGCGCGAGGAAATCGTCGGCACCGTCGAGGCTGGGGCTGAGGTCGCCGCTGTCTTCGGGCCAGGCGCGGCAGTAGCGCTTGAAACATTCCAGCAGCAGGCCTTCAAGACGATGGTGTTCCTGCTGGCTGGCGCCGATCTGCTCGCCAAGCGCGTTGCCGATCTGGCGGAAATGCGCTTCCAGGTTATCGAGGCTGAGCACACCCAGCGCAGTCAGGCGTTCGTCCAATCCCTGTTGCTGCAACGGCGTGACCACGCGCGTGCCGGCATCGGCGCAGCCCAGCCGGGTCTTTTCCCAGCGCTCGCGCTCGCCGCTCAGTTTCATGCGCTCCTCGCGCGCGCCTTCGTAGGTGCGCTCGGCCTGTTTGATGTCGCCACGCGCGCGCTCGATCGCTTCGCCCAGCGCGCGCAGGTTGGCGTCGCCTTCGCGCAGCAGGTGCAGTGCGGCGGCGATGTCGTCCAGCCGTTGCAGCGGTGCGGCGACGTCGATCTCGTCCCAGGCGAGGTTGGCCACGGTATGTGCGGCGAGGCGGTGACGGTCGTGCTGTTCGCGCTTTGCACGCAGCGCCACGACATCGGCGTCGCAGGCGGCGATGCGCTGCGCTAGTTCCTGCGCTTCGCGTTCGAACAGCGCCAGCTTGGCGCGGTTGTCGAAACCGAGCAGCCAGCGCTTGCGGTCGCCGATCGCGTGACGGTCGTCCTTTTCGTAACGATCGCCGGGATGCTTGACCTGGCCTTCGCGGGTGATGCCGCGATCGACGTTGCGCAGCGCCTTGGCGTCGGCCGCGCATTCGTAATCGAAGCGCTTGCCCAGCTCGACCCGCAACCAGCCGGCGAAGGCGTGATCGCGCAGTTCCAGCTTGTGCAGCAGCGAACGCGCTGACGGTTCGCGCGTGGTCAGGACGTCGTCGTTGCGGCGCACGCGGTAATAGACCAGGCGCGTGCCGAGGTGGCTGCGGTTGACCCAGGCGGCAACCTCGGCGTGGTGGCGCTCATCGACCAGCAGCGATTGCGCGAAGCTGTGCAGCACGCGTTCGATCGCGCCGCGCCAGGGCGCCTCGTCCTCGCGCACCTGGATCAGCTCGCCGACGAACGGCAACGCTGCCTCGGGCACGCCGGTCTCTTCGCTCATGCGGGCGCGCAACGCCTGCATCGGCGCGGGGATGCTGGAGGGCGTGCGCTTGAGTGCGTCGATCTCGATGCGCACCTCGGCGAAGCGCTTGGCGTCGTCGCGCTTGCCGGCGATGCGCTCGCCGATCGCCTCGTCCAGTTCGACGGTGTGACGCTGACCGTCTTCGAGCAACGCGCGCGCGGCAGCAGCCTGCTCGGCGAAACCGTGCGCGCTGGAAGCCAGGGTCTGGTCGAGTTGGCGGCAGGCCTGCTCGGCCTGGCTGCGTTTCTTGACGCGTTGGTCACGCTCGGCTTCGACGCGTGCGCGTTCGCGCTCCAGTTCGTCGATGCGCTCACCGCCCTGCTCACGGCGCTGCCGTTCCAGATCGCTCAGGCGCTGCTGGTGATTATCGAGCGCGGCGCGGCGTTGGCCTTCTTCGCCGGCCAGGCCGCGATCGTGGGTGTCCAGTTCCTGCAGGCGAATGTCGATCAGCTCAAGGCGGCGACGCTCGCGGTACGCGTCTACGCCGAGCTTCAGTTCGTCCAGCTCGCCACGACGACGACGCAGCGCCATCAATTCTGCGTGGTGAGCGCGCGCCGGTTGCAGGGTCTCGACCTGCCGCCGCGCGGTGACCACCGCTTGATGGGCGCCGTCGAGTTCGGCGAAGTCGGCCACCAGCCGTTCGGCGGCCTCGACGGTGCGCGGCTCGTCGAGCATGAAGCCGCGCAGGAACGCGTTGAGGTCGCCGAGATTCTTGGCCGACTGGGTCTTGTGCAGCAGCTTCAGCGCCATCTCGTTGCCGATGCCGAGCTGGTGACGGAAGCGCTCGGCGTAGCCGGCGAAGCTGTCGAAGTGATGCACGTCGTCCAGGCGCTGCTTCAAGCGGCGCAGGTCCAGATCGAAGCCGCCCAGGTCGGTGGCGATGTCGAAGGCGCGTTCGGCCACCATGTAGTGCTTGCGCACGTCGGCGGCAGCCGAGCCGTTACCGGCAATCCAGAACAGCCGCACCAGGCTGACCACGTGGCCTTCGCCATCGCGGTACTCCAGCACCAGTGCGCTCCAGGTGGCGCCCTTGCGCAGGTACTGGGTGGCGATCTCGCCGGATTCGCTGTCGTGCTGGTCGGCCCAGGCGCCGCGTACGTAGGACACCAGCGAGCGGTCGCGGCCACTGCGTTCGGCTTCGCGCGCGGCGGCGTTGAAGTCGACGATGCTCGGCGGGGTCAGCACGGCCGACATCGCGTCCAGCAAGGTCGATTTGCCCGAACCGGAGCGGCCGACGAACAGGAAGCCCTGCTCGGCGACCGGTACGTCGGTCAGGCCGGAGAAGGTGCCCCAGTTGTGTACCTGCAGGCGGCGCATGCGGAACTGCTGCGCGCGTGGATCAGGCAGGTCGGCAACGAACAACGGGGAAGCGGAAGAACGGGAACGGCTCATGCCTGGTCCTGGAAAATGGGGTTCCTGCGGCGGATGGCTGCGCTTGGCACGGCCCGTCGCGATCGGTGTCGGTCGTCGCGGTTATGCCGCGTCCTCGACCGCCGGCGCGGCGCTCTCGCGCAGCTGCCGGTAGACCTGCGCCAGCGCAGCCACGTCCTCGGCCGAGAACAGCAGCTTCAACGCGGGTGAGACTTCGTAGCGTTCCTCGTCGCCGCGCAGGCGGGTGAGGATGTGGTTGTCCTTCATCTTGGCCACGGCGGCGGCGACGCGGCGCACGAAGCCGGCGCGGTCGGTGGACAGGTTCTTTTCGTAGACTGACAGCGACTCGGCCAGCTCGGCTTCCTCGACCACCGCGCGCACGCCGCGCACGTCGGCTTCGGCCAGTTGCTGGCGCAGGTGCAGCAGCAGCGCCGAGTCGATGAAGGTCAGCGGCGAGGAACGCAGCAGCACCGGCGCTTCCAGCTCGCCGACCTCGGCCTGGCGGGTGAAGGCGATACCGGCTTCGCGATCGAGCACCAGTTCCAGGAACAGGTCCGACAACGCACTGCGGATCGCCGCTTCACTGCGCAACAGCGCCGGCCACAGCTTGCCGTGACGCTGGGCGTCGATGCTCGGGCCGGCCAGCAGTTGGCACAGCGCGCGACGTGCTTCCAGCGGCAATGTGCCGCTGTCGCCGGGGAACAGGCCGGTGCTGGCCTCGGCCGGCGCGATGCTCGCGGGCTCGGCTTCGAGTGCGTCGTGTTCAAGCCAGTTCATGGCGTTTCTCCTGGGTGAACCAGATCAACGGGATGCGCGCGCGACGCAGTTGGCCGTCGCCGCCGCGCCATTGCGCGAGTTCCTGCTCGCCGGCCGCGATCACGCCATGGCGGGTGCCCAGCGACAGGTAACCGATCACGCTGCCGAGCCCTTGCATCGCTTCGCGCCGTTGCAGCACTTGGGCAATGGAGAGCTGCGCGTGCTCGCCGAGCAGCTCGTGCAGGTCGCGACGCAGGCCACGGAAGTCGATTTCCGACTGCGCGACCAGTTCGCCGACACTGTCCAGCGAGATCGCCGCGGCGTCGTTGCGCTGCACGCTGCCATCGACCTGGGTCTGGCGCGGATCGTGCAGGCGCCATTGCGCGATCGAGCGCAGGCGGCTGGTGGTCAGTTTGAGATCGCGACCGATGCTGCGCTGCGCCGGGATGTGCTCGCGCAGTGCCAGCGCCTCGCCCTGGGCCTGCTTGAGCAATTGATTGAGCCGGCGCTGTTCCAGATAACCGCGGCTCTGCACGAAGCCGCGCAGGCTGCGCGCGAAGTGCTGCATGACGTCGTGGACCTCGCCGCCGCGCTCCAGCATGGTGCCGGTGAGCCCACGCAGGAAACCGCGCTCGCCGCGATCGAGCTTGCGGGCGAAGCCGCGCGCCAGCACCGCTTCCAGTGCGGCATCCAGTTGGGCGCTCTGCTCGGCATCGTTGAGCAGCGACCAGAATGCTTCGAAGCTGCGCCCGGCCTCGCTCTCGGCGATCACGTCCATGCCTTCGAACAGGCGCGCGAGCACGTCGCCGCGCTCGCCTTCGTCGTCGATGATGCGTTCACGGAAGTCGCGGTTGAGCCGCTCGAAGTCGTCGCGCACGCGGCGGAAATCCTCGGCCAGCTCATCGGCCAGCGCGATCACCTGGCGGGCACGCTCCAGCGCGCGCTTGCCGTCCAGCGCGGCGACCTTGCCGGCGGACACACGGGCGATTTCGGCGTCGATGCGGTCACGCTCGTCGCGCAGCGCGGACAGGCGCGAATCCGGATCGGATTCGGTCTGCGCGGCCAGTTGCGACAACTGCTGGATCACCAGCACCAGCCGGCTCTCGGTGGCGGCGCTGCGCGTGCTCTCCAATCCATCGATGAAGCGGATCGCCTGCGCGGCCTGGGTGGACAGCTCGTATTCCTCCTGCTGCGCGCCCTCGGGCAGGCGCCGCTCCAGCCAGCCCTGCGCCAGCCAGTGCGCGACGTAGGCCTGCGCGGTGCGCGGCAGTTCGCGCGAGAGCTGCTCGGCGTTGAGTTCATCGAGCCGGCGTTGCAGGCGCTCGTGCAGCACGCCGGCCGGCAATCGACGCTCGCCGTCCAGCAACAGGCCCTGCAACAGCCCGATCACCTCCGGCGCGTGGTCGGCAGCCAGCAGCTTCCACGAGGCCTGCTCGCGCAAGGCGCGATAACGGGCGATGCGCGCACCGTGCTTCATGCGACGCCTCGGATCAGCGCTTGCCGCCCACTTCGATGAAGCGCAGGAACTCGGCGCGGGTGCGGGCGTCCTCGCGGAAGCTGCCGAGCATCTTGGAGGTCACCATCGACACGCCACGCTTGTGGATGCCGCGCGTGGTCATGCACTCGTGCGCGCCTTCGACCACCACGCCGACGCCCAGCGGCTGCAGCACGTCCTGGATGCACTGGGCGATCTGCGCTGTCATCTTTTCCTGCACCTGGAAGCGCCGCGCGTAGGTCTCCACCACGCGTGCCAGCTTGCTGATGCCCACCACCTTGCCGGCCGGCAGGTAGCCGACGTGGACCTTGCCGATGATCGGCGCCATGTGGTGCTCGCAGTGGCTTTCGTACTCGATGTCGCGCAGCACGATCAGCTCGTCGTAGCCGGCCACTTCCTCGAAGGTGCGCTCCATGTAGGCGCGCGGATCCTCGCGATAGCCGCTGAACCAGTCGCCATAGGCCTCGGCGACCCGGCGCGGGGTGTCCAGCAGGCCTTCGCGCGACGGGTCCTCGCCGGCCCAGCGCAGCAGGGTGCGCACGGCGTCTTCGGCCTGGGCCTGGCTGACGGGGGAGTCGGGGGTTTTCTTGGAGTCGTTCATGCGCAAGCACCCGTGAGGGGCGTGCATGGTACCCGAGTGGCTAGAGCGTGTTATGCCCTTTTTCATGAGATGCGTTGGCCGTGAGCGGTGCGGAGCCGGTGTCAGGTGGCGCGGCCTTGGCTGGCGGCCAAGGCAAGCCGCGTGGCGCCGGCTCCGTGCCGCTGACGGCCAACCCTCCGGGAAGTCGCTTTTGGCGCGCCGATACTGCGTTGCGCGCTTTGCCCAGGCGACCTGCCTGGGCGGCAGCGCACGCCTTGTCTCGACGCGCCAAAAGCGGCTTCGCACTCATGAAAAAGGGCATGACACGCTCTACGTCGCCGGCATGAACGGTGACGAACCCTCCGGCCCGGGGATGCCCGTCGAAGTTGATTCATTTCTGAAACAGTAGCATCCTATGCATTATCCATGGACACCCCCTCCTCCCTCGCCCAGCTCAGCGGCGGCCTGCTGCTCGCCAGCCGCCAGTGGCAGCGCCTGGTCGATGCGGCGCTGGAGCCGTTCGGCA
Organism: Pseudomonas sp. GW821-FHT07E12; assembly: GCF_058986605.1. Classification (NCBI taxonomy): domain Bacteria; kingdom Pseudomonadati; phylum Pseudomonadota; class Gammaproteobacteria; order Pseudomonadales; family Pseudomonadaceae; genus Pseudomonas; species Pseudomonas sp. GW821-FHT07E12. The sequence continues at coordinate 100,834 of NZ_JBYSVX010000013.1, read as the reverse complement.
TCTCCGGCGCCTGCACTTCGCCGCTGCTGCTGATCGGCCGCTCCGGCGGCGGCATCCGCCAGGTCGCGCTGGCCCAGCGACTGGGCATGGAAGGCCCGTCGCTGGTGCGCCTGCTGGATCGACTCGGCGAGCAGGGGCTGGTGCGCCGTGAAAACGATGCCCATGACCGCCGCGCCAACCAGCTGTGGTTGACCGAGGCCGGACAGGCCCTGGTCGGTCAGTTGGAAGCGCGGCTGGTGGAGCTGCGCCAGGAGGTGTTCGGCACGCTGTCACCGGGGGAGATCGATACCGCGCTGAAACTGTGGCGCCTGCTCGGCGATGCCGGCGACAGGGCGCCCTGATCGATCGCAACCCGCTACACCGGGGTGCAGCCGACGCCGCACCTTTTCCTCATTTTCACGACCCGCAAGAACCATACGACGATGTTCGGAGAATTCAGTCTCTACGGCGTGTTCATTCCGACGCTGCTGGCGTTGATGACGCTCGCCTACCTGCTGACCAGCGCGCTGGGCCATGTGCTCACGCGGCTCGGCGCGTACCGCCACATCTGGCATCCGCCGCTGTTCAACCTGGCGCTCTACATCGTGCTGCTGGGCGGCCTGTTTTTCCTTTCGCGCTGGATGCAACCATGAAGAAACTGATGAAGGCGGCTGGTCCGGCGCTGTTGACCCTGGCGCTGGTGGTGATCGCGCTGTTCGTGCTCAAGCACCTGTGGCACTACTACATGGACGAGCCATGGACGCGCGATGCGCACCTGTCGGCCGACGTGGCACGGGTGGCGCCGGATGTGTCCGGGCTGGTCGAGCAGGTCGAGGTCGATGACAACGCCGCGGTGAAGAAGGGCCAGGTGCTGTTCGTGGTGGACCGCTCGCGCTACCAGTTAGCGTTGGAGCAGGCCCAGGCAGCGCTGGCCGAACGCCGCGCCAGCGTCGCCCAGAGCGAGACCTCCGCCGCGCAGTTGCGCCGTGAGACCGCGCGCGATCGCAGCCTCAAGGATCTGGTCGCCACCGAAGATGCGGAAGTGCGCCGCGCCAAGCTGGAAGCCGCCGAATCGGCGCTGGAAGCCGCGCGCTCGGCGGTGCAGACCGCGCAGACGGCGGTCGACCTGGCCACGTTGAACATGGCACGCACGCAGGTGCGCAGCCCCAGCGACGGCCGCGTCAGCGACCGCACGGTGCGGGTCGGCGATTACGTGGTCACCGGCAAGCCGGTGCTGGCGGTGCTCGATACCGGCTCGTTCCGCGTCGATGGCTATTTCGAGGAGACCCGCCTGCGCGGTGTGCGTCCCGGCCAGCCGGTCGAGATCCATCTGATGGGCGAGCCGCGCGTGCTGCGCGGGCACGTGCAGAGCATCGCCGCCGGCATCGAGGACCGTTATCGCAGCGACGGCAGCACGCTGTTGCCGAACGTCACCCCGGCCTTCGACTGGGTGCGGCTGGCGCAGCGCATTCCGGTGCGGATCGCGCTGGACTCGGTACCCGAGGACGTGCAACTGATCGCCGGGCGCACCGCCACGGTCAACATCCGCCCGCACCGCGATGCGGCCAAGGCCAACGACGGAGCGCGGCCGTGAACATGCGATTGCCGCGCCGGCTGGGCATCACGCTGCTGCTGGCGAGCCTGACCGCCTGCACCACGGTCGGCCCGGACTACGAGATTCCCAAGGACTCGGCCTATCAGCGGCCGCAAGCCAACGGCGCCTTCCTGGACACCGGCGATGCCCGGATCCAGCCCAGCGCGCCGCTGCCGGATCGCTGGTGGTCGCTGTACCGCTCGCCGGCGCTGGATTCGCTGGTGGAAACCGCGCTGCGCGACAACGTCGAGCTCAAGGTCGCGGTCGCCAATCTCCACCGCGCCGATGCGCTGTACCGCGTCGCCGAGGACGCGGCCGGCCCCGACTTCGAGGTCGAGGCCAGCGCCGAGCGTGCGCGCCTGTCCGGCGAGAGCCTGTTGCAGGAAGAACAGCTGCCGGTGATGAACCTCGGCGAGGCCAAGGTCGGCGTCTCCTACCTGTTCGACATGTTCGGCAAGCTCAAGCGCGGCGAGCAGGCCGCACACGCCGACAGCGAAGCCGCCCAGGCCGCGCTCGATCTGGCCAAGGTGGCGCTGGTGGCGCGCGTCACCGGCAGCTACATCAGCATCTGTCACGCCAACCGCGAGCTGGCCGTGGCGCAGCATTCGGTCGATCTGCAGAAGCGCGGACGCGAGGTGGCGCAGCGGCTGCTCAGCGCCGGTCGCGGCACCCCACCCGACCTGGCCCGCGCCCAGGCCCAGGTCGCCACGCTGGAAGCGGCGCTGCCGCCACTGCGCGCCAAGCGCCAGGCCGCCGAATACCAGCTGGCCGCGCTGCTCGGGCGCACCCCGGGGCAGTTGCCCGAGGGCATCGCCGATTGCCGGCAGCCACCGGAAATCAACCAGCCGATCCCGATCGGCGACGGCCGTGCCCTGCTCGCGCGCCGCCCTGACGTGCGCGAGGCCGAGCGCAGGCTGGCCGCCGCCACCGCCCGGATCGGCGTGGCCACCGCCGACATGTATCCGCAGATCCGCTTCGGCGCCTCCGTCGGTGCACTCGGCACGCTCGGCACCTTTGGCAGCCCGGCCACGCAGATGTTCGGGATCGGGCCGCTGATTTCCTGGTCGATCCCCGGCAAGGCCGCGCATGCGCGCGTGCGCGCCGCCGAAGCCGGTGCCGATGCCGCGCTCGCCCAGTTCGACCACACCGTGCTGGAAGCCCTGCGCGAGGTGCAGACCGCGCTGAGCCAGTACGCGCAGGACCAGCAGCGCCTGCAATCGCTGCTTCAGGCGCAACAACAGGCGCATCTGGCCGCCGATCAGAATCGTCGCCTGTACCAGGCCGGGCGCAACCCGTACCTGACCAGCCTGGACGCCGATCGCACCCTGGCCAGCACCGACATCACCGTGGCCAACGCCGAGGCACAGGTGGCACAGGACCAGATCCAGTTGTTCCTCGCGCTCGGCGGCGGCTGGAAGGAAGACGCCGGCACGCCTGCGGACGCCTCCTCCAGCCACCGGGATTGACCGATGCTGTTCGATCGCCAAGCGTGGCTGTTTTCGATCAAGACGTTCCTGGCGTCGATCGCGACGCTGTACATCGCGCTGGCCGGCAACCTGTCACGGCCGTACTGGGCAATGGCGACGGTCTACATCGTCACTCAGCCGATGCTCGGGCCGACCCGCGCCAAGGGGGCCTACCGCGTACTCGGCACGTTGATCGGCGGCGTGGCCACGCTGGTGATGCTGCCCAATCTGGTGGAAACGCCGCTGCTGCTGAGCGCGGTGATGTCGTTGTGGCTGTCGCTGTGCCTGTTGCTGGCGCTGCTCGATCGCGGCCCGCGCGGCTACGCCTTCATGCTGGCCGGCTACACCGCCGCGTTCATCGGCTTCCCGGCGGTAACCACGCCGGAGACCATCTTCGACACCGTAGTGGCGCGCAGCGAGGAGATCATCCTCGGCACGGTGGTGGCGGTGCTGTTCGCCTCACTGGTGTTCCCGGCCTCGGTGCAGCCGATGCTGACCGCGAAGGTCAAAGGCTGGATGGGCGATGCGGCGCAGTGGTGTCGCGAGATCCTCGCGCGCGGCCAGGCGCAGGCGCCACGCAACCGGCTGGCCGCCGATCTGGTGCAGTTCGAGACGCTGATCGAATTCCTGCGCCGCGACGACCCGCGCCATGCGGGTGCCGCACAGGCGATGGAGCGCCTGCGCGAACGCATGTTGCTGCTGTTGCCGGTGCTGTCCTCGATCGGCGATCGGCTAGGCACGCTGCACGCTCGTGGCCGCGCGCTGCCGGCCGACCTGCCACCGCTGATCGCCGACATCGAAACCTGGCTGGGCGCCCCACTCGATGCCGATCCCGCTCACTACGCCGCGCTGCGCCAACGCGTGGCCGCGCTGCAGCCGCAGATCGACCAGGACCTGGATCGCCTGCTGCTGGCCTCGCTGCTGCTGCGGCTGGAGGATCTGCTCGACCTCTGGCAGGACTGCTGCACCCTGAGCGATGCAATCGAACACGGCACCGCGCCGCGCGAAGCCCGCCACTACCGCATCCGCAGCGAGCGGATCGGCCCGGCGCGACATATCGACTACGGCATGACCGTGTTCTCCGCGCTCAGCGCCGGCGCCGCGCTGATGGCGTACTGCGTGCTGTGGATCGGCATCGGCTGGGAAGGCGGCGGCATGGGCGCGATGATGGCGGCGGTGACCGCCGCGTTCTTCGCCGCGCAGGACGACCCGGCACCGCGCATGCTCTCGTTCCTGCTGTGGGCGGTGGTCGCCAGCGTGGTCGCCGGCATCTACCAGTTCGGCATTTTCCCGGCGATCCACGACTTCGGCATGCTGGTGCTGGTATTGGCCGTCGTGTTCCTGCCGATGGGTCTGATGCTGCATCACCCCAAGGGCTCGCTCATCGCGCTGCCGTTCGCGATCAACCTGGTGGCGCTGCTGAGCCTGCAGAACACCTACAACGCCAACATCCAGAGCTTCATCAACGCCGCGGTATCGATGATCCTCGGCATTGGCTTCGCGGTGGTAATGACCCGGGTATTCCGCTCGGTCGGCGCCGAATGGACCGCACGCCGGCTGGTACGCCAGGGCTGGACCACCCTGGCCGAAGCCGCCGAAGGCCGTGGTCAACAGGATCGCCGCCGCTTCACCGCCCGCATGCTCGACCTGCTGGGCCTGCTCGCCCCACGCCTGGCCGCCGCCCCCGAAGGCAGCGACCTGGCCTCGATCGACATGCTCGGCGAAGTCCGCATCGGCCTGAACATCCTGCAATTGCGACGCGCACGGCATGGCTTGCCGCAACCGAGCATGGAAGCCGTCGAAGCGATCCTGGCCGACGTCGCCGCACACTACCGCGCCCAGGTCGCCCAACGCCGCCCACTGCCAGCCCCGGCCGAACTGCAGGCACGATTGGAAGCCTCGTTGAAGCGCGTGCAGACGGTGGAACCCGGCAAAGCCCGCGACGAAGCGCTGCTCGGCGTGATGGGACTGCGTTATGGCCTGTTTCCCGATCATGCACCGGTAACGGATACCAGCACGGCCGTGCCGCATAGCGCACGCTGAGAAGCTAACAACTCACTGCGGCGGGTTTTCCGACCGATGCATCACGTGACGGCCTCCAGCACCGTCGCCGCATGGCAAAGCAACGAACCATTTCCCAGCCCACATCAGCACACCGATGCGTGGTGATGTGCTGCGCCGCTCGTACATATCACAAGAAAAATCGACACCCGCGGCCGCTGTTGCTGTTGCTGTTGCTTGTGATTTTGCTGTTGCTCTTTGCCTTTGACTTTCCCGGGGCCCCCATCCGCAGCGACGGAGCCAGCGGGAAGAACCCGAAGGGCGACGTGCATGGATGCACGTCGTTTTCTGCCGCGGCATGGATGCCGCGTCAGAAAATCCCGTTGGCGCAGTGGACCCGTAGCGCAGCGAAGGGCGCGAGGACTGGGGCGTGTTTCTTTGGGTTACGTTTCTTTGCACGAGCAAAGAAAGGTAACTCGCTCCGAAGGAGCGAAAGCCTTTGCCTTTGCAGTCGCAGTTGCCGTCACTACAACGTCAAACCCAACAAGCAACGTCCATGGATCCCCGCCTTCGCGGGGATGACGATAGAGAGATCGCGCGAAAGTCGCTGGATCCCCGCCTGCGCGGGGACGACGGTAGAGAGATCGCGCGAAAGTCACTGGATCCTCGCCTTCGCGGGGACGACGGTGGAGAGATCGCGTGGAAGTCATTGGATCCCCACCTGCGCGGGGACGACGGTAGAGAGATCGCGCGAAAGTCGCTGGATCCTCGCCTACGCGGAGATGACGGTAGAGAGATCACGTGGAAGTCACTGGGTCCCCGCCTACGCGAGAACGACGTTAGATGAGCCCCGCGAGAGCGACGACACCGCCTCCCCTCCCCAGATCGAAAACCACCCCCCATCGATCGACCAACATCGACTGATCAACCCGGACAAACCCCCGCAACACCGCGTCCTCCAGGGAAATCCCCCCATCGCTATACAGCAGGTGCATCCGGCACCGACGCGACCGCGATGTCATTCCCTACCGAGAGATCGCGCATGTACACCCTGGCCGCTCCTGCTTCCGGATCACCCTCCCCCTTAACCAACACGGACGACCTGCGCGCAGTGCAATGCACTGCGCGCGCGCTGCCACATCCACGCAGCCGCGCCGCCGTACCGCAGGTGTTCCGCATGGAACAGCTCGGCATGCACAGCTCGTTCCTGGACGTGGTCGCCGCGCGTGCCGACGAGCTGCCCTGGGATCACTACGACGTCGCCCGCCGAAGACGGCAGATGCTGCAGCGCTATCGCAGCATCCTGACGCCGCTGCAGTGCCAGCTACTGGATGCCTGCGACGGCGCCGATGCCGAAACCAGGTGGCCGCTGCTGCTCGCCTCACTGCGCCGCGTGCTGCGCGATGCATTGCTGCGGGTCCAGCCGCATCGTCGTCGCGCGCTGCGCAAGTACCTGCTGGCGCGTCTGTCCACCGCCGAGTGGGAACTGCAACCGCTGGCCGACACCAGCTTCGAGCAACCCGCGGCCGCCGGACGTGCGCCACGACGCGTGTTCGCACCGCTGGCGATGGCGCTTACCTATCACCCGGACATGCTGCGCCTGATCAGCGGTGTCGCCGAGACCATCCATGAGCGCTGCGGCGCGTCGCAACTGCAGATGGCGGTGCACCAGATGATGACGGTCGCGAGCGCACGCGGCGCGGCCGAACCGGCGCCGGAAGGGCTGCACCAGGATGGCGCGGACTACATCGTCTCGGCACTGGTGGTGCGTCGCCGTGGCATTCGCGGCGGGCTCTCGCGGGTGCGGCGGGGCACCACCGGCCCGGTGCTGCTCGAGTACGAGCTTGGCGAGGGCGAGGGCCTGTTCCAGCCCGATACCGGCTCGTCGCTGTGGCACGAGGTCTCGGCGATCCACGCCGACCCGCCCGGCAGCGAGGGCTACCGGATGATCCTCGGTATCGATGCACGCGTGCTGCCGACGCTTGCCTTATGAGTCCTCACGCACACGAACGAGCTGCGTCCCGACGCAGCAGCGCGAAGCTGCGCAAACCGCCCACGCCCTGGCGCGACCGGCTGTTCCGATTGGTGCACCTGGTGGCCGAGCAGGCTTTGCCGCTGACCATCGCCGGCGTCTCGTTGGTAATCGCGCTGGATGCATGGCTGTCGTCGCGACCGACGTTGTGGGAACACCAGCGCGCACTGGCATCGGTGTCGATCAGCAGTGAGCTGGATGCGCGTGATCGCAACGGTGTCGATACCCTCAACACGATCACGATCAGCAATGTCGGCGAACTCAGCTTCGTGGTGCTGGATGTGCAGATCGGTCTGGCGCTGGGCGATGGCTTGCAGGCGCCCTGGCGGCAGAACACGTTGCTGCAGGACAAGCCGGTGTCGTTGCCGATCGGCTTGCGCCCGTTCCATCTGGAGCCGGCGCTGGATGGCCGCAGCGCGCAGTTCGGCTTCACCCAGGAGGCCTCGGGCTGGCATGTCATCGACCCGGGGCGTTCGGTCGATCTGGTGTTCGCGCAGCCGGTGCGGGGACACGGCCGCATGGGCATCAGCGTGGAGGTGTTCACCCAGCCGCTGCAAATGGGCGCGATGGCCGACCAGATCACCGTCGAGCGCGTGATCGCCGGGCGCAAGCGCCTGACCTTTCCGGAATCCGGTGCGACCGAGGTATCCGACCAGGGCGTGTTTCCGTACAGCGCGGCCAGCGTGGCGATCATCTCCGCCGAGCGAACACAGCCCACGACACGACGCGTTCAGAAGCATCGCTGGAACACCTCGGCAAAGCGCTGAAACACCGCGAAAAACACCGCTTGTGCCGGCGTCCTATACCTGTGCTGGGGACACGCACCGGCGTGTCCTGACTGCCTGACATCGAGGGAGCACACGCAATGGCCTACGTCATTTACCGAGGTGACAGCCGCCCGCCCGCCGATATCCGCGAAGCAAGAGGCTTCCAGCCGTGGAATCCACAGACCCCCGCACAGCTGCAGCGATTGTTGCGGCGGTGCCTGGTCGATGCCGACACCTGCTCGCCCGGGCTGGCCGTCGGTGACATCACGCCGCTGCATGATGAGCCCGGCTACCGGCGCGCGCAGGCGTTCTGGGATTTCCTGAAGAACCACGTACGCGCGGCCAACGGGCAACCGCCACGACCGGCGCTGTTCACGCTCGGCGATCTGTACCAGAAGATCCGCAAGGAAACCGATCGCGACAGCCTGCACATCTCCACCGAAACAACCACCGGTGGCGGCGGCACGGGCGGGCGCTATGTGTATCGCATCGAATGTCCACAGCCGCTGTACCTGTTGCCCTCCAGACTGCTCGGTGCCACGCCGATGCTGGACCCGCCGCAACCGGCACCGCTCGAGTTGCTGGAGATCCCACGCAGCGTACGGCCACGCCTGCTCACCAGCGCAGACGGCAATGGCAGCGTGGACTCCGCACTGCAACAGTCGGCCGCCGGGCTGATCGCCATCGTCAACGTCGCCGACACCGCGGAAGTAGCGTTCCTGACACCGATACCGTTCGGCTGGATCATCGGCTACCTCGACACCCGGACCGGGAACGATGAGGCGCAATGGCATGCGATGCCCACGGCTTGATTTCCGGCGCCTGCGGCAGGTGCTGCTGGGCACGCTGCTGCTGGCGATCGCCACAGCAGCCTCCGCACAGAACGCACCGCGCGTCATCCATCTGCAGGGCCATCTCGAACTGGACTACACCATCGAGGCGCGGGTCGAGCATCTGGCCGAATGGGCGGCGCAGAACGATGCGCGTCGACTGGTGCCTTTCATCGATGGCCGCGCCATTCCAGGCAACACGCCCGAGACGATCGATCTTGCACGTGGACGCGTGTTGTTCCATCTGCGCATCGTCGAGGAAAGCCGCACGGTCTGGACCGATCTGCTGGGTGCGCCCGAGGGCCTGCAGCGTCCGGTCACCTTCAGCATCGGCGCGGTGGATGGCTCGCCGTTCGATAGCGTCTACGACGAAACCCGGCGTGTTCCGCTGACGGTGATTTCGCCGGTCTACGGCGGCATCGCGCTGTTGCTGGTGGTGGTGACGCTGGCAGTGTTCGTGCAGCTGGCACGCACCACCAGCATCATCCGCAAACCCGGCCCCGGGCTGCGTCCGTACGACCTGGGCCGCTTCCAGATGGCGGTGTGGTTCTTCCTGATCTACCTGGCCTACACCGCGATCTGGCTGGTCACCGACGCCACCGACACCATCAATCCCTCGCTGCTGGCGCTGCTCGGCATCAGCGCCGGCACCGCGCTGAGCGAGACGGTGATCGATGCCGGCGGTGCGCCCGCGCAAGACTCGCGCCACGCTCCGCTGCTGGCCGAGCGCCAGCAACTGCTGCAGACGTTGAACGCGCGCGAGCTTTGGCAGGATCCGGGCGAAGCCGGCGGCGGCGATCTACGCGCACGTCAGCTGGCCGCGCGGCAACGCCTGACCCAGATCGATCGGCAATTGCAGGCGATGCAGGCGCCGGCGCCGGAAGCAGTCTCGAAGGGCCTGCTGCATGACCTGCTGTCGGATGAGCACGGCTATCGCTTCGATCGATTCCAGATCTTCGCCTTCACGCTGATCCTGAGCGTGATCTTCCTGTCCGGCGTCTACAACAACCTGAGCATGCCCGAGCTCAGCCCGACCCTGCTCGGACTGATGGGTCTCAGTTCCGGCACCTACATCGGTTTCAAGCTGCCCGATCGCAAATGACACCCGCGCCGGCTCACGGCGTGGCGACCTCTCCTGGATGCGCCAGACCTCATGAGGATCCGCGATGAACACGATGACACTGAGCCCGCAAGGGATCGATTGGCTCAAGCAGGTGGAAGGCCAGCGCCTGCAACCCTACGACGACCAGACCGGCAAGCAGGTCAGCCACTGGGTCGCCGGCGCCACCATCGGCTACGGGCATTTGATCGCGCGTACCGAATGGGAGCGCCTGGGCAAGGGCATCACCCTGGCCGAGGCCGAGCAGTTGCTGCGCCAGGACCTGGGGCCGTTCGAGCATGCGGTGAACCGCTGCATCAACGTCGCGCCAACGCAGCACCAGTTCGATGCGATGACCATCCTCTGCTACAACATCGGCCCGGCCAACTTCACCCGCTCATCGGTGGTCAAGCTGATCAATGATCCGCAGGCCATCACCACCTTCAGCGGGCTGGAAGCAGCCTGGATGGCGTGGAATCGCTCACAGGGCAAGGTGATGAAGGGGTTGGTCAACCGGCGCAACGCCGAGTGGCAGATGTACAGCGCCGGCAGCTACGCGCACTGGTGAGCGGCAACGCGGCCCGCGGCGCCTCTCTCGGGCCGCGGCCGCCTGATCGCACCACTACTTACCGCGCAGAAACGCGCAGGACGGTACGCACTCCTCGCCCAATGCCGGCTCGATGCGCACGCTGGCGCCTTCAGCGCTGGCCTGCACGATGATCCAGCGCCCGGCCAGGCGATCGCAGGCCACACCGCCATTGCCGGGCTTGACCGAGTACCACGATCCGCCGGCGCTGGCGCCTTCGTAGCGCAGCGCTACACGGCAGTTGCGCGGGCTCTCGTAAACCAGCGTGCTGTTGGCATCGCCCGGATCCTGCGCTTGCAGATCCAGGCTCATGCGGATGCGTTCTTTGGTCACCGTCGTACTCCAGCGGCCACGCAGCTCGGCCGGCACGATCGCGTCGGCAGGCGCCTGGCCAAGCGGCCACAGCGACCACTCCGACTGCAGCGCCGCGTTGTCCAGTTTCAGCATCGCCTGCCCGCCCCGCACGTCCAGCCGCACACGCCCGGGATACAGCTGGTTGCAGTAGCGGCCACCGTTGACGCTGGTGACGTCGTACTGCGCCTGGCCTTCTTCGGTGCCGGTCAGGCGCGCGTCGAGACGGCAGTTGCGCGGTTCGCCGAAGGCGAGCTGCAGGCTGTCGGTCGAAGGTTGCAGCGTCAGACGCAGCGACGATGGTCGAGCGTCGACGCGGTCCGATCCGGCCCAGGCCGCCGGGTTGGCCGCGTCGGGACTGGCCTGTGCCTGCGCCAGCAGCGGTACCAGCAGGGTCAGCAATCCCCAGCGTTGGGAATGGGCGAGTGTGCGCATCGTGTACTCCTTGGTGGTGGGAAGCAGCCACCGGGCCACGCGCCGGCGACCTCTCGGAATCAGAAATAACGGGTCAGCAACGCCACGATCAGCGCCAGCAACCACAGCATGAGCAGCAGGTAGTTCCGGCGGCGACGGCGCTGACGCGCCGCAGCGACACGCTTGCGCGCCAACACCGGCGCCAGCCACTCGCGCACCTGACGCGCGTCCTCGTCGGACAGCCGCAGGCGCAAACGATCGGGACGGACCATGTCAGTACCCTCCAACGCTGCGCGGATCCACGCTGAAATGCCGCAGGATCTGCCCGTCCAGCAGCACTTCACCATTCAACGGCGAACCGCCACGCAGGCAGATCGTCAGGCAGTGCTCGGCACGCTCATGGGTGGGATACAGCACGATCGCCTCGGGCTCGCCATCGGCGCCGGCCAGTTCTTCCAGCTCGCAGTCGATCCGCACTTCCAGCGTGGTGGCCAGGACGCCCAGCGGCGTGACCAGCTCGGCCAGCGGCACCGCCTCGCGCCACCACTCGCCATCGACCAGGCGGTTGACGTCCAGCGTCTGCCCGCCCAGTCGCGCCTGCAACCGTTGCAGATGCCGGTGTGCGCAGCGATGCCGGGTGCGGAACAGCGCCTGCGCCAGGGTGTCGATCAGATCATCCAGCCGATGCTCGGCCATCAGTGCCTCCCGGCCGGTTGGAGCGTGTCATGTACTTTCATGCGTTGGTCGCCAGCGCACGCCTTGTCGCGACGCTCACGGACGGCCTCGCACTCATGGAAAAGTGCATGACACGCTCTAATCGGTCATCCAGATCGGCCTGCGCGGGAATCCCACGTGATAGGCCAGCCACTGCAACACCACCTGGTGCTCGCCGATCTGCAGAATGGTGAAGCTGCGCTCGATACCCAGGATCGAACCCTTGGGTGTATCGCTCAGGCAGCGGTTCAACAGGTTCTGTGCCTCGGCCAGATCGGCATCGGTGAGCATCTGGGTGGGGTTGTTGCTGCCCACCACGACGCGTTTGACGAACTTGACGTCATTCAGATCGAACATGAAGAGAGTCCCTGCAATGGAAACGCCGGACCCGCCGCGTCATCGCGACGCGACGGGTCATTCCGCGGAGGTATCGATCAGCATGGGTCGGGCACCCATCTCAGGCCGGCACCGGCACCGGTGCACTCACCTTGCGTGGCGCGGCGGAGGTCTGAAGGATGTCCAGCACCCGTGCCAGGCCTTCGGGCATACCCTTGTCCTCGGCATGCACGGCCACGGTGTACTTGGCCGAGTTGTCCGAGGTGCGGGTGTTCTCCTTGTGCGATGCCACCGAGCCCTGGATGTTGACCTTCGCCGAGAAGATGCCCCAGCCGACCTTGATCTCGGTCTGCATGCTGGCCTGGTAATCCTGGCTCTCCTTGGCGGAGAACGAAGACTTGACCTCCATTTCGAAATTCACGTCCACGCTGTAGATGCTCAGGTTGGGGACCTTGACGATCGCCAGCAGCGGCACCTCCAGCTCCACTTCTTCCTCGGAGAACGGCTGCGTCGCCTTGGTCGCCGGGTCGAGGTTGTCGACCGGGCGCTTGAAGCGGAACAGCGCGGTGCGGGTGTTGCCGACCGCGTTGGGATCGGTGTTGGCAGGATCCGGCGGCAGGAAACCCACCGTGCGGATGAAGTTCGCAGTGGCCTGGGCCAGCTTGATCTGCGAATCGCAGGCGGCACTCAACGGGCCACCGATAAGATCACTCATCGGCAGACCCTTGAACTGACTGGATATATTGACGAGTTCGTCGGGCATTGCGGCTTACTCCTGTGGATGGACGGGCGGCAGCGACCACACAACGTGGCCGGACCGGATCACGTTGCGTTGGATCAGCTTGCTTTGATGGTCTTGAAGACCCCCTGGCTCTGCGCCAGATGGTTCATCAGCCGCGCCGCACCATCAGTCGGCTCGGTTCCTTCCACGCACAACTTCACGTGTACGTTGCCCACACCCTTGCCGCGGCCGGTATCCAGTCCAACGTGCCGCGCCGCCGGCCGCGGCGACTCCCAGGCCTCTGTCGCGCCCGGCGCAGGCGCGTCCAGATCCTCCACGCCCAGTTCCGCCAGGTCCGCGTCGAAGCTGATCGCCACCTCCCGGATGCGCAGGTTGTTGGTGGAGACCAGCGGCAACAACGGCGCCCGGTAGAGGTCTTCATCGCCTTCCTCGGCCTGCGGGTGCAGCGAGGGCATGCGGATGGTGACGCTCCTGGGTCGGTTGTCTTCGTCGAAGTAATCGCGCAGGTGGGAAATCTGATGCATCTCGATGCTGTCCTGGGCCTCGATCACGGCCCCGGCCAATGCTTCGATCAAGGTGTGGAATGACATGGTTCCGCTCATCTCGCCTTCGCTCCTGATCGTGGATGCCTGCGATCCGCGAGAGGCGGATATCGGTGGTCGTGGCCCACGGGTCATTAGTAGCCGTGCCGTCGCAGTGGCGTACGGCGCGGTGTTGCGCCGGTTTAGCCGCGCGTTGCAGCCGGCTCGCGGCGCATCGACGGTGAGCAGCAGTTGCCACGCATGCTCGACGGCGGTTCGCCGTAGTGATGGCGATAGGCGCGACTGAAACCGGACAGGCTGACGAAGCCGACCGCGTAAGCAACTTCGGACACGTTGCCCTCGCCCTCGCACAACAGCCGGCGCGCCAGTTGCAGGCGGACAATGCGGATCAGCTCGCCGGGCGGATGGCCGATGCTCGCCACCAACTTGCGATGCAGGCTGGTGCGCGACATGTTCAACGCGAAAGCCAGGCGCTCCACCGACAGTTCCTCATCGTCGGCATGACGCTCGATCCACTCGCGGGCACGTTCGACCAATCGCGTCGCGGCAGTGCCATGCGGCCGGATCCGCGAGCGTTCCAGCAAGGCCTCCCACGCGACGTCATCGTGGTCGCCGGTGATCGCTTGGCAGCTGCAGTGCCCCATGCGCGAGAGCAATGCCAGGCTCCATGCCAGCAATCGTCCGTCGCCATCGTCGGATCCATCCAGCCCACCGGGCACGGACCCGGGATGATCCGTCGAGATGTCCAAACCACGCTCGAAAACATCCATAGCCGTGCCGCCTCCTTCTGCTGAAAAACCGAGCCGGTGCATCGGCAGACCCAGCCCACGGGGCAGCCACAGCACCGCCGGTCAGACTAGGCGTCACTGGATCCCCTGGATGCGGAAAGGGTCGAAACGACACCGCAGTTCCTTATCTACCGGTGTAACCGGAGCGGTGGTCGCGGATTTTGCGCGGCGTTGCAGATCCTTGTCAGATCGTTGCAGGACGCTTTCGCATCGGTGGGAAGACCACGGCACCGGATCGCGATGGGACAGCAGGACACGACATCACCCCCGCTCGTTGCCTCGCGATTTCAATATCCACCGGAAGCGCGGGCCAACCCACCGTGGCTCCTTCACATCGACGAACAGATCGCCGATGTGAAGAAGTCCGTGTGAAGGGACTTATCAAACATGTCGCCTCGAGGATCACCGAAGTGCAGGCGTTGCCTCCATCGCCGATTCCGGGGATTGCCGCGCCCGCCGTGAGCACGATCGGCGCCGGCGCGTGTTGGCCACGGCGGAGTCCAGAAACAACATCGCCGCGGGTTCTGCCCGCGGCGATATGTGATGAGTCAATCGGATGGATCGGCGTGCGGTGCTATGCCGCTTCCCATCGGGACATCGGATGCGGGCAGCCCTGGATCGAAGCTGCCCTCCCGGCCATCACGGGCCTGACCCTTCCATCTAGCCGCGCGTGGCATCGGCCAGCGTGTTGTCCGAACACCCGCGCCCTCAGGCACGACCCGCCGACGACGTGCGCTTGCGCATCGCGGCTTCATCGTCGAGCCAGTTCGCGCCCTTGTTGGTCAGGAAGAATGCATAGACCACCAGCGACACCGCAATGATCACGGTCGCGTACACCGCGAACGCCGTCACGTGGTCCGAGCGCAAGGACGCCTGGTACAGCAGCGGTGCGGTGCCACCAAATGCCGAGTTCGCCAGCGCATAGCCAAGGCCGACGCCCAGCGCGCGCACGTGGGTCGGGAACAGCTCGGCCTTCACCACCGCGTTGATCGAGGTGTAGCCGGTCAGGATCACGAAGCCGATCGCCAGGGTCACGAACGCGGACAGCCAGTGGGTCTGCTGCGGCAGCTCCAGCACCAGGAACCAGGTGTACAGCACGCCGCCAATGCCGAAGAACACCAGCAGGCTCTTGCGGCCGACGATATCCGACAGCCAGCCGCCCACCGGCTGCATCAGCATCAACAGCGTCAACGCCGCGAGATTGATGAGAGTGCCGGCCATCACGTCGCCACCGGCGAACGCACTCTGGATCATCTTCGGCCCGGTGACCGAGTACGTGTAGAACGCGACCGTGCCGCCGGCAGTCACCAGGAAGCACAGCAACAGCGGCTTCCACTGGTGCACGAACAACTCATACATCGAGCCGGCCGCACGCGCGCCGCCCTGGCGCGCCTCGGCGATCGACTCGGACTGCAGCGATTCGTCCATCGTGCGGCGCAGCCAGAACACCACGATCGCGCCGACGCCCCCGATACCGAACGCCACGCGCCAGCCCCACTCGGAGATCTGCGGTACCTCGAGGAACTGCAGCATCACCAGCAGCGTCGCCTGCGCCAGCACATGACCGCCGACCAGCGTCACGTAATGGAACGAAGACAGGAAGCCGCGCCGGCCCGGGATCGCCGCTTCGGACATGTAGGTCGCACTGGTGCCATACTCGCCACCGGTCGCAAAGCCCTGCAGCAACCGCGCCAGCAGCAGGATCGCCGGCGCGGCCATGCCGATCGCCGCCTCGGTCGGCGTGATCGCGATGACGAACGAGCATGCCGCCATCATCGACACCGATACCGTCAGCGCCAGGCGCCGGCCAAAGCGATCGGCGAAGCGCCCGAAGTACCACGCGCCGATCGGCCGCATCAGGAACGTCATCGCGAAGATCGCCCACACGAACATCGTGGCGTTCTTGTCTTCCTTCGAGAAGAACTGCGACTCGAAATAGACCGCGAACACCGAGTACACATACACGTCGTACCACTCGACGAGATTGCCGGCCGAGCCCTTGAGCGTGTTGGACACCGAGCGGCGAAGCGCGCCCTGCGCGATGGAATGGGTGGCAACGGGAGGCGAAGTGGCTGCACTCATGCGGCGAGGCCCTGTTCTTGTGGATAGCCCGGGAGTATAGAAGGGCCGCTCACGCCGGTTCCCCCGGGTTACCCGAAAGTACTAGCCGGACTCGCACCTGAAGGACGGCGATGCTGGTAAAGGCGCCGCAATGGATCATCGAGGGATCGCCACCGGCGCGAGCGAAGCTCGTATTCATCGCCGGGATCCCGCCCTTCCATCTGGACCGGGCTGTCCCCTACTTGCGCTTGCTGCGCGTCGAAGTCGCGATGGATCGTTTTGCCGGTTTACGCGAACCGGATTCACGTGCTTCCACCTGGCTGATCAACGCCAGCACGTCGTTGATGATCGCCGCCATCGCCACCTGTGCGGCCACTGCATCACCGGCCTTGATCGCATCGTAGACGCGGCGATGCGCGGGGATGCTGGCGGTGTGGCCCTTGATGCGGTTGGTGAGCTGGATCGAAAAGCGCAGCGCGGCGTGCACCAGCTCGTGCAGCTGGATGTAGAACGGGTTGCCGGTGGCGTCCAGTATCGCCACATGGAAGGCGGCGTCGGCGGCGTGATGGTCGTCCTCGCCATGCTCGGCGGCCACCATGCGCTGCAGGCCACGCTCGATTTCCTGCATCGCCTGCGCATCGGCATTGCGCGCGGCCAGCGCGGCGGCGGTGGGCTCGATGCCCAGGCGCATTTCGGTGAAGGCGCGCAGCAGCTTGTAGGAGAACTTGCGCTCCAGCATCCAGCGCAGCACGTCGGCATCCAGCAGGCTCCACGCGCGCTCGGGCTGCACCAGGATGCCGCTGCGCGGGCGCGCCGACAGCATGCCCTTGGCGGTGAGCATCTTGATCGCCTCGCGGGTGACGCTGCGGCTGGTGGAATAGGTTTCGGAGATTTCCGCTTCGGTGGGAAACGGACGGGCTTCAAACCGCCCCAGCACGATTTCCCGCCCCAACGCTTCCAGCAGTTGCTCCGTCAACGTCATGCGGCCGGCCATGCGCGAACGTCCGGCGGGCTGGAGTGGAGCCATCTTCGAGAAATCCGCTGTTGAGAAATACCGCGCTGAGAAGCCACACGGCTCCAGGAAAACCCGCACCACTTTTGCCGTCTGGACGATAGCACGCTGGTTTATGTGCTCCAAGTCACGCGCAGGCACATGATCGACGCCGTTTCGCGCCGCAGCATGATGTCCGCCCGCCGCATCGCGCCTTGACGCCAGGTGCTGGTTTATTTATATGACAAATAACATGAGGCCGGATAGAGGGGATCTGCATGCGCATCGCGGCGCTGGTTGCATCGGGCTTGGGATTGATCGCGCAGGTGGGCGCCGTGGATGCGGCCAGTGCGGCGGCGCACTACGACGCAAGCGCCCGCATGTTCCGGCTCGATGGCGGACGGGTGACCTATGCCTTCGGCATCAACGAACTGGGGCAGCTGCAATCGGCCTACTGGGGCGGGCGCCTGGCCGATGGCGATCCGCTGGGGCCGGTGGCAGCGCTGCGCGACGCGGCCAGCTTCGATCTGTCCGCGTCGGTCACGCCGCAGGAGTTTCCCGCGCAAGGCGGCGGCATCTTCAGCGAGACCACGCTCAAGATCACCTATGCCGACGGCGGTCGCGACACGGTGCTCAAGTACCTCTCGCACCGTATCCAGGGCGACACCCTCGAGGTGGTGACGAAGGACATCGCCCAGCCCGTGCAGGTCACCCTGCGCTACCGCATCGATCCGGATACCGGCGTGCTGGCGCGCTCGGCCTCGATCCAGAACCTGGGGCAGACGCCGATACGCATCGACCAGGCCGGTTCGGCCTCGTACACGCTGGCGCCGCAGGGTGACTATCGCCTACGTTATCTCACCGGGCGCTGGGCTGGCGAATGGACCTTGCAGCAGCGTCCGGTGACCGAAGGCGCGACCGTGCTGGAGAGCCGTCGCGGCTCCACCGGCCACCAGAACGCGCCCTGGTTCGCGATCGACCGCAGCGACAACAGTACCGAGGAAAGCGGGCCGGTGTGGTTCGGCGCATTGGCGTGGTCCGGCTCCTGGCGGATCAGCATCGACAAGGACCAGGTTGGCGCAGTCCGTGTGGTCGGCGGCTACAACCCGTTCGATTTCGCCTATCCGCTGGCGCCCGGGCAGACGCTGGAAACTCCGGTGTTCTACGCCGGCTATTCCGATCAAGGCATGGGCGGCGCATCGCGCCTGATGCACCGCTTCCAGCGCGAGCACATCCTGCCCGGCAACGGCAAACCGCGCCTGCGCCCGGTGCTCTACAACAGCTGGGAAGCCACTGAATTTGCCGTGGACGAAAGCGGCCAGATGGCGCTGGCCGAAAAAGCCGCGCGCCTGGGCGTGGAGATGTTCGTGATGGATGACGGCTGGTTCGGCGCGCGCAACAGCGACAAGGCCGGGCTGGGCGACTGGCAGGTCAATCGCAACAAGTTCCCCAACGGATTGAAGCCGTTGATCGACAAGGTGCACGGCCTGGGCATGCGGTTCGGCCTGTGGGTGGAGCCGGAAATGGTCAACCCGGACAGCGACCTGTATCGCGCGCATCCGGACTGGGCGATCCATTTCAACGATCGCCCACGCACGCCGGCGCGCAACCAGCTGGTGCTCAACCTGGCGCGTCAGGACGTGCGCGACCACGTGTTCAAGGTGCTGGACGAGCTGGTGAGCACCAACGACATCCAGTTCCTCAAGTGGGACTACAACCGCAACTGGTCCGAGCCGGGCTGGCCGGAAGTGACGCCGGAACAACAGCCCACGCTCTATGTCGAGTACGTGCGCAACCTGTACTGGATCCTGGCCGAACTGCGCCGCAAGCATCCGGGGCTGGAGATCGAATCCTGCTCCGGCGGCGGCGGCCGCGTGGATCTGGGCATCATGGCCTTGACCGATCAGGTATGGCCTTCGGACAACACCGATCCCTACGATCGCCTGAGCATGCAGGACGGTTTCAGCCACGCCTACACGCCGGCGGTGATGATGGCGTGGGTGACCGACTCGCCGAACTGGCTCAACGGCCGCCAGACCTCGCTGGAGTATCGCTTCCTGTCCTCGATGCAGGGCGGGCTGGGCATCGGTGCCAACCTCAATCACTGGCAGGAGGCCGATTTCTCCACCGCCCAGCGCATGGTGCAGGCCTACAAGCACATCCGCGCCACCGTGCAGCAGGGCGATCTGTACCGGCTGATCTCGCCATGGGATGGCGGCCGCCGTTCCGCCACGCTTTCGGTATCGCAGGACCGCCGCCAGGCGGTGCTGTTCGCGTTCCTGCACAGCGGCACCAAGGCGCTGCCGGAGCCGGCCATCCCGCTACGCGGCCTGGATCCAGCCAAACGCTATCGCGTCACCCGCCTGGGCGGCGGTGATCTGCCAGCGGACCTGCCGGCCGAAGCGAGCGGCGCCTATTGGATGCAACGCGGCGTGCCGGTGGCCCTGCGTGGTGATTTCCAGGCCGCGGGGTTCGTGTTCGAAGCCAGGTAACTGGCGATGGGCCCGATATCAGTGAGGCCTGCCCCACCATCGGTGGGGTCTGAAGCGTATCGATACTCGCGACGATGTGCCGCTGCTATCGATACGCCCTCGCCTACTGCGCCGCTCCGGCAGCACCCGTCACCAACTGCGGCTGCAAACGGAACCGATACTGCGCGGCTGCCACCGGAATGCGGTACGCCTGATGCGGCTGTCCCCATCGGCTCCATTGATCATCGCCACCGACACCGATCTGGCGCTCGTCGATCATCAGGCTGACGTGCTCGCGCGGCTGGATGTCCGAGCTGTGTGCCTGTCCTACCGGTTTGCGGTCCAGGTCCGAGTACGGGAAGGCCAGCACGTTCACCGACAGCGGCTTGTCGCCGGTGACCTTCAGGCCGACGCCATTGGCCGGCGCCACCGACAGCCAGCGCACGTCCACCTTGTTGCCGGTTTCCTGCGGGCGGATGTAGTCGTGGTTCTGCTCGGCGATCTTGCCCGAGTACTGCGCGATCTCGCCGCTGGTGTAGCGGTCGGCATAGGTTTCGTGCGGACCGCGCCCGTACCAGCCCAGTTCGGTCATGCGGCTGGGCGCGCTGAACATCAGGCCGAGCCGCAGCGGATCGGGCAGGCCGGCGTAGAGCGGGCGGAAATCGCTGGTGACGGTCACCGAACCATCGCGTGCCATGTCGTAGCTCACGTCGTACTGCACATCCGGCGTGGTGTCGCCGCCGATGTCGAAGCCCACGACAATGCGTGCGCCGCCATCCTGCGCCTTGGCCACGTTCACGCTGCGCACGCGGCGGGTTTCCGAGAGCGTTTTCCAGATCTGGTGGCTGGCATACAGCCCGGTGCCGATGTCGTTGTCGGTGGGCGCGCGCCAGAAGTTGGGCGTGCCGCCGCTCAGCAGTTCCTGGCCCTGGTAGGCGTAGCGCGCCAGCTGTCCGTTGCTGCGATCGACCACCAGCTCGGCACCGGCGGCGCGCAAGGTGATGGTGCCGGCAGCATCGTTCACCGCCACGGCGGCACCGGATGCAGGCGCGGCCGACAACGCCGGCGGCGACGAGAGCGCGAACTGCTCCCATGACACTACCTGCCCGGCGGGCACCAACGGCACGGTGTCCGCACGTGCCAAGGCGCGCAGGGTGACG
Source organism: Pseudomonas sp. GW821-FHT07E12 (assembly GCF_058986605.1). NCBI lineage: Bacteria > Pseudomonadati > Pseudomonadota > Gammaproteobacteria > Pseudomonadales > Pseudomonadaceae > Pseudomonas > Pseudomonas sp. GW821-FHT07E12. The sequence goes on along the minus strand of NZ_JBYSVX010000013.1, from coordinate 79,910 downwards.
AAGTATTCGGCACCCGGCTTGCGCTGCAACGGCGGCAATGCGAACTGCACGGTCTCCTGCCCATCGGCCGGCGTGGTCAGCGCAGGGCCCTTGCCTTCGGCGACCACGCGCCCGTCCTCACGCAATTGCCAATCGAAATCGAAACCGCGCAGATCGATGAAGTTGTGCCGGTTGCGCACGATGAAGCGCCCCGCTGCCGCATCCACTGCCTCGAACTGGATCGGCCCGTACACCTTGGCCAGTTCGTGCAGATGCGGGTTCGGCGTACGGTCCGATTGCAGCAGGCCGTCACCAAACTCGATGGCGTCCTGACCGGAAGGATTGGGACCATAGTCGCCGCCATAGGCCCAGTACTGGCGGCCATCGGCGGTGGTCTTGATCATGCTCTGGTCCACCCAGTCCCAGATGAAGCCGCCCTGCAGGCGGTCGTGGGTATAGACGGCATCCCAATAGCGCTTCAGGTCGCCCAGGCTGTTGCCCATGGCGTGGGCGTACTCGCATTGGATCAGCGGTATCGGCGGAGAATCCGGGTTGGTGACGAAATCGACGATGCGCTCCACCGAGTCGTACATCGGCGCGTAGAAATCCACATAAGGCTCGGGCAGATGCTGCGCATACAGCGTGCCGTGGCCCAGATAGCTCACCAAGCGGGTCTTGTCGAAACCGCGTATCCATTCGGCGGCCTTGGCGAAAGCGGGACCTGTGCCGGCTTCGTTGCCCAGTGACCAGAAAATCACCGAAGGATGGTTCTTGTCGCGCTCGACCATGCGCTGCACGCGTTGCAGATGCGGCAGCGCCCACTTCGGGTCGTAGCCCAGCTGTACCTTGTCGCGCGAACGCATGCCCTGGTCGCCCTTCTGCATGTACTCGTGCGACTCGATGTTGGCCTCGTCCATCACGTACAGGCCGTATTCGTCGGCCAACGCGTACCACAGCTCGGCGTTGGGGTAGTGCGAGGTGCGCACCGCGTTGATGTTGTTCTGCTTCATCAGCTCGATGTCGTGGCGCATCGAGGCTTCGGAGACGACGTGGAAGGTATACGGGTCATGCTCGTGGCGATTGACGCCGCGGATCTTGATCGGCTTGCCGTTGACCTTCACCAGTCCATCGCTGATCTCCACCGTGCGGAAGCCGATGCGCGTGGCGGTGGCCTGCAACAGCTTGTCGCCGGGGCCGTAGACCTCCAGCAGCAACGTGTAGAGATTGGGCGTTTCCGCCGTCCACGGGCGCACGCTGTCCAACGTCCCGGCCAAGGTGGCCTTGCGCGGCTTGGCCGAGGCGCCCAGTTGCGTTTCGCGTTCGAGCACCACGCGTTCGCCATCCAGCACGCTGGCCTTCACCCGCGCCGCCGTGGCCGCACCGCTCACGTCCACATCCAGGTTCAGCACGCCATCGCGATAGTGCTTGTCCAGCGTGGTGCGGGCGAAGAAGTCGCGCAGCCACACCGGCGGCGCAGCCACCAGATAGACATCGCGCTCGATGCCGTTGACGCGCCAGAAGTCCTGGTCTTCCAGGTAGCTGCCGTCGGACCAGCGGTAGAGCTCGATCGCGACCGTATTCTTGCCCGGCCGCAGCTTCGGGCCGATGTCGAACTCGGCCGGCAGCTTGGAATCCTCGCTGTAGCCCACCTTCTGCCCATTGACCCACACGTAGTACGCGGCCCCGGCCGCACCGATGTGCAACATCACCTGACGCCCGTCCCAGCCCTCCGGCACAGTGAAATCACGCCGATAGGAACCTACCGAATTGATCGCGTGCGGGATGAAAGGCTGGTTGGCCGGGAATGGATAGGTGATGTTGTTGTACAGCGGCTGCCCGTAGCCCTGCGCCTGGATCATCGACGGCACCGGGATCGTGGCCCATCCCGACACGTCGTAGTCGGTACGGTAGAAATCCACCGGGCGCTTGTCCGGGTTTTCCGAGTAGGCGAAATGCCAGGGACCATTGAGCGAGAGGAAATATTGCGAATCGCTCATGCGCCCGGCACGCGCCAGCGCCACCGACTCGTAGGGAAAACCGGTGGCGCGCATCGGCGCCCGGTCGATCTCGTTGACGTCCGGACGTTCCCACTCCCGCACCGTGGCGCCGGAGTCGGTTGCCGGCGCCGCCAGGGCGGCTACCGGCAACAGCAGGGAAAGCAGCAGCGCCAAACCTTTGCGCGATCCGGACATCAGCGATTTCAACATCGTTCTCCTCACCACGAGCCTCGGATGCCCAGCGATATCGCGCGGCCGTTCTTGGCCATCCACTGCACGCGATTGCTGTAGCGCGAATAGGCTTCCTCGATTTCATTGTTCAGATTGGTGGCCTCGGCGAACACCGAAACGTGATCGGTGATCTTGAGGTTCGCGCTCACGTCCACCTGTCCATAAGGCTTGACCGTGGTCGGCTCACCCTGCGAACCACGAACCGCGGCCAGATACTCGTCGCGCCAGTTGTAGGCCGCGCGCAGGCTGAGACGGTCCTTCTCGTAGAACAACACCAGGTTGCCGGAGTTGGCCAACCCGACCACCGCGAACTGACCGGTGGCGATGGCCGGATCGAAGGTCTGCTGGCTGTCCACGTAGGTGTAGTTGGCCTGCACGCCCAACCCGTCAAACGGCTCCGGCAGCTGATCGAAGGTGTACTGGAACGACAGCTCGGCCCCCTTGACCACGGCGGTGTTGGCGTTGACCGGCAACGTTTCCTGGAACGGATAACCCAGGATGGTGGTGTCACGGGTGATGTTGGTGATGAAGTTGTCCACCTTCTTGTAGAAGCCGGCCAACCCCAGGTAGCTGGTGTCGTTGAAGTACCACTCCGCGCCCAGGTCGTAGTTGCGCGCCTTGTACGGCTTCAGGTCCACATTGCCGCTGCTCATCGAACCCGGGCCGGGCGGGCGCACGCCGATGCTCTGGCTGATGCGCAGGCTGGTCAGCGTGGGGCGCGTGAGCGTTTCCGACGCCGAGGCACGCAGCACCAGGTCGTCGCGCAGGTTGATGCGGAAGTTCAACGAAGGCAGCCAGTCGTTGTAGCTGGCGCTGCGCGAAATCGGGATCGGCGGGGTGAAGTGCACCTGGGCGTTGGTGGGATCACCGGGATTGCCGGTGATCGATTCCACCTGCGACGACACCGCATCGGATACCACGTCGGTCTTGACGAAGCGCACGCCCACGTTCAGCACCCACGGCATGTCGCGAAAGCTGTTCTCGAAGTTGGCCATCGCATAGGCCGCGTAGCTCTTCTCGCGCACCTGCCACGGACTTTGCGCCACCGGCACGGCGGTATAGCCACCGTACTTGGCGATGGCATCGGCGATGCGCTGGGCGCGATCGGGATCATCCGGGTTGTAGAACTCGCCGCCTGGTGCGAACTGGTTGTAGGCCGCCGGGCTGGAGAGGAATTGGAAATAGCGCTCGGCATCGTAGGTCAGCCATTGCGTCGGCGAGCCGACCGAGGCGCCATTGACCAGCGAGCCGGTGTTGAACACGCTGGTCAGGTCCGCAGGCACGCGGACCTCGTAGCCGCAGTAGGCGCAGTTGAGATCGTTGTCCGAGCTGCGCAGGGTCACGCTGCTCTTGGTGCGCTTGGAACCTGAAATTCCGAATTTCAGCATCGACAACGTGCCGTCGGTGAAATTGCGGGTCAGGTCGAGCTTGCCTTCGTAAATCTCGTCCCTGCGGTTGTCACCTTCGCGGCCAACGTAATGCGCGCGCAGATCGGAGGTGTCGATGGTGGACAGCAGGTTGGAATAGCTGGGGAAGCCGCCAGGGTTGAGGTTCCAGGTCGGATTGGTACCCACGTTGCGCGCGCCCATCACCATGAAGTACTGCTTGCCGCCGCTGTTTTCCTCGGCCTTGGAGTAGGACCCGTCGAAATCCAGCGTGGTCTGCTCGCCCAGCTGCCAGGCTACGTTGATACCGGCCTGCTGGTTGGTGGAGTCGCGCGGAAAGCTCGCCACGACGAAGTCGTTGGCCAGCCCGCCGGTATCCTTGCGCACGAACGAAGTGGCCGTGCCATTGTCATCGGCGGTGATCTGTTCCACGTCGCCCGGGTCGGTGTACAGGCCCAGCGCGTTGTAGTGCGACTTGATCTTGTAGCGTGAGTACATCGCATCCAGCGTGACCGTCACCGTGTCGGTGGGCTTCCAGTCGATGGCGCCGTTGATACCGGTGCGCGTGCGCTCCTCCTCGGTCACCTGGTATTGCAGCGTGCGCGGGACCGCCACGTTGCTCAATCCGCTCACACCGTTGACGCCACCCGCGCCGGTCAGCCAGCCATCGGTATTGATGTACTCGGAACGATGGTTGCGCTGATAGCGCACCACCCCCAGCGCCGCACCGAAGGTGCCATCGGCATTGGTATCGCTGATCATCGCCGACAGCTTGGGTTTGATATCGCCGGACATGCTGTCCTGCGTGCCCGACACACTGCCTGCGACATGCAGGCCGGGGTTATCCAGCGGCCGTCGAGTCCGGATGTTGACCGTGGCGCCGATGCCACCTTCGCTCAGGTCAGCCTGCGACGTCTTGAACACCTCGACGGTGCTGATCAACTCCGATGGCAGCGTATCGAAACTGAACTCGCGTCCGTCATTGTCCGTGGCCATGGTGCGGCCATTGAGCAGCACCGTGTTGAACTCCGGGCCGAAGCCGCGCACGGTGATGTAGCGCGATTCGCCGCTGGAGCGATCCACCGAAACACCGGCGATGCGCTGCAGCGAGTCGGCCACGTTCTGGTCGGGGAACTTGCCGACATCCTCGGCCGATACCGCATCCAGCGTGCCTACCGCATCCTGCTTGAGCGCCTGCGATTTGCGGATGCTGGCGCGGGTGCCGGTAACCTGCACCGCGTCCAGATTGGTGACGTCCTGCGCGTTCCGGCTTTCGCCTGATCGGTTGGCGGAGGACGCGACGTCCTGCGCATTGGCGGAAGGAGCGGCGGAAACGGCCATGGCCGCCATTGCCAGAAGTCCGCTACGGATTGAAACGGTTAGTGCCGAATGATCCATTTCCCCACCTCGTTGGCTTGTGACAAACGATGGTCGTGCGGTGGCGCCGCCCCCGTTTGCAGGCGCCTTTCATCCCAGCCTTTCCGCTGACCATCGCCGGCCATGCGCATCGGACGTGGGCGAATCCATTTATAAGATAAATCTTATTTATGGCATAGACTGACACGCAAGCTGCATCGCAGCATCGCCTCGATGCCCTGCAGCTCCGCACGTGTCATGGAGAATTTCGCCATCACGCAGGCCGGCCACGCCCGAGTCAGCGTTGCGCACCAGGCTCATGCACCTGGCGTTGCTGCGTGCATGAAACGGCCTATCCGCCGTGTTTTTTCACATCCGCAGACGAGCCGACATAACCTCGGAATCTCGTTCGACATCCCTTCGATCGGCGCTGCGCTCCATACGATGCCGCAGCAGGAAGTGGATGCACTGCAGCACGACCCAAAGCATGCTTGTCAGCGCGTGTCACACCACCCGGCTGGTGCGACCCATGCGTTCCGTTTCGCGCCAGAGAGAAAAAGTCGCGGACGAGCCCGCCTCGGATCGGGTCCTCTAGTCCGCCGCTTCCGGCGCACTGAACCCCTTGCTGTAGATGCCCGAACGATCGAAGCAGCACGCGCGGCGCTTGCCCGAGGCGAGCATGTCGCAGGCGGTATGGATGCGGCGTCCGCGCGTTTCGGCCTTCTTGCCCGAAGTGATCCAGTGGATCCAGTCGCGTCGCGCCACCGGTGTGATGTCATCCCACACGGAACGCGCGGCCGGATGCGCGGCAAGTGCCGTGCGCAGGTCGGACGGCACCGCGGGTTCCGGCTCCACTTCCACCGGTGCGATCTCGAATACGGCGGTATCGCCGACCGCAAGCCCGGCGGCATCCCGCAGCGCCTTGTCGATCTTGAGCCAATGACCACCCTGTCCATCCGGTTCCAGCGTGGCCTGGAACGGATAGCCGGCGAGCGTGCCATCCACCGTGACCATGCTGCGCGTCGGCAGCTTCGCGCTCGCCTCCGCCGGCAACACGAGAAACATCCAGGCTGCCCCCCTGGGCGCCACGGGTCGCAGCAGCTTGGCTTCGAAATGGATCTTGCCGGCGGGCTTGCTCATGGCGGGACGATCGTGGATGTGGCAACGCGGATAGTGCACCGGAGTGCCCGTGGTTTCAGCTGCCCGGTCACGGCAGGTCACCGGCCCAGGCAAGCGACTTGCCGGGTACGCCCTGTCACTGGGCGCCGTCGCCGCAGTCGGTACCGAAAGACATCGACGCCTTTATCGTGAAGCTGACCTCTTGCGCGGCCTGGTACGCGTTAGGATGTCGCTCCCCCACCGGCCCCGCGCTGTAGATCCTGCATGAAGGCCGCCCGCAATCTCGACGAACCCTCGGCGGCATGAGCAACACATCGACCCGCGTGGACACCAGGGCCAGGCCCTGGGTCGAACGTCTGGAGCCATGGCTCGCCGCGCTCATCAGCGCACTGGTGCATCTGCTGATGCTGCTCATCCTGTTGTCTGCCTCCAAGCCCACCATGACGACGCCACAAGGCGCCGCCGGCGGTGGCAGGATGAAAGTGGATCTGGTCGGCAGGACGCCCCCGTCCGACCACCCCACAAAGACCCCGCCCAGCCCGCCGCCGCAAGCGCACAAGCCGGCCCGGACGCGCCCGGCGTCCTCGCCTGTCCGCTCCACGCTGGTCCAGCACTCCAACGATCCGTTGCCACCCGACGAGGACACCCAGGCGACCCGTCGCCTTCCCACGCCGACGCCACGCTCGGACGAATGGCTGCCGGTGCCGCCTCGCCCGCAGGACGACGCCGCGCGCAGCCAGGCCCAGGCCCCCGCCGCAAGCCCCCCGCCCACGCGCCGCACCGAGACCTGGACCGGCCGGCCACCGGGCTCGCTTGATCGAGACATCGCCGATGCCGACGACGGGCAGTCCAACAACCCCGGCACCAATCAGGGCTACCGCAACGATCGCAATACCGGCAATCCCAGCCTGGGCGTAGGCGGCTATCAGGTCTATTACGACCAGCGCAGCGAAACCCAGCTGCGCGCGTGGAAGGAGCAGGGCATGACGGAAATCGCCGTCATCCTGCCAGGCACCGACTACCGCATGGTCTGCCCGTTGGAGACCGCGTTGAGGCGCGGCTCCGGCAAGTGCCGCCTGCTAGCCCCGGACTCCCCGGAATTGAAAGCCATCGGCGATGCTCGCGAGGTCATCAACATGATGGAGGTCTACCACCGGGGAGAAGCGGTCTGGCGCGGGCCGGGGCCGTATCGGTGAGGTGCCTTCGAACGGCACAGCAAGCAAGTGCCCGGATCCGGATGCGGCACGCCTGAGCTGCGCCCGTCAGACCGCTGGCTGGAACGGTGTGGCTTCGCGACCGGGGATGCAACAGAGCGACGGGCTTGCGCAGACGCAATCCGCCTTGAGGCGAGGCGCTCAATCCGCTCGCGGCAAGGCCTCCAGCTGCGCCCTGTAGATCTTGATCAGGGCAGGATCGGCGTCATCGTGGTGCTTGGCGATGAACACGGCCAGCGACTCCCGATATTCCGCGATGAAAGCCCTGTTGCCCGGACTGACGGCAAACTGCGCCGCCGCTTTCTCCACCGGCTGGCGATCCTCGTTGATCAGGTATCTTTTTCCATAGGGTGAAAGCTCGCGCATGACGACGAAATTGCGCGGGAACCCCGGAATATATCTGACCATGAACGTCTCGCCCTCGGGCGGGATGAGGATGGCGTTGGTGATCGGATAGATGCTGGCAGACATCGTGTCGAACTGCGTCACCACGTCATGGCCATCAGCCGTTTTCATCACCACGTCATAACCCCAGACAGGCTGGTCATTCAGGGTCGAACTGGTTTCCTGCGTCTGGGTGATGACCGCCGTTCCGTCGACCCCGAATGCCTGCAGAAACAGCGCATTGAAGATGTGTGCGGTGAAGAAGTTGATCTGGCCATAGATGAAGAAGGCCAGGATCAGCCCATACCAGGCACCCTTCTTTCGCCATTTGGCCAGCGCGTGAGCCAGCAATACCCCCACCGCCATGATGACGGGCCAGGCCCAGAAAGGGTGCTGGGTAAGGAAATACGAGATTGCTGACAGGATGACCATGAAAGCCCTGATCGAGAGGAGCTGCGCTGCCGCAGATTACTATGCGTTCTGTGACTTCTCATGGACGCCGAGCAGCTGTTGATCGATCTTCTACGCGAATCTTCAAGGTGAGCTGGAAAGCTGCACTCTGGCCCTGCTTCGTACTGCTTCGCATCTCTTGATTACCCATTCATCGAGCCACGATCGGCTGTAGTAGGCTGCCAGCTGCCCATATGGAATCCCTGTAGGCCATGGCACTTGATCCATGCGGGGATTGGCTGCAACAGGAGATCACCATGCCACGCATCATGCCGAGCCGATGGACCACGGCCTTTGCACTGACCGCCATTGCGATGATTCCACTATCGTCCTGCGCCAGTGCAGACACAGCACGTACCGCCCCGACACAGGAAGATGTCATGAAATCAGGAGCTGGCCCCATGCTTGAAGAGATTTACGCATCCCGAAAGCCCGTTCGATTCGAACAGATCGATGTCAGCAACATCGTCACCCAGTACTTCCCGTTGGGCACCGGAAAAACCGTCGTCCTGGATGCATTCGGGAAATCTGCCACGTCGAAGATCGTCGAGAACACACCCGGAAAGGTGGTCGTCAGGGACGACAAGGGTCAGGCGATGCTGGATCCGGATGCGCGTTCCGTGGTGATGACCTTCACCCTGGATCCTGAGGGCAAGGTGACGCACGTCGACGCCGTCCACATCAAGAACCAGTAGCAAACCTGGAGCACTTCATGGACGAGAAGATTGAAGTTGGATACCGCAACATCGGCTCGGCACTGGGGAAGGAGTACCACCACAAGTTCCTTCTCTACACGGACAAGGACGGCAACCAGCACACGATCAGCGGATGGACGGGCGATGCGCAGCCCGGGTTGCATTACGGGAGGATGCATGTCGAGACCAACCTCCCCTACGACAAGAGCAATCCCGATCATCCCGACAATCCGAACGCGACCGGGCAGAAGCAGTATCGGGAGGAGATCACCCACGGGGCGGATCTGTCCAAAACCTGGGAACGGATGATCGCCAACGCCAAAACCAAGGATGACAAGTACCCCTACGATCCCCAGCTGCAGAATTCCAACACCTTGGCCGACAGCGTTCTGCGCGATGCGGGCCTTCCCGAACCGAAGAAGGACGGTGCCTTCGGTCACTGGGCCCCGGCGTCGGGACGGCAGCTGGATGAGTCGATCAAACCCACGGTACCGGGGCTCGGCAACTCCGGACGCACGTTCAGTGCGAGCGAGGCACGACCCGATCCACAACGTGAAGCGCGGCTTCGCGATGATCCGCACTTCAAGCAGGCTTTGACCGGACTCGACAGGCTGGGTCCAGACGCCGGCGTCTATACGAATCAGCAGGACAAGGAGCGCATCGCAGGCGCACTCGCTGTGCAGGCCCGGCTACATCAGCCACCGCTGCCCGCGATCCAGGACGTCGTCCCCAGCCCGACCAACGGCAATGTGTTCGCAACCTGGAAAAATCCGGGAAACGATATGGATGTGTTGCGCGCGCATGTCGATAAGGCTGAAGCGGTCAAGCAGCCCTTGGCTGAGAATCTGCAGAAGCTTGAAGCGGCCAATCAGCATGCTGTGCAGGCACAAGACGCGTCTCGCTCCACGGATCAGCCCAGCCATGGGGGGTTTGGCGTCAGGTAGTCGGGGGCCTTGGAGCTTGTTCGCGATCTCCCGCTGGCTCCAAAAAACCTGCTTTTGCTCGTCATTCCCGCGAAAGCGGGAATCCATGGACATTGGCTCTTCAGCAACGATGAGTAACAGCCAAGTCCTTGGATTCCCGCTTTCGCGGGAATGACGATGTTTCGACGTTTCTGCGACTCGCAGAGATCGTGGACGGGCACTTAGAACAGCGTGCCTTGCTCCGGACGCGAACTGAAGCTCGGTGCCTCCGGTACCGGCGCCTGCGTTGAAGCGGGAGAATCACTTTGATCCCCCCCCAGCCGCCGCGCCAACCCCGATAGACGTGTCGCATGTCGTGCCAGTGCGGCCTGCAGTACTTCAGCGCTGGCGGCGATGTGCAACGCGCGGCGGGCGCGGGTCAGGCCGGTGTAAACCAGTTCGCGCGAGAGCACGCGGTTGTCGCGGCGTGGCAGTTGCAGCCAGACCTCGTCGAACTCCGAGCCTTGTGCCTTGTGCACGGTCATCGCGAAGGCGCTTTCGTGGGCCGGCAGGGCGGTGGGGTGGAAGGCGCGGGGTGCATCCGGTGTGTCGCCAGGGAACCAGGCCACCAGCGCGCCACGCGCGTCTCTCAAGCAGATACCGATGTCGCCGTTGAACAGGCGGTGGCGGTAGCTGTTCTCGGTGATCAGCAGCAATCGTCCGTGGAAGTTGCCCGGCCGTGTGCCGCGACGCGAGCTGCCGGCGAGCAGTTCCTCGATGCGGGCGTTGAGTCCGCGTGCGCCCTGCGGGCCTTCACGTACTGCGGTGAGCAGGCGCAGTCGGCCGGCCAGCGTAAGGGCCTCAGTGGGATCGACTGCGTCGGTCAACGCCCGCCAGTGCGCGAGCAGATGCTCGCGATGCAACTGCAGCGGATCTTCCGCGCCTTCGTGGAAGTGCACGCCGGGCAGGCCTTCGCGCAACAGCTGCAGGGCCGTGCCTGCTTCGCCGGTACGCACGGCCTCGGCCAATGGTGCCAGCATCAACTCGCCGCTCTGGCGGTAGCCGCGTTGCAGGTGTACCCGGCGGCCGGCGAAACCGGATTCGGTCTGCTGCGCCGACGGTGTCTCGCCAAGCAGCGGTTGCAGTGCGCGTGCATCGTCGGCGGTCAGCTGCTTGCCGTCGCCGGCAGCGTGCAGGATCGCGGCGAGCACGTCGCCGGCTTCCACCGACGGCAGCTGGTCCGGGTCGCCGAGCAGTATCAGGCGTGCGCCATCGGCGACTGCTTCGACCAGTTTGGCCATCAACGGCAGATCGATCATCGAGGCTTCGTCGACCACCACCACGTCGAACGGCAGCGGGTTGTCGGCGTGATGGCGGAAGCGCGGTGAATCCGGGATCGTGCCGAGCAGGCGATGCAGCGTGGTGCCGGTGGTCGGCAAGCCCTCGTACAACGCAGGGTCGATACCGGCGGCCGGCAACGTCTGCAATGCGTTGCGCAAGCTCTCGGCCATGCGCTCGGCGGCGCGGCCGGTGGGTGCGGCCAGTGCGATGCGTGGTGCGATGGTGCCGGCCTGTCGGGCTTGCGCCTGCAGCAACACCAGCAGGCGCGCGATGGTAGTGGTCTTGCCGGTGCCGGGGCCGCCGGTGATCAGCATCAGCGTGTGGCGCAGGGCTACGGCGGCGGCGCGGGCCTGGTGGTCTTCGCCATCGCGCGGGAACAACTGCTCGAACAGCGGTGCCAGCGCGGTGATATCGGTCGTGTCAGCGGCGTGTGCGGCGATGCGTTGCAGACCGAGTGCGAGGCGTCGTTCGTACTCGCGATAACGGCGCAGGTAGAGCAGGCCGTGTTCGAGTACCAGCGGGGTGTGTTCGCCAGAGGGGCTCGTGTTGTCTGCGGGCGCTTCCACCCAGCGCGAAGTCGTCAGCTGCTCCCGCCACGTCTGCGGATCCGGCCACGCCAACGGCGTTTCGGTCAGACGCTGCGGTTGCACGGGATCGAACGCGGCATGCCCTTGCGCCACCGCCAGAGAAGCCAGCGCGGCGGCGGCCAGCACCGTGTCCGGCGTGTCCGGGTCGAGCCGGCGCAGGCTTTGCGCGAAGGCATGATCGAGCGTGCGCAGTACGCCGTTGCGCAGCAGGTCGTCGAGCAGGCTCATGGCGTGCCTCCCAGGCGTGCCAGCATGCGTGCGTGCGCGGCTTCGCCGCCGGCGAACAGTGCGTCGAGCGCGTGCACCAGCTCCGGCGCGAAGCGGTGCACGTACAGGCCCGGCGAGGGATCACGTGCGGCGTCGAGGCCGCGACAGAACAGATAACGCACGCCGCCGAAGTCGCGTGCGTAGTCGTAGTCCGCGCCGAGCCGGAAGCGCAACCAACGGTGCAGTGCGACGGTATAGATCAAGGCCTGCAGGTCGTACTCGCTGTCATGCATCGCCGCGGCCAGACGCGCGGCGTCGTAACTCGCTAGGCGGTTGGACTTGTAGTCGAGCACGTACCAGCGCCGCTCGCGCACGTAGGTCAAGTCGATCTTGCCGGTCATCAGGCCTTCCAGCCGCTGGCGCAGGCCGAAGCCGCGACGCTGCTCGGTCACGCCATGCGCATGCAGCAGCGCCAGCAACGCCGGCACCGTGGTGGGCTGCATCGCGAAGTGGAATTCGATCTCGGCGCGGCGCTCGTGCACATCCAGCGAGTGCAGCGCGCCGCCTTCGGGCAAAGCGACGGTCAGGGTCTGGCCGACCAGCGGCGTCAGCCGTGCGATGCCGTCCTCGACGTCCTTCTGTTCGTAGCCGCCGTCCTTGCCCAGCAATGCATCGCGCAGGATCTGCTCCTGACCGGTGGGCGCGGCATCACCGGCACGCCAGCTGGCCCAAGCGGAAAAATCCACGTCCTCCAGCGCCTTGTGCAGCACGTTGCCGAAACGGCTGCCGGCAAAGCGTGGATCGAACACATCGGTCACCACCGGTTCTTCGTCGGCGATGTCGGCGACACCCGCAGGCTCATCAGTAGCCGCGCCGCTGTCTTCGGTGGCGGCAGCATTGGTGTCGTGGCCGGCATCGGCGTGCGCGAGCTGGGTGAAGCTGTATACCCACCAGTCGTGCGGCACCGCGCGGGTGATCGCGCGCGGCGGCGGCGGCGCGTCGTCCTGCGTCGCTGGCAAGCGCGGCGGCGGTGCTTCGGCCGACGCTTCGATGATGCGCACGTCCGCATGCGCGGCGAGGGCATCCCGGTTCGACAGCAGCGGTGCCAGCCGCGATCGGCTGGCATCGGCCAGATCGCCGGTGGCGATCCACAGTGCGTGCACGCCGCGGGTCAGGCCGACGTAGAGCAGGCGTGCCTCCTCGGCTTCCTGCGCGCGCTGGGCCTGCTTGCCGGCGGCTTCCCAGGCCTCGTCCTTGTCGATCTTCCAATGCAGTTCGCGGACGTCGCCGGTGTGGATCGTGCAGTGGTTGCCCTTGATGCCGGCACGGCTGCCGATGCCGACGAACGGCAGGTACACCAGCGGGTATTCCAGGCCCTTGCTCTTGTGCAGGGTGATGATCTGCACGCGCTGCGCGTCCGACTCCAGCCGCAGCAGCTGCGCCTCATCGTTGGCATCGGCGTGGGCGATCTGCAGTTGCAGCCAGTCGAGCAGGCCATGCAGGCCGAGCGTGCGCGTTGCGGCTTCCTGCATCAGCTCGCCAAGCTGCAGGTAGTTGGTGAGGCGCCGCTCGCCATCGACCAGGCCAAGCAGGCGTTCTGCCTGCTCGGCGCACAGGTCGGCCACCAGCGCGAACGGGCCGCCGCGCTGCCAGCGTTCGCGCCAATGCAGCAGGCGATCCTGATGTTCACGCTGACACTCGCCGTCGGTTTCCAGTGCGGCGATCGCGCTGGCATCCTCGCCGAGCAGCAACGTCGCCAACGCAGCACGCAGGCGGCCTTCGTCGGATGGTTGCAGCAGTGCGAGCAGCAGCAGGCGCAGTTCGTGCGCCTCCGGCGTGGCGTACAGGCTTTGCCGGCCTGCGGCGACGGCGGGAATGCCGGCTGCGGTCAGCGCACGCTGCACGCGTGTGGCTTCCTTGTGGTTGCGCACCAATACCGCAATGTCGCCGGGTTGCACTGGCTTGCCATCGATCAGCGCGCGACCTGCACGCGCCCCGGACAACACCGCGTGGATGTCGGCGACGCAGGCGGCGGTGGCCTCCGCGCGCGAAGGCTCGGCCAGCAACGGCTTGCCGTCTTCGCTGCGCAGCACGCGCACGGTCAGCGCCGGAGCTGGTGCGCCGTTGCGCAGGTAGTCGGCATCGTTACGTTTTGTGCCGGGCTGCACCGGCTCGAAGCGGATCCCCGCTTCCAGGAACGCCTCCTCGCCGGCATCGGCATAGAGCCGGTCGAGCGCGCGCAGCAGTGCCGGGCGCGAGCGGAAGTTGCGGTCGAGCGCCGGGGCGATGTCGGCCTGGGCCTTGGTGCGCAGGTAGGTGTGTACGTCACCGCCACGGAAGCCGTAGATCGCCTGCTTGGGATCGCCGATCAGAAACAGCGCCGGCGCCGCGCCGAGCTGGCGGACTTCTTCCGAATCGCCGAACACGCGCTGGAAGATCCGCCACTGGCGCGCATCGGTGTCCTGGAATTCGTCCACCAGCGCGATGCGGTACTGCGCGCGCAACTGGGTGACCAGCGCTTCGCGACGCGGGCCGTCGAGCGCATCGGCGACACCATCGATCAGATCGTCATAGGTCTGCACGCGCTTCTGCAGCTTGAGCACGGCCAGCCGCTGGCGGGCCTGATCGCGCAACGCATGCAGCAGCGCCTTTGCACGATGCTGGCGCCAGATCGCCAGATGCTCGCGTTCCTGCATGAAATCAGCGATCAGCGGTTGCAGTGGCGATATCGGCGTCTTGCCGACGTGCGCCTTCTTGGTCTTGGCGCTCAGCGCCTCGAAGGTCAGCTTGCCGATGTGTTTGTCGATGTGCTCGTCGATCTCCCCATGCAGCGGATGCCGGCTCCACTGCCGCAGCTGCTGTTGTAGCAGCACGATCCACTCGGGCTTGTACGACTGTCGGTTGAGCACGTCGGCTTCCAGCGCCGCCATCAGCTGGTCGAAATAGGCATCGCCATGTTCGATGAGGCCTGCCGCCAGTCTGGTGCTGGCGGCTTCGAGCAATGGCCGTGGATCCTGCAGTTCGTATGCGTCCGGTTCCGGCCGCAGCGGCAGATCGCCGACTAGCGCCGCCAGATCCTTGGCCAGCGCTTCCGGGCCGTTCCACAGATCCGTCAGCGCATCGGCATCGGCGGGATCGGCGGCATGCACGCGCCATAGATCGGCGGCCAGTTCGTCGTACAGATCGCGCACGTTGCCGAGCAGTTCGGGCGCATCGAAGCCGTGGCCGCTCTCCAGCGCATGCTCGCGCAGCACTCGCGCGCAGAAGCCGTGGATGGTGAAGATCGCGGCCAGATCGGTTTCTTCGGCGGCGATTTGCAGGCGCCGCGCCAGTTGCTGCGGACTCTCGGTGTTTTCCTGCAGATGGCGCTGCAGGATCGCGCGGGTCAGCGTGACTTCCGGCGCGTCATCGACACGCGCGTCCTGCCCGACCAGCGTCGCCGCCAGCGCCAGCCGCTCGCGGATGCGCTTGCGCAGCTCTTGGGTTGCCGCCTCGGTGAAGGTCACCGCCAGCACCTGGCCGATGCGCAGCTCGCGCTCGACCACCAGCCGGGTGAACAGCGTGGCCAGGGTGAAGGTCTTGCCGGTGCCGGCGCTGGCTTCGATCAGGCGCACGCCGTCCAGCGGCAGCGACAGGTACGGGTCGTCGAGGATCTCGCTCATGCTTCTGCCTCGGCGGTGGCGCCGAACACATGGCCCATGCACACCGCGCCATAGACCAGCAGGCTGTTGCGTTCCAGCTGCGCGTAGCCGGCGGCATCAGCGAACGGGTCGCGTCCGCGCAACGCCAGCGCGATCGCCTCGCCCTCGCCTTCGGCCCAGCTGTCGTTGCCGTCGCCGTGCCACTTCTTGCGCGCCAGCTCGCGACGCTTGCTCTCGTCGCTGCTCCAGATCTCCCAGCCGGTGTAGGGCGCGAACAGCAACGGTTCGCGCAGCCCGCGCGCGCGCAACCGCAGCAGCGCGCGCAGCGCTTCGATCGCCTGTGCAGGCGGTGGCGGCGGCAGCAGATGCGGGCCGATCCCGAATTCCTCATCGTGAAACTGCACCAGCGGCAGCGCCGCGCCCGCGGCGTTGGCCAGCAGCCAATCCAGGCCGGAACGGATCGCGGCATTGCCGTTGAGCGCGCCGACCCGCAAGCGCGCGATGCCGCCGGCGTGGATGCCATCGACGCGCCCGTGCAGGCGCACGCCGTCGATGTCGACTTCATAGCGCTCGGAATGGGCCGGCTGCTCGCCGCGCCACTGCGCGTAAGCCTCGACATAAGGACGCGTCGTGCCGAGCAGCGCCTGGAACTGGCGCGCGCCGAGCGCGCCGGACGGCAGCAGCGCGCGGGCACGCAGATGTTCGTACAGACCGTCCTCGTGGTGCTCCAACACGGCTTCGGTCAGCGCCTGCTGCAAGTGCACGCGCTCCAGCCCGCGCGCCGGTATCACCAGCGGTTCGACATCCTCGGACTGCTCGATCGGATCGGGCAGGCGCAGGCCCAGCCGCTGCGCCAGGAACTGGCCGGCCGGATCGAGCAGGAAGCGCCGCAGCGCATCCAGCGACAGTTCCTGTTCGGCCTCGACTGGCGCCGGCAGTGGTTGTTCAAACCATGGCGCCAGCGCCTGCCGCGCCCCCCCGAGACTGCCGGCAGCCGGATGCCACTGCGCGCGATAGCTGAAGCGACGCGGCTCATCGCCACCGAACGCGGCCGCCGCGAACGGCTGCAACGGATGTCGCACCACCAGCTGTTTCTTCGCCGCGTCCGCATCGACGTGGTACTGCGCGGCGGCCTCGACCAGCTCGCTGACCAGCACCGACGGCTCGCGCTCACTGCCGTCGCGCGGATCGGCACCGAGGTAACTCAGATAGAACACGTCCTGCGCCGAGGCGAACAGCTGCAGGAACAGGAAGCGATCGTCCTCGCGCAGCGAGCGGTCGCCGTGACGGCGGCGTGCGGTGCCGAGTTCGGCGGTCAAGCGACTCAAGCCGGCAGCCGGGTCGCGGCGCGGGAAATCGCCGTCGTTCAAACCGAGCACACAGATCACCCGGAACGGCAGCAAGCGCATCGGCACCATGCGCCCGAAGCTGATGCCGCCGGTCAGCAGCGGCGCGCGCGTGTCGGCCTCGGCCAGCACCGCACTGAAATGCGCGCGTACCACCTCGGCCGGCACCGGTTCGGCGAAACCGGCCTTCGCGGCTTGATCGGCGAATTCGCCGATCAACTTGCGCAGCCGGTCCAATGCACGCTGCCCGGCCGGATCGGATGGCTCTTGTGGCAACAGCGCGTTGAGCAGGCCGAGCAGGCGTTCACGCCACGCCACCGGGGTCAGTGCCTCGGCGAGGGTCTTCTGATGGCGGGCGAGCACGCGCAGCAGCCGGATCAACTGATCGAGCGCGTCGAGCGCGCCGCCTTCCAGTTCGGTCCACGGCGCCACGCCGGCGATCTCGCCTTCGCCGCCGCTGGCGTGGCCGAGCAGCAGCCGGTCCAGCGCGAACTGCCAGGTGTAGGCATCGTCAGCCGGCGCCAGGTGGCCGGCGCGATGTGCAGCGTCCAGGCCCCAGCGCGCGCCGGCCGCCTGCAGCCAGCCGTGCAGGCGTTCCAGCGCGGGCGCATCCAGGCCGGCGGCCGTGGCGATCGGCGCGCTGCCGAGCAGGTCGAGAATCTCGTTGAGGCCGAAGCGCGATATCGGCAAGCCCAGCAGGCGCACGAACACCTCGGCCAGCGGCTCGCCGGCCAGCGGGCTGGTATCGGCGAGCGCGTAAGGAATGTGCGCGGCGCCGTCCTGGCCGCCGAACACCGCTTCCAGGTACGGCACGTACGGATCGATGTCCGGCGCCAGCACCGCGATCTCGCGCGGCTGCAATGGCGGATCGAAGCGACGGTCTTCCAGCAATCCGCGCAACTGGTCGTGCAGCACCTGCAGTTCGCGCAGACGGGTGTGGCAGGCATGCACCTGCAGGCTCGGGTCGTCGGCGCGCAGCGTGGGCCGCAATGCGCCGGATGGCTGCGCATGCCGGTGGAACAGGTCGGCCTGCAGGCGATGCAGCAGCGAATCGCGCAGGCCGCCTTCGTCCAGATTCAGACCACCGCGTGCCTCCGGCTCGGCATAGGCACCGATCTCGCCCGCCGGATGCACCACCTCGTAGCTGCCCAGCACCGCCATGAAATCACGTCCGGCCGCGCCCCAGGCCTGCAGCAGGCGGTTCTCGCCGGCGAATTCGTTGAATGGATCCTCGACCCCGCCACGCAGTTTCTCGGCCAGCGTCTGCAGGTCGCCCCAGTAGGCCTGGGTCGGTGTCGGCAGGTAGAAATGCAGCGTGCCGGCGCGCGCCTGGGTGGCGATCACCCGCAGCACGTCCGGCGACACATTGAGCGTGGCGAAGGCGAACACGCGTGCTGGCAGGCCCTGCGGCAACGGTTTGCCGACGCCCTCGTAGCGCGCCAGATAGTCATTGATGCGGCGCGCGCGGTGCTGGCTGCCGCCGGCGATGTCGCGCCACAGGATCGCCTGCGGATCGCCCGGATCGGCCCCGGCTTCCCAGCGCAGCAGCCAGTCGCGGCGCCAGGCCTGGTACTTCTCGAACACCGAGCCCAGCTCGCCGGCCAGCGCCCACGGCTTGAGCGGATCGGCGCCGGACAGATAACCGGCCAGTTGCGCCATCGCCGGCCGTGCCAGCAGCTCCGGGTCGGTCAGCGCCGCGTACAGCCGCCAGTGCAGGCCGGCCGCATCCAGGTCGTCGCGCTCGCCGGGCACGTTGGCGCCCAGCGCGCGCGCGACGAACTCGCCCGGGGTGAGGAATTCCAGATTGGCGGCGACGCCGTACTCGGCGGCCAGGGTCGATTGCAGCCAGCGCCGCATCGCCACCTGCGGAATCAGCACCGTCTCCGGCACCAGCAATGGCTGGCCGGGTACCGGCCGACGCAGCTCGTGCGCCAGCAGCGATGCCAGCACTTCGAGCGAATTGGAGTGATAGAGACGGAAATCGGGTACTGCGTCGGCCATCAGGACATAGTGCCGCAGGGTGGTCGCAGACGATAAGACGTCATCAGGTTGTGCCTCGCGCTTTGCGGTCTTGTGGGAGGGACTTCAGTCCCGACAGGCTGCCCAGGAAGGCGTCGGGACTGAAGTCCCTCCCACAGGGGCCCGATCAACCCGATCCGCAAGAGTCCGACACCGCTTCCATCTTCATGAATGGCCGCTGCGCGGCCTGACTCGCCGGCAAGTCCAGACACACGCCCAGACCGGATAACAAAGATGGCCAGCCCGTGCACAAAACAGCCTGTTCCCTATTCATGCACCTGACCGGTGGTCGAACGGCCCCCGGGATGAGATAATACTGGACCGTCCAGTTCTGAAAAACTTAGTCCGGCTGAGTTCAGCCGGTGGACGTAAACCTAGCGCGTTGATTTTCTGTTAATGGTGGCGATGACAGCTTCCGAATCCCCTGTCGTGCAGTTGTCCGGCGTCCGCATCGACCGTAGCGGTCGCACGATCCTGCGCGACGTATCGCTCGATGTGCCGCGCGGCAGCATCACCGCGATCCTCGGTCCGTCGGGCAGCGGCAAGTCCACGCTGCTGGCGGCGCTGACCGGTGAGCTGCGTCCGGTTGCCGGCACGGTGAAGCTGTTCGACGCGCCGATCCCGATCGGCACCCGCGCGCTGCTGGAGACCCGCCGCAACGTCGGCGTGCTGCTGCAGGGCAACGGCCTGCTGACCGACCTGAGCGTGGCCGACAACGTCGCGCTGCCATTGCGCACCCACACCAGACTGCCCAAGGCGCTGATCGCCCGCATCGTGCAGATGAAGCTGCACGCGGTCGGCCTGCTCGCCGCGGCCGATGCCTGGCCGCGCGAACTGTCCGGCGGTATGGCGCGACGCGTGGCGCTGGCCCGCGCGCTGGCCCTGGACCCGCCGCTGATGATCTACGACGAGCCGCTGACCGGGCTCGACCCGATCGCCTCGGGCGTGATCATGAGCCTGATCCAGCGCCTCAACGACAGCCTCGGCCTGACCAGCATCATCGTCAGCCACCACGTCCACGAGACCTTGCCGATCTGCGATCAGGCGGTGGTGATCGCCAACGGCAGCATCGTGTTCTCCGGCACCCCGGCGCAGCTGGAAGCCAGTACCGACCCGCTCGTGCAGCAGTTCCTGCATGGCAATCCTGACGGCCCGATCCCGTTCGATGCCGCTCCGCGCGCAGCCAGGAGTGCCGCCTGATGGCCTTCGCCGAATCGATCCGCTCGCTCGGCCGCGCCGGCCTGTTCTCGCTGACGGTGATGCGCGGTTCGCTGCCGACCCGCGACTTCCTGGCCGAGCTGACCCGCGAGATCTACAAGATCGGTGCGCGCTCGCTGCCGATCATCGCGGTCGGCGGTGCCTTCGTCGGGCTGGTGCTGACCTTGCAGGGCTACCGCACGCTGACCACCTACGGGGCGTCGGATGCGCTGTCCACGCTGCTGGGCCTGTCGCTGTACCGCGAACTGGCGCCGGTGCTGACCGCGCTGCTGTTCATCGGCCGCGCCGGCAGCTCGATCGCCGCCGAGCTGGGCCTGATGCGCGCCACCGACCAGATCAAGGCGCTGGAACTGATGGCGATCGATCCGGTCGCCAAGGCGGTGGCGCCACGCTTCTGGGCGGCGGTGCTGACCGTGCCGCTGCTGACCGGCGTGTTCTGCTCGCTGGCGATCACCGGTGGTTATTTCGAAGCGGTGCATGCGCTGGGCATCGACAACGGCACGTTCTGGTCGGGCCTGCGCAACAGCGTGGACCTGTGGAACGACTTCGGCGTGGCGATGCTCAAGTCGGCCGTGTTCGGCGGTACCGCCGCGCTGGTCGCCGCCTATGTCGGCTTCAACGCCGAGCCGACCATCGAGGGCACCTCGGTGGCCACCACCCGCGCGGTGGTGAACGCCTCGTTGCTGGTGCTGATGTTCAATTTCGTGCTTTCAGCACTCATGTTCCAATAATGCGAGTCCCTCGCAAAAGCCCGCACATCCATGTGCGGGGACTCGAAGAAAAGCCCGCTTCGGCCCAGGCCGTGGCGACCGTTAGACAAAGGATGCAATGACCATGGCCATGCGTGGACCCCGACTCGAATTCGCCGTCGGCGCCTTCCTGGTGCTGACCCTGGCCTCGCTGCTGGTGCTGGCGGTGGCCTCGACCAACAAGCGCTGGGGCCTGGGCAGCAGCGAGTACGACCTGACCGCCCGCTTCACCCAGATCGGCCAGCTCAGGAAGCAGGCGCCGGTGCGCATCGGCGGCGTCAACGTCGGCCAGGTCAGCAACATCAGCCTGGACCCGAAGACCTTCGAGTCGGTGGTGACGCTGACCATGGACGACCAGTACAAGGATCTGCCTGCCGACACCTCGGCCGGCATCTTCACCAGCGGTCTGCTCGGTGAGAGCTATATCGGGTTGCAGCCCGGTGGCGATCCCGACGTGCTCAAGCCCGGCGACGAGATCGCCTTCACCCAGCCCGCTGTAGATCTGATCCAGCTGGTCGGCAAGTACATGTTCAGTGGTGGCGGCGATAAATCCGGAAATGAATCCGGATCAGGCCAAGCGCCGGCCGCATCCGACGCAACCACGCCTACTCCCACGGAGCCGCAGAAATGAAGACCCAGTTGCTTTCGACCGTCCTGACCGCCGCCCTGTTCGCCGGCGCGCCCGCCACCGTGTTCGCACAGGCCGCCGCGCCGGCCGCCAGTGCCAGCCAGGGCGCCGCCACCAAGACCGTGATCGACGCCAGCAGCAACGTGCTGACCACGCTGCAGCAGCGTCGCCCCGAGTTCAAGCAGAACCCGGCCGCACTGCGCCAGTACATCGACACCCAGCTCAACCAGCTGTTCGACCGCGAGTACGCCGCGCGCCTGGTGCTGGGCGTGCATGCGCGC
This sequence comes from Pseudomonas sp. GW821-FHT07E12, assembly GCF_058986605.1. Lineage (NCBI taxonomy): Bacteria > Pseudomonadati > Pseudomonadota > Gammaproteobacteria > Pseudomonadales > Pseudomonadaceae > Pseudomonas > Pseudomonas sp. GW821-FHT07E12. The sequence continues at coordinate 58,181 of NZ_JBYSVX010000013.1, read as the reverse complement.
GGTGCCTCCGAGGCCGACGTGCAGCTGTTCGCCGATGCGATGGCCGACAGCCTGATGCAGCGCTACGGCTCGGCGCTGCTGAGCTTCGACGGCAAGCCCAGCTTCCGCGGCAAGTCCGAGACCGCGCTGCCGGGCAACCGTGGCGTGAAGGTGTCCACCGAGCTGCTGCGCCAGGGTGACGATCCGACCCCGATCGACTACCTGATGCGCAACGTCAACGGCCAGTGGAAGATCTTCGACGTGGTGATCGAGGGCATTTCCTACGTGCAGACCTTCCGCAACCAGTTCGACGCCCCGCTGCGCCAGAAGGGCATCGCCGAGGTCGCCAAGGAACTGCGCGGCGGCACCCTCAGCACGCAGCCGAGCAATGGCAAGTAACGACGCCAGGCTGTATCGCGACGGCGACGCGCTGGTCGCCACCGGCGCGCTCGACCGCGGCGCGGCCACCGCGCTGTGGCCGCAGCTGCAAGGATTGCTGGACGGCAGCGCGCGCCTCGACCTGAGCGGCGTGACTCGTCTGGACAGCGCCGGACTGGCGTTGCTGGCCGAGGCGGCGGCGCGGCTGCGTTCGCGCCGAGGCGGCGATGTCGGCGTACTTGGTACTCCCCCCGGCCTGGAAGAACTACGGGCCGCCTACCGCCTCTCGCCGGACCTGGACTTCCAGGCCTGATCGGAACCGACATGAACGTCACTCGCTCCCTCGCCCTCGTCCCGTTGCTGGTGTTGCTGGCGGCCTGCGCCGGAAAGGCACCGAAGTCCACGCCGCCCGCGGCCGCACCCGTCGTGGAGGCCCCCGCAGTGACGCCGGCGCCGGCCATGGCATCCGCTGTGGCCGAACCGGCCAGCGTCGCCGCGCCGGTCGGGGCCGGGACCACGACCACGCCTGCCGCAACCGAAACCGCCGCCGGCAGCGCGCCGACCGGGGCCGAGGACGACTACGCCGCGCTGTACGGCGGTCCGGCACCCAGCGCCAATGCAGCCGCGCCGGCCGGCCAGGTCGCCTACGACCCGTGGGAGCGCTACAACCGCGGCATGCATCGCTTCAACCTGGGCGTGGACAAGTACTTCGCGCATCCGGTGGCGACCACCTACGTCAAGATCACCCCCGCGCCGGTGCGGCTGGGCGTGACCAATTTCTTCGACAACCTGAGCGCGCCGGTGACCCTGGTGAACCAGGTCCTGCAAGGCCATCCGGTCAAGGCATTGCAGACGCTGGGCCGGTTCGTGATGAACTCCACGCTCGGCATCGGCGGCCTGTTCGATCCGGCCAGCGCCGCCGGCATCCCGCGCGGCAATGGCGACTTCGGCCAGACCCTGGGCGTGTGGGGCTGGCGCAACTCGCGCTACTTCGAGCTGCCGTTCTTCGGCCCGCGCACGGTGCGTGACACCTTCGGGCTGGCCGGCGACATGCCGCTCTCGCCGATCCGCGAGGTCGACAACGACAAGGTCCGCATCGGTCTGCAGGGTCTGCAACTGGTCAACACGCGCGCACGCCTGCTGCCGTTGGACGAGATGCGCAACCAGGCCCCCGACGAATACGCGCTGACCCGCGATGCGTGGTTGCAGCGCCGCAACTACCAGATCCAGCAGAGCCTGCATCGCGGCCAGAAGGACGAGGACACGCTGCCGGACTACCTGCGCGACGACAACACCGTGCCGGCCGGCGCGATGCCGGTGCCGCATTGGGGTAATTGATCTGATCGGCATGGTTTGAGTTTTGGAAATGAAAAAGCCCGGGAGCGATCCCGGGCTTTTTTTGTGGGTTTCTCACGGGACGCCGCACATCCTTGTGCGGGTGTCCTCCTTTGGGCTGCGATCCTGTGGGAGGGACTTCAGTCCCGACGCGCTGTACCGGTAGAGCGTCGGGACTGAAGTCCCTCCCACAGGGAAGCCCTGGCCGCGAGGCCCCTTGCTACGACCTTGCCCGCTTACGCCGCCAGCGCAGCGTCGATCGCGTCGCGCAGGCGTGCATCGTCGGCGGCGATGTCCGGGGAGAACCGGCCGATCACCTGGCCATCCTTGCCGACCAGGAATTTCTCGAAGTTCCACAGCACGCCCGGCTGCGCGTTCGGCTCGATGCCGAAGCCCTTCAGGCGCTCGCGGAACGGGCCGTCACCGGTGGCCTGCGGCTGTGCAGCGATCAGCGCCTGATACAGCGGGTGGGTCTGCTCGCCGGTGACGGTGATCTTGGAGAACATCGGGAAGGTCACGTCGTAGGTCAGCGAGCAGAACTGCTTGATCTCTTCCTCGCTGCCCGGCTCCTGGCCCTTGAAGTCGTTGGCCGGGAATGCGAGCACGTCCAGACCGGCGGCGTGCTTGTCGCGGTAGAGCTTTTCCAGCCCTTCGTACTGCGGGGTCAGGCCGCACTTGGAGGCGACGTTGACCACCAGCAGCACCTTGCCGGCGTGCTCGGCGAGCGTGGCCGGGGCGCCGTCGATGGTGGTCAGCGGGATGTCTTGGATCGAAGTGGACATGCGGGACTCCAGGGAGAGGGAAACGGGGGCGACAGGATAAACCTGGTGTTGCAGATTTCCGTTGCCTTGTAGGAGCGGCGTCAGCCGCGATGGGGCTTTATCGATAAAGCCCTGTCTCTTCTACACCTC
>NZ_JBYSVX010000013.1:0-55568 GCF_058986605.1 Pseudomonas sp. GW821-FHT07E12 | reverse complement strand
CCCCCCGGATGTGTTAGGTGGTTGTGTGGGCTCGGAGGGGTGTAGAAGAGACAGGATGGGGCTTTATCGATAAAGCCCTATCGCGGCTGACGCCGCTCCTACGAGGAGCTGGGGGCAATCAGATTTCCGCTTCGTCGTCGGTGGTATCGGCTGCATCCGGTATGGCCGGCTCATCCAGCGCCGCGTCTTCGCCCAGCAGCGCCGTGGCGTCCTCGCCCGACAGTGACTCGACGCCGCGCAGGCGGCGTTCGATGGTGCGGGTCTTGCGGCTGGCCTCGCCCAGGCTCTTGCCGACGGTGTTGATCTGCTTCTCGGCCTTTTCCAGGATGCCGGCGAACTTGCCGAACTCGCTCTTGACCGCGCCGAGCAGGCCCCAGACCTCGCTGGAGCGCTTCTCGATCGCCAGGGTGCGGAAGCCCATCTGCAGACTGTTGAGCAGCGCGGTCACCGTGGTCGGACCGGCGATGACCACGCGGTGCTCGCGCTGCAGCAGGTCCATCAGGCCGGGGCGGCGGATGGTCTCCGCATACAGGCCCTCGGTGGGCAGGAACATCACCGCGAAATCGGTGGTGTGCGGCGGCACGATGTACTTGTCGCCGATCGACTTGGCCTGCACGCGGATCGCACGTTCCAGCTGCGCGCCCATCACCAGCACCTGTTCCTGATCGCCCAGCTCCTGCGCATCGAGCAGGCGCTCGTAGTCGTCGCGCGGGAACTTGGAATCGATCGGCAGCCACAGCGGCACGTCGTCCTGGCCGCGTCCGGGCAGGCGCACGGCGAAATCCACCGCCTCGGCGCTGTCCGGGCTCAGCCGCACGCTGCGTGCGTACTGGTCCTGGGTCAGGGTCTGTTCGAGGATGTTGTCCAGCTGCACCTCGCCCCAGCTGCCGCGGTTCTTGACGTTGCTCAGCACGCGCTTGAGATCGCCCACGCCGGTGGCCAGCTGCTGCATCTCGCCGAGCCCGCGCTGCACCTGCTCCAGCCGCTCGGAGACCAGCTTGAAGCTCGAATCCAGGCGCTGGTTGAGCGTGCTCTGCAGCTTCTCGTCGACGGTGGCGCGCATCTGTTCGAGCTTGGCCGAGTTGTCGTTCTGCAGCGCCTGCAGCTGCTGCTCCAGCGTGGCGCGCATCTCGCCGATGCGCTGCTCGTTGCGCTGGGTCAGCTCGACCAGGCGCAGGTTGAGCGAATCGGCGAAGCGCTGCTGCGACTCGCCGGACTCCTGCCGCCCCTTGCGCGCCTCCTCGGCGATCGATTCCTTGAAGTTGCCCATGTGCGCGTCGGTGCGCGTGGTCAGCTCAGCGAGCTGGCGGCCGAAGGCGAGGATGCGGGTTTCCTGCTGCTGGCCGAAGGTTTCCAGCTGCTGGCGCATCTCCTGCAGGCGGCCGGCGAGCAGATCGGTGCCGCGCTGCTGCGCCTGCACGCTTTCCTCGCGCGCCTTGCGGCCGTCCTCGGTCAGCGCCTCGCGCAGCTGGTCCAGGCGCGTGTCGGTGCGGGTGGACAGGTCGGTGAGGTTGCGTGCGAACGCGTCGAGCTGCTCACGCAACTCACCGCGGCTGGCGCGTGCTTCCTCGCGCAGGGATTGTTCGAGGCGGGAGGCGTCCTGGCGCCACAACAGCGCCACGATCTGCAGGACGAGGACGACGCAAAGCAGGCCGCCGAGGATCATCAGTTCAGGAGTCATGCCACCAGTGTAGCGGTGCCGGTCTCAGTGGTTGCGCCGGAGACGCCGGGGCGTGTTTTCATTGCCGCCTCCTCCTTCCCACCTGTCGAGATCCGCCATGCTGGAGCTGTTCGGTCATTCGCGTTCGATCAACGTGCGCAAGGTGCTGTGGCTGCTGGATGAACTGGCGCTGCCGTTCACCCATGACGAAGCGCCAACGCCCGACACGTTGCGCACGTTCAACCCGAACGCACTGGTGCCGGTACTGCGCGATGACGGCTTCGTACTGTGGGAATCCAACACGATCTGCCGCTACCTGGCCGCGCGCGCCGGCCGTACCGACCTGTTGCCGGTGGAGCCGGCGGCGCGGGCGCGGGTCGAACAATGGATGGACTGGCAGGCGACCGAACTCAACAACGCCTGGCGCTACGCATTCATGGCCAAGGTCCGGCACAGCGCGGCGCACACTGATCCGGCAGCGATCGCCGCCAGCGAGGCGACATGGAACCGCCACATGCGCATCTTGAATACGCAGCTGGCGCAGGGCGGCCCGTACGTGCTGGGCGAGACCTTCACCCTGACCGATATCGTGCTGGGGCTGTCCACCCAGCGCTGGTGCGCCAGCCCGATCGAACGCGAGGATCTGCCGGCAGTGGCGGCGTATTACGCGCGGTTGCAGGAACGTGCGGGGTTCCGTCGACATGGATGTAATGGATTGCCGTAGAGCCGAGCAAGCTCGGCTCTACGATTCAGGGCGCAGGGATGATTGCTGTTGCTGTTGCTGTTGCTGTTGCTGTTGCTGTTGCTGTTGCTCGTGATTTTGCTGTCGCTTTTGACTTCCCGGGGCCCCCATCCACAGCGACGGAGCCAGCGGGAAAAACCCGAAGGGCGACGCACATGGATGTGCGTCGTTTTCTGCCGCGGCATGGATGCCGCGTCAGAAAATCCCGCTGGCGCAGTGGACCCGTAGCGCAGCGAAGGGCGCGAGGACTGGGGCGTGCTTTCTTTGGGTTACCTTTCTTTGCACGAGCAAAGAAAGGTAACTCGCTCCGAAGGAGCGAAAGCCGTTGCCTTTGCCGTCGCTGTTGCCGTCACTGCAACGTCAAACCCAACAAGCAACGTCCATGGATCTTCGATCCCCGGCCATCGGGCATAGCTCGATGTCGCTCAGCACCACGCGAGCCAGTGGCTCGCAAGCAGTGGCGCTTCGCCCCCGCGTTCGCGGGGATGACGATAGACAGATAGTGACAACGGTGAGACGACGCGGAAGTCGCTGGGTCCCCGCCTCGCGGGAACGACGGTTGATAGATGACTTGGAAGGCGCAGGCCCTCCGTGTCGCCTCGCTCAATCAAACCCTTCCAGCACGATCTTCCCGCACGCGCGACCACTCTCGATCAACGCATGCGCCCGCCGCAAATTCTCGACGGTGATCGCACCATAGTGCTCACCCAGCGTAGTCCGCAGCGTGCCGGCATCAACCAACTCAGCAACACGTTCGAGCAAACGATGCTGCGCGATCATGTCCTCGGTCCCGAACAGCGAACGAGTGAACATCGACTCCCAATGCAACGACACACTCTTGCGCTTGAGCAGCAGCACGTCCAGCGACGCCGGATCGTCGATCAGCGCGAACCGGCCCTGCGGCGCCATCAACTCGGCGATCTGCGGGTAGTGCACGTCGGTGTGGGTCAGGCTGATCACCAGCGGCACCTGCGTGATGCCGAGCCGCTTGAGGCCCTCGGTCAGCGGCTCGCGGTGATCGATCACGTGATGCGCACCCAGCGCCTGCACCCAGTCCCGGGTCTCCGGGCGCGAGGCGGTGCCGATCACGGTCAGCCGGGTCAGCTGGCGGGCGAGCTGCACCAGGATCGAGCCGACGCCGCCGCCGGCGCCGACCACCAGCAGGGTCTGGCCCTCGCCGCCACCTTCGGCAACACCGAGCCGGTCGAACAGCAGTTCCCAGGCGGTGATCGCGGTCAGCGGCAATGCGGCGGCGGCGGCATCATCGAGGCTGCGCGGGGCGTGGCCGACGATGCGCTCGTCCACCAGGTGGTATTCGGCGTCGCTGCCGGGGCGGGCGATCGAGCCGGCGTACCAGACCCGCTCGCCGGGCTTGAACAGGCTGACTTCGGCGCCGACCGCATCGACGATGCCGACCGCGTCCCAGCCGAGCACGCGCGGGGTTTCGGTCGGCATGTTGCGGCGGACCTTGGTATCGACCGGATTGACCGAGACCGCGTGCACCTTGACCCGCAGGTCGCGCGGGCCGGGTTCGGGCGTGGGCAGGTCGACCTCGACCAGCGCCTGGGGATCTTCGATCGGCAGGCCGTTGCGGGTGTAGGCGATGGCTTTCATGGCGGGTACTCCAGCGGGGACAAGACGGCCATGGTCGACCGCGCGGGCCATCCCGGAAAGCCGCAAAATGCACCAGCACTTTCATTGCTGGAGTGAAAATGATCCGGTTCGACGATCTTGCCCTGTTCGCGCGCACCGCGGCGCTGGGCAGCTTTTCGCGGGTCGCGCGCGAAGTCGATCTGCTGCCCGGGCAAGTCAGCGCCGCGATCGCGCGGCTGGAGCGCGAGCTGGACCTGCGCCTGTTCGTGCGCACCACCCGCAGCCTGCGCCTGACCGCCGAGGGCGAGCAGTACCTGCCGTATGCGCAACAGGTGCTGGACACGCTGCGCGAGGGCCGCGAGCGCCTGCACGGTGCCGATGCCGAGCTGCACGGCCTGCTGCAGATCGCCGCGCCGTCGGACCTGGGCCGCAATCTGCTGCTGCCGTGGCTGACCGAATTCGGCCGCGCGCATCCACGGTTGAGCCTGCGGCTGCATCTGTCCGATCAGGTCGCCGATGTGTTTCGCGATCCGGTGGATGTGGCGCTGCGACTCGGCCATTTCGACGATGCACGCTACGTCGCGTTGCCGCTGGCGCCGGACAATCGCCGCATCCTGGTGGCCGCACCGGACTATCTGGAGCGCCACGGCCGTCCGGCCACATTGGACGCGCTGCGTGAACATGCCTGCCTGACCTATGTGCTCGGCAGCCGCGCACACGACCGCTGGAGCTTCAACCTCGATGGCCGCCGTCATACCGTCAGCGTGCGCGGCGCGATGCTGTGTGACGACGCCGACGTGGTGCGACGCTGGGCGATCGCCGGTGAAGGCATCGCCTACAAGTCGTGGCTGGACGTGGCCGAGGACGTGCGGGTCGGACGACTGGAGGCGCTGTTCGCGGGCCATGGCGAAAGCGTGCCGTTGAATCTGGTGTGCCCGCATCGCAAGCAGTTCTCGCCGGCGATCCGGCGGTTGCATGAACTGCTTGGGGAGCGGTTGCGGGAGTTTTTGCGGCGGTTTCCGCTGCCAGGATAGGCAGCTATTCGCCTTTGTGGGAGGGACTTCAGTCCCGACGGGCTTTACCGGTAACGCCCGTCGGGACTGAAGTCCCTCCCACATGGGGCATTACCATAGCTCCCCCGCACACCGACCTCGCCGCCATGTCCTGGATGGGCATCCATAACCTGTGGACCTTCGTCATCGCCGTGCTGGTGTTCCTGGCCTTGCCCGGTCCCGGCACGTTCACGCTGCTTACCGCGACCGGTCGCAGCGGCATCCGCGGTGGCTACACCACGCTGGCCGGGTTGCTGCTCGGCGATCAGGTGCTGATGTGGCTGGCGGTGGCCGGGGTGGCCGCGCTGTTGAAGGCCAATCCGCTGCTGTTCCATGGCATGCAGTACCTGGGTGCGGCGTATCTGGTGTGGATCGGACTGCAGCTGTTGCGCACGCAGAAGCCGGGCGCGCCGAGCGGCATGATCACGCTGCGGCCCGGCCATTATTTCCGTCAGGGATTGCTGGTCACGCTGTTGAACCCGAAGGCGATCGTGTTCTACATGGCGTTCTTCCCGTTGTTCATCGACCCGGCCACGCACCGCGGGTTGCCGACCTTCGCGACGATGGCCGCGTTGATCGCGCTGCTGGGCGTGGCGTGGTGTTCGCTGCTGATCCTGCTCGGCCATGCGCTGACGCGGCGGTTGTCGGCGCATCCGCGGGTGGGGGCGTGGCTGCGGCGGGGTGCGGGGGTGTTTCTGGTGGGGTTCGGGGTGCGGCTTGCGGTGAGTGGTTAGTTGGAAAGCGCGAACACTTTCACTCGTCATTCCCGCGAAAGCGGGAATCCATGGACGTTACTCATTGAAAACAACGTCCTTGGATTCCCGCTTTCGCGGGAATGACGAGTGAAAGAGTGGAGCGGCTTGGGCCTCTCCACACCTCAATCCCGCGTACTGATTTCCCAGCTCGCATGCGCGACACCAGGTTGGCGTTCCAACTGGCTGACCACCGCGTCCATCTCCTGCGGATCGACCGCGGTGCTGACCAAAGTCGCGACCAGTTCGACCTGCTCCTCGCCCTGTTCGTGCTGTTCGACATCGCCGACCGGGTAGTCGGCGGCCTCCAACTGCTCGACCAGCCGCGCGCGCAGCCGGGGCAGCGAATCGGGATCGGTGGTCAGCCGCACCTCGTAGGTCGCCTCGCTGGCCTTTTCGTTGATCGGGATGCGGTTGATCGCGTTGACCAGCGGCCGCAGCAAGGTGTTGCCGGCGATCACCAGCACGGTCAGCAGCGCGCCTTCGGCAAGCATGTCCGCGCCGGTGCAGCAGCCGACCGCCGCCGAGCACCACAGCGTGGCGGCGGTGTTGAGGCCGCGCACGTTCATGCCCTCCTTCATGATCACGCCGGCACCGAGGAAACCGACGCCGGAGACCACGTAGGAAATCACCCGCACCGCTTCGGCATTGCCGGCGATGCGCATGCCCAGATCGACGAACGCGGCCGCGCCCACCGCGACCAGCACGCAGGTGCGCAGGCCGGCGGTGCGTTGGCGGTACTGGCGCTCGGCGCCGATCAGGGTGCCGAGCACGAACGCGGCAACCAGGCTGATCACCGTGTCGAGGAAGGGCCAGAGCTGGAAGGTTTCGATGAAGCGCATGGCCGCTCCCGTCAGGTCGGGTTGTCCAGGGTGAGCAGGCCGGCCTGCTCGTCGTAGGCGAAATATTCGCCATAGCGCGCCCAACTGATCACCGCGCGCAGGGTCTGGGTCGCGCTGTCTTCGGACATGTGGTCCTCGAGCTCGTCGCTGAAGCGGCTCAGCGGCGCGCGGTGGCTGGCGCGGTCGTCGAGCACGCGGCGGATGTGCATGGCCAGCGGCACGTAGGTGGCCAGCTGCTGGCTCAGCAGATGCTTGCGCGCATCGGTACCGGCCTCGACGAAGCGCTGCCCGGTCGGGGTCAGGCGCAGGTCGCCGCTTTCCAGTTCGGCCAGGCGTAGCAGCTGCAGCACTTCGGCGATCGGGAACAGTTCGTCGATCTCCAGTTGCAACCCCGCCGCCAGTGGCGGCAGGTCGGCCTGGCCGTGATAGGGCTCGGCGGCGACCGCTTCGAGCAGGCCGGCCAGCAGGTTCGGCGACACCCGCGGCAGCACCATGCCGATGCCGGTGCCGGGGAACAGGCCCTCGCGCGCCGGTGTCGTCGGGCGTGCGGTCATGCGCGCATAGATGTCCTCGACCAGCGCGCGGAACGCCGGGTCGAGACGGTTGCGCGGCTGCGGCAACGTCACCTCGATCTCGCCGATCACCCGCCCCGGGTTGGAGCCGAAGATCACGATGCGATCGCACATCAGCACCGCTTCCTCGATGTTGTGGGTGACCATCAGGATCGACTCGATCGGCATGCGGCCTTCGCTCCACAGATCGAGCAGATCGGTACGCAGGGTTTCGGCGGTGAGCACGTCGAGCGCCGAGAACGGCTCGTCCATCAGCAGCAGCTTGGGATGCACCACCAGCGCGCGCGCCAGCCCGACACGCTGGCGCATGCCGCCGGACAGTTCCTTCGGATAGGCATTCTCGTAGCCGTCCAAGCCGATCAGGTCGATTGCCTCCAGCGCGGCCGCGCGCCGCTGCTCGGGCGCGACGCCGCGTGCTTCCAGGCCGACCTCGACGTTCTGCTGCACGGTCAGCCACGGGAACAGCGCGAAGCTCTGGAACACCATCGCCAGCCCGTCCGGGCCACCGTCGCGATAGACGATCTCGCCGGCGCTGGGCTGCAGCAGTCCGGCGATCGCACGCAGCAGCGTGGACTTGCCCGAGCCGGAGCGGCCGAGCAACCCGACGATCTCGCCCGAGCGCAGGCTCAGGTTGACGTCCTCCAGCACCACCAGCGAAGCGGCGGCACCCTTGTCGTAGGTCTTGCACACGTCACGCACGCTGACCAGCGGGCGGTCCTGGACCGGGGCGGACACGTTCATCGGCAACTCCTCACATCGAAAGCGTTGGAAATCGGAAGCAACATGGAAGTCAGTCCAGGCGCAGCCGGCGCTCGGCATAGGCATACAGGCGGTGCCACAGCGCGCGGTTGAAGGCGGTCACGAACACCGACATCACCGCCACGCCCAGCACCACGCGCGGGAAGTCGCCGGCAGCGGTGGCACGGGCGATGTAGGAGCCCAGGCCGTAGGCCTCGACATGCTTGTCGCCCCAGCTGGCCAGCTCGGCGACGATGCTGGCGTTCCACGAGCCGCCCGACGCGGTCAGCGCACCGGTCAGGTAGTACGGGAAGATCCCCGGCAGGATCACCCGCCGCCACCAGGTCCACGAACGCAGCCGGTACACCTGCGCGGCCTCGCGCAGATCGGTCGGGAACGCGCTGGCACCGGCAATCACGTTGAACAGGATGTACCACTGCGTCCCCAGCACCATCAGCGGCGACAGCCAGATGTCCGGGTTGGCGCCGGTGGCGACGATCGCCACCACCGCGAACGGAAACAGCACGTTGGCCGGGAACGCCGCCAGGAACTGCGCCAGCGGCTGGATGCGTTGCGCCAGCGCCGGGCGCAGCCCGATCCACACCCCGATCGGCACCCACACCAGCGAGGCCAGCGCGATCAGCACCACCACGCGCAGCAGCGTGGCCAGGCCACCGCCGAACGCCTGGCGCAGATCGGCGAAACCGAGCGTGCGGCTGGCGTAGTCGAACACCAGCCAGGCGCCGGCCAGGCTCGCCACCACGATCACGCCCTGCCAGAGCCGGTCGCCCCAGCCACCGATCACGGCCCTGCGCTCGCGCTGCGGGCGCACGCCGGCGCGGCGCGGCCAGCGCACCAGCAGCGCGCGGCGGCCCAGTGCCGCCACCGGCGCGACCAGGCGCCGCAGCAGGCGGGTGCGGCGCATCCCGTCGAACAGCCACGAATGCGGCACCACCGCGCTGGCGGTCTGCTCGACCCGGAACTTGTCGGCCCAGGCCACGATCGGGCGGAAGAACAGCTGGTCGTAGAGCACGATCAGCACCGCCATCGCCGCCACCGCCCAACCCACCGCGGCGAAGTTCTGCTGCTGGATCGCCAGCGCCAGATAGGAGCCGATGCCGGGCAGGGTCACGGTGGTGTCGCCGACCGTGATCGCCTCGGAGGCGACCACGAAGAACCAGCCGCCGGACATCGACATCATCATGTTCCAGACCAGCCCGGGCGCGGCGAACGGTGCCTCCAGCCGCCAGAAGCGCAGCCACGGCGAGAACCCGAAGCCGCGCGAGACCTCCTGCAGATCGGCCGGCACGGTGCGCAGCGACTGGTAGAACGAGAACGCCATGTTCCAGGCCTGGCTGGTGAAGATCGCGAACACCGCCGCGCATTCGGCACCGAGCTGGCGGCCCGGGAACAGGCCGAGGAAGAAGGTCACGGTGAAGCTGATGAAGCCCAGCACCGGCACCGACTGCAGGATGTCCAGCGCCGGCACGATCACCATCTCGGCGCGACGGCTCTTGGCGGCCCAGCTCGCGATCACGAAGGTGAAGACCAGCGAGGCCGCCATCGCCGCGAACATCCGCAGCGTGGTGCGCAGGCCGTATTCGGGCAGGCGCCATGGATCCAGCGACACCGCCTGCACCGACAGCCCGCTCAGCGGCGCGCGCGCATCCTCGGCGCCGTGCACCAGCAGCACGCCGAGCGCGAGCAGCAGCGCCATTGCGGCGAAGTCGTAGAGATTGGGCAGCAGCCGCGGGCGCGCCAGCGACGCGACGGGAGGGGCGGAACGATCACGGAAAGCGAAGGCCATGACGACGTCTCGGAACGGAACAGACAGGATGAGGCCCGCTTATTGCGGGAACAGGACGTTCAAGCCAGGCATCAGCCGGTGGTCAGTGTCGCCATCATGTCGAGGGTGGCGTTGGCAGGCGCGGCAGCGGGCCAGGCCAGCAGCGCGACCCGCGGCAGGACAAGTACGGCGGTGGGCAGCATCGGCGAACTCCGGAACGAAATGACGGAGCGCCCGAGACCGGCCTCCCGGAATCCGGAAGCGGTTCGGTACAGCGATGGGGAATGCGGACGTGGCGAATGCCACGTGCAGGGCCCCGGTCCCGAGTCACGGAACCGGCCCTGGAATCGGACGGTCCGTCGGCTCAGGCGCCGTATCGAGATCGACTGCAGGATTCCAAGGAGCGGCCTCAGGGGCGGCAAAAGGTGGCGCACGATAGGCCGGTCACCCGACCGCGTCAACCAAGCCAGGGCTTCATCTGGGCTGGGGGTGTATCGACGTTCATGGTGTGGGCAGGGGCGGTTGTTTTCAGTCGAAGAGCGCGGGCTCCGGGCACCCGCAGCGTTTTCCCTTCTCCCACTTGCGGGGTGAAGGGAACGATCGGCTTCTTCACCCCTGCGGCCACCGTCGCCACGCCGGGCGATCCCGCCCGCGGATGGCTTTGCTGCACCGCATTCGGCGACACTCACGGCCGTTCTTCTCGCTCCCTTTGAGGTCCGAATGCAGTCCTGGCTCCGGCGCAAGCCCCTCGATCAGGTCACCGTGCACGAAGCCGGTCGCCGCCTGGTACCCACCCTCAGCTGGCCACACCTGGTGGCGTTGGGCATCGGTGCGATCGTCGGTACCGGTATCTACACCCTGATCGGTGTTGGCGCCGACAAGGCCGGCCCGGCGGTGCTGCTGTCGTTCGTCGCCGCCGGCCTGGTCTGCGCCTGCGCGGCCCTGGCCTACGCCGAGATGGCCACGCTGATGCCGGCCGCCGGCAGCGCCTACACCTACAGCTACGCCGCACTCGGCGAGACCATCGCCTGGGTGGTCGGCTGGAGCCTGGTGCTGGAGTACTCGCTGGTGGTCAGCACCGTGGCGGTGGGCTGGTCGGGTTATTTCGTCGGCTTCCTGCATTGGGCGGGGGTGGACCTGCCGCATTTCCTGGTCGCCGGTCCACACGCCGGCGGCATCATCAATCTGCCGGCCGTGGCGATCACCTTCCTGGTGGCCGGCATGCTGATGGCCGGCACCAAGGAGAGCGCCACCCTCAACGCGGTGCTGGTGGTGATCAAGCTGATCGCACTCGGCGTGTTCGTCGCGATCGCGCTGCCGGCGTTCAATGAGGACAACCTGCATCCGTTCATGCCGTATGGCTTCCCCAAGTCGATCGGTGCCGACGGCGCCGAGCACGGCGTGATGGCGGCGGCGGCGATCATCTTCTTCGCCTTCTACGGTTTCGATGCGATTTCCACCGCTGCCGAGGAGACCAAGAACCCGGCCCGTGACCTGTCGATCGGCATCGTCGGTTCGATGATCGGCTGCACGCTGATCTACGTGCTGGTGGCGCTGGCCGCGGTCGGCGCGATGAACTACACGGTGTTCGGCAAGAGCGCCGAGCCGCTGGCGTTGATCCTGCGCGAGCTGGGCCACGGCAAGGCGGCGGCGGCGATCGGTATCGCCGCGGTGATCGCGTTGCCGACGGTACTGCTGGCGTTCCTGTACGGCCAGAGCCGGATCTTCTTCGTGATGTCGCGCGACGGACTGCTGCCGCGCGGCTTGTCCAAGGTCAACGCCCGCACCGGCACGCCGATCGCCACCACGTTGTTCACCGCGATCCTGGTCGCGGCGCTGGCCGGCGTGGCGCGCCTGGACGAAATCGCCGCACTCGCCAACGCCGGCACGCTGGCCGCGTTCGTCGCGGTCGCCGCCTGCCTGCTGGTGCTGCGCAAGCGCGAGCCGGGGCTGAAGCGCACCTTCCGCACGCCGCTGGCGTGGGTGGTCGGCCCGATCGCGATCCTGGGCTGCCTGTACCTGTTCTGGAGCCTGCCGAGCCGCACCCAGCTGTGGTTCCTGGCCTGGAACGCATTCGGGCTGGTGGTCTATTTGTTGTACGGCCGTGGTCACGCATTGCTGGGGCGCAAGACCGCGTGAGGTTGCAGCTGCACCCCTGGCGACCCGCACTGCAGGCAGGACTGCAGTTCGGCATCGTCAGCGCGGTCGGCTATTTGCTCGGCTTGGGCGTGGGCGAACTGATGCACAACAGCTCACCGGCGATTGGCGCGCTATGGTGCGCGATCGCCGCGATGAGCGTGCTGGAAACCACCTTCGTCGCCGCACGCGCCTCCGCACGCGGCCAGATCGTCGGCACCGGCATCGGCGCGGCGATCTCGTCGGTGTACCTGTTCTTCCTGTCCTACAGCGGCATCGGCATGGCGGTCTGCATCGGCGCCACCGTACTGGCCTGCAACCTCACCCGTTTCGCCAACGACGGCCGCTCCGCCGCGATCAACGTCGCGGTGATCATGGCCATCTCCAGCCAGCACCCTGATTTGAACCCCTTCGCCAACGCCGCACTAAGATTTCTGGAAGCCTGCATGGGCACGGCGGGTTCGATGGGCGTGATGTACCTGTGGTATCGGCACAGGTATCTGGAGCGGCAGAGCTGAGCAACGAGCAGCTGTGGGTTGCCGTTGCCGTTGCTCGTGATTTTGCCTTTGCAGTTGCTTTGGACTTTGACTTTCCCGGGGCCCCCATCCGCAGCGACGGAGCCAGCGGGAAAAACCCGAAGGGCGACGTGCATGGATGCACGTCGTTTTCTGCCGCGGCATGGATGCCGCGTCAGAAAATCCCGCTGGCGCAGTGCACCCGTAGCGCAGCGGAGGGCGCGAGGACTGGGGCGTGCTTTCTTTGGGTTACCTTTCTTTGCACGAGCAAAGAAAGGTAACTCGCTCCGAAGGAGCGAAAGCCTTGGCTGTTGCTGTCACTTCAACGTTAAACCCAACAAGCAACGTCCATGGATCCCCGCGTTCGCGGGGATGACGATAGTGAGATGGCTGAAGACTGAGGGATCGTGCGGAAGTCACTGGGTCCCCGCCTACGCGGGGCCGACCGTTGATGGATCACGCGAAGGTGCTGGGTTCGTACCTAGGTGGGCAGATGACGCGCAACGCACCATCCCCTACACCCCATCCAACGCCCGCCGCAAAGCCACCACCGTCCCCACATCACTCCCCTGCCAATCCGCCGCCAACCCCGCCAACACCGGATTGCGCCACCGCATCCCCGAACGCACCACCTGCTTGGCCGAAGCATGCACATCCGCAACACCGGTTGCACGCACCAACCCAGCGATGTTGTCGACCGTAACCCCCGCACCGGCCATCACCTCGATACGCCCGGCCGACTGCCGAACCAACGCCGCGATCACATCCGCGCCGGCCGGCGCACTCGCCCGCCCACCCGAAGTCAACACACGCCGACAGCCCAGCGCGATCACCTGCTCCAACGCACGCACCGGATCCGGCGTCACATCGAAGGCACGATGGAAAGTGACATCCAACCCGGCCGCCGCATCGATCAGCCGACGACACAGCGCCACATCGATCCCACCATCGGCATCCAGCGCACCGATCACCACGCCATCGCAACCCAGCCGCGCGCACAGCTCGATATCGCGCAGCATCGTCTCGACTTCATGCGCCGTGTAGAGGAAGTCACCCGCGCGCGGTCGCACCAGCACATGCAGGCCGATACGCAGACGCTGGCGCGCCAGCGCGAGCGTGCCGTAGGACGGCGTGCAGCCGCCCTCGCCCAGGTTCTCGCACAGCTCGACGCGATCGGCGCCACCGTCCTGCGCGGCCAATGCCGAACCCAGCGAATTGGCGGCGATCTCCAACCGCAATGACGAAGGTGCGCTCACTTCTGTTCGTTGGTGTAGATCGACGCCGAATCGCGCAGGTCGTCCTGGCGCTGCGCATCGCAGACCGCGTAGACGAAGCCGTGATGCAGCGCGAAGCCGCCGACCTCACCGTGCTTGTTCAACGCCAGGAAGCACACCTGCAAGGTCTTGCTGGCTTCCGGGCGCTTGCGCAGCACGCGTTCGATCGCCTCGCGGCAGGCGTCGGCCGGCGAGCGGCCCTGGCGCATCAGTTCGACCACCAGGAAGCTGGCGGCGTTGCGGATCATCTCCTCGCCCACGCCCGATGCGGTGGCGCCACCGACCTCGTTGTCCACATACAGGCCGGCGCCGATGATCGGGCTGTCGCCGACGCGGCCGTGCATTTTCCAGGCCATGCCGCTGGTGGTGCAGGCACCAGCCAGCTTGCCGTCGCGGTCGATCGCGAGCATGCCGAGGGTGTCGTGGTTCTGGCTGTTGCCGGGGATCAGGCGCCGCTCGGCGTTGATCTGCGGCTGGTACTTCGAGGTCTTGCGCCATTCCTCCCAGGCCTGTTTGGCCTCGGGGGTCAGCAGCGGTTTCCTGGCGAAACCCTGTTCGATCGCAAACTGCTGTGCACCACCGCCGACCAGCAGCACGTGCGGGGTCTTCTCCATCACCGCGCGCGCCACCGAAATCGGGTGGTCGATGTCCTCGATCGCCGCGACCGCGCCGCAGCGGCCGTCGCCGTCCATGATGCTGGCGTCCAGGGTCAGCACGCCGTCGCGATCGGGATAGCCGCAATGGCCGACGGTTGGATTGCACAGCTCGCTTTCGACCCAGCGCGCGCCGGCCTCGACCGCGTCGAGCGCGCTGCCGCCAGCGGCCAGCACCTTCCACGCGGCCTGATTGGCCGGTACGCCGAAATCCCAGGTCGACACCACGCGGGCGCCGGTGGCCGTGGTGCGAGCGGTGGTACGGGCGGCGGCGCGCACGTCCGGCAGCGCGAGCGCGCCGGCCACGGCCAGTCCGGCTTGCAGGAAGTGCCTGCGGTCGGTCATCGGGATCTCCTGGGTGGGGGGGTGATCTGGGAGAGAACAGCCTTCAGCGCGTGCTCTGGCGCCACGCATGCCAGGCGGCGGCGCCAAGCACGCCGAGTTCGCCGTGCTCCACGCGCCAGACCGGCACGTGCGCCAGCACTTCGCCGAGCACGCCCTTGCTCAGGAAGCGCTCGCGGAACCCGCCGCGCTTCAGGAACGGCTCGATGTGCCCGGCCAGACCACCGGCCAGGTAGACGCTGCGCGCGCCGAAGTCGATCGCCAGATCGCCGCAGGTGCTGCCGAGCCAGCCACAGAACACCTCCAGCGTCTCGACCGCCAGCGCGTCGTCATCGCCCATCGCGGCCTCGACCAGTTGCTCCGGCGTGGTCCAGCGCGGGGTGGCGCCGCGGATCTCGCACAGGCACGGATACAGGTTCATCAGGCCGGTACCGGACAGCACGCGCTCGGTATCCACATGCGGCCAGCGCTGCATCAGCCGGCCGAGGATTTCCAGCTCCAGCGCATTGCCCGGCGCCAGCGCCGAATGCCCGGCCTCGCTGGCCAGCACCGGTTGTGCACCATCGGCCAGGCGCAACGCCGCGCCCAGGCCGGTACCGGGGCCGAGCACCAGCGCCGGCCATTGCGGCGTGCGCGGCTGTTCGCCGTTGAGCGCGACCAGCGATTGCAGCGGGACATGCGCGATCGCATGCGCCACCGCCTCGAAGTCGTTCATCAACTCCAGCCACGCCAGCCCGGCATCGCGGCGGGTCGCCTGCAGCGACACCGGCCACGGCAGATTGGTATTGACCAGATGGTCGCCGTCGAGCACGCCGGCGATCGCCACCGTCGCCCCGTTCACCGCACGTCCCTCGGCCTGGCGGAACTCGCGCAGGATCGCCGCAAGCGAGGGGTAGTCGGCACAGGCATAGCGGCGCAGCGCGAGGATGCGCGGGGCGCCGTGCCGGGGAATTTCGGCCAATGCCACGCGGGCGTTGGTGCCGCCCACATCGGCGGCGAGGATCGTCGATGCCGGCGCCGGCGCGTCGAAAACCGGGGGTGCTGCCTCCGCCGCGGAGGGCTGCGACGCCGTATCGTCCATTCGCTGCTTCACTACCTGATTCGGGGAAATCGACCAGGCCACGCTGGTCGTCCCCGTAGTCTAAGCGGACGGGGCGGATCGAGGATCGTGCAGGCGTCTCTGTATGAGGGTGTTCGGGTGCGGAATTGCCGGGCGGGCGAAGGCGGGAAGCGCTTTTCAGCCGCCGCAGGCTGATCATCCGGGGGACTTCCACCCTGTCTATCCGCCGTCACCCCGCGAAGCCCGGGCGGGGATCCAGCGACCCATGCCGCTCGCGGCAATGCCGGCATCCCCGGGTCCCCGATACCGGTGACCGGCGCGCGAGCCTGAGGTATTTCAACCCCGCGCGGCTGCGACCGCCAGGCCCTGCACCACGCCGAACGAAGGATCGCCGTGCACCTGCGGCACGCGCGGGAACGCGGCTTCGATCGCAGCGCGCACATACGGCGCACGCGACATGCCACCGGTCAGGAACACCGCGCCCGGGTCGTGACCGATGTCGGCAGCGACCTGATGCAGCAGCGCCGACAGCTCGCCGATGAAACCACCAGCCGCATCGGCCAGGCCGCGCGTCTGCAACGACGCACTCAGGCCGCGCTCGATGTAATCCAGCGCATCGTCGTGCGTCGGCTGCGAACTCAGCGCGATCTTGCTGCGTTCCACCGCCCGCGCCAGCCGCGCGGTGTTGCCGGTGTCCTGCAACGCGCGCATGCGCGCCCCGAACGGCGCCTCGACCCCGGCGTAGTCGTGACGCTGGAAATCGCGCTGCCGGGTCAGGTCGTGCACGGTCGCGGCCTCGACGTAATGATGGTTCGGCACACGCGTGCTGCCCCGCCCGAACAGCGGCATGTAGCCGGCCAGGCTCAACGCCAGATCGACATCGGTACCCCCGCGCGCGATACCCCAGGCGCGATGCACGCGCGGTGCCTGCGCACCGCCGACCTCGGCATGGGCGACATCGCTGGTACCGCCGCCGATATCCACCACCACCACCTCGTGCCGCTCGGTACTGGCGGCGTGATGGCCCATCGCCGCCGCCGACGGCTCCTCCAGGAAGTCGATCGTGTCGAAGCCGGCCGCCTCGGCCGCCGCCTGCAGGATCTCCAGCGCCTGCGCGTTGCCGGCCTCCCCCAGCGAACTGCGGAACTGCACCGGCCGCCCCAGCGTCGCCGCGCGCACCGGGCAACCGAACTGTCGCTGCGCACTCAGCCGGATGTGTTCGAGGATATGCCCGGCGATCCCGGTGATGGTCTGGCGCGCACGCGGATGCAGGTTGTAACCGAGCATCGACTTCGGGCTCTGCACCAGGTTGCCCTCGCCCTCGGCGAAGTAGGCGTCCAGCGCATCCTCACCGTAGACCGCGTTCTGCAGCAGCGTGGTCGAGCTGAGCGGCTGCCGCATCTGCTCCTCCATCCACTCCCGCCGCACCGCCCGCAACGCCTCCCGACGCAGCGCCTGCGGCGTGCGTTCCTGGCCGGCGGCCAATGCCGCCCGGCGCGCGGACTCGATCAGCTGATCAAGCTGGTGTTCCTGCGCCGCACTCAACGTGAAGTCCTCCATGTCCCGCATCACCTCGGGGAAGTACACCGAAGTACGGAACTGCAACGCATCACCGAAGCGCACCTGCTGCAACCGCCCATCCACGATAGCCGCAGCGGCCGAGTTGCTGGTGCCGAAATCGATGCCGAGCTTCATGGAGAATCACCGCAACTGCACAGGGGGCGCGCACTGTGCCGCAATGGCGGGCAAGGCGCAAACGGAGGAGGCGCCTACCTTCGGCGACGCCCATAAAACCCAACCGTCCCCACACCCACGGAGGTTCAACGACGTGGCGTGTTGCAGGAAAGCCAGGGCCCGCACCCAGCGACGTTCAAGTCAGCCCCGCGCTGGTGCCGTCGCCCCGACTGTTGCTGTTGCTCGTGATTTTGCTTTTGCTTTGCCGCTTTTATGGGGCCCCCATCCGCAGCGACGGAGCCAGCGGGAATAACCCGAAGGGCGACGTGCATGGATGCACGTCGTTTTCTGCCGCGGCATGGATGCCGCGTCAGAAAATCCCGCTGGCGCAGTGGACCCGTAGCGCAGCGAAGGGCGCGAGGACTGGGGCGTGCTTTCTTTGGGTTACCTTTCTTTGCACGAGCAAAGAAAGGTAACTCGCTCCGAAGGAGCGAAAGCCTTGGCTGTTGCTGTTGTCTTTGTCGTTGCTGTCACCGCAACGTCAAACCCAACAAGCAACGTCCATGGATCCCCGCGTTCGCGGGGATGACGGTAGTGAGATGGCGCGACGGTAGAAGGATGGCAAGGAAAGCCCCGGGTCCACACCTGCGCCAACCCAACAGCCCAAATCAAGACGGCTGCTTGGCCGCCCAATCCTCAGCCTGCTTCAACACCCGCAACACATTCCCCCCCCAGATATCCGCAATCTGCTGCTCCGTATAACCCTTGCGCAGCAACCACGCCGTGATCTTGGGCAGATCGGAAACATCACGCATGCCCTCCACCCCGCCACCACCATCCCAATCCATACCGATCCCCACATGCTCCGGCCCGATCAGCTTCAGCACGTGCTCGAAATGCGCGAAGAAGTCGTCAAGCGTGGCCTTGCGCACCGGATACCTGGCATCGAGCGCCTTCAGGTCGGCCGCGAGCTGCGTGCCGTTGGCCACCTTCATGTGCTCCCAGTCGCCGTACTTCTCCTGCAATGCCTTCTGAGCTGCCTTGCGTTCGGGCGTGGCGCCATCGTCGATCAGGTAGCCGCTGTAGGAGTTCATCTGGATCACGCCACCGTGCTCGGCCAGCACCTTCAGGCGCGCGTCGTCGAGGTTGCGCGGATGGTCGTGCACCGCCTTCGCGCCGCTGTGTGACAGCAGGATCGGCACCGGCGACAGCGCGATCAACTGGTCGAACACCGCATCGGAGGCATGCGACTGGTCGATCACGATGCCCAGCTTCTGCGCATGCTCGACCAGCGCCTTGCCGGCCGGGCTCAGGCCCTGCCACTGCGGCCCCTTCGGGTCGGTGGCCGAGTCGGCGAACTCGTTGTTGGAGAAGTGCACCGTGCTCATCAGGCGCAGCCCCTGCTTGTAGTAGAAATCCAGCAGCGTCGGATCGGCCACCAGCGGGCTGGCGTTCTCCATGCTGATGAACACCACGCGCTTGCCCGCGGCCTTGATCCGGCGCGCATCCTCCGGCGTGGTCGCCAGCGCGAACTTGTCCGGATGCGCGGCCAGCACCTGCTTGATCACGATCAGGCGCTGCAGGCCGGCATCGCGGTCCTGGCGATGCGCACGTTCGCTGCGATCGCCCTGGCCGGTGTAGATCGCCCAGAAACCGCCATCGAACGCGCCTTCCAGCATGCGCGGATAGTCCACCTGCGACAGCGCGTTACCCCGGTGCGCCGCCAGGACGTCGAAGTCGGCACGCTCGAAATTGGCCGGCGTATCCAGGTGCGAATCCAGCGTCAGCAGCTTCTTCTGCAGCGCGGTGGCGCGTTGCAGCTCGGCCTGCGTGAACTCGATGGCGTAGGCCGGAGTGCTGGCGACAAATGCCAGCACCAGGGACAGACTCAAGGCAAGCGGTTTCATGGAACCTCGTTGACGGGAGCGGGGAAGGCCTCCCGATCATAACGAGACTGAACCGCCATGCGCTTAGGGCGTGTCATCGATTCCAGAGCAGGTCGCGCCACGCATGCGCGCGCCCTGCTCAGGTGTGATGACACACCCTAGTCCAGCACGCGGCAGAACACCGCCTTGAGGTAACGCGATTCCTGCGCGTGCGCCATGAACGGATGATCCGGGCCGGCGCCGGCGATCTTGAGGATCTGGATGGTGCGCCCGGAGAAGTACGAGGCCCGGCGCAGCATGTCCAGGAACTCCTGCTCGGACACCAGCCCGGTGCACGAGAACGTGGCGAACAGCCCGCCCGGCTTGACCACGCCCAGCGCCAGCTTGTTCATGTCCAGATACTTCTTCAGCGCCGGGATCACCTGCTCGCGGTCGCGGGTCATCTTGGCCGGATCCAGGATCACCACGTCGTACTGGTCACCGCGCACCGCCGCGTCGCGCAGGTACGGGAAGATATCGGCCTGCACGAACTTCGGCCGCACGTTGTTGAGCTTGGCGTTGCCCTTGGCGATCTGGATCACGTCCTGGTCGATGTCCACGCCCAGCACCTCGCTGGCGCCGCGCGCCGCCGCGTACACCGCAAAACCACCGGTGTTGCAGCACAGGTCGAGCACGCTCTTGCCCTCGACCTGCTGGCTCAGCCACTGCCGGTTCTCGCGCTGGTCGGCGAAGAACCCGGTCTTGTGCGCACCGGCCGGGTCAGCGCGGAACTTCACCCCGTACTCGGTGATCACCTCCGCCTCGGTGCCACTGGTGTTGTGGAAGTCGAAGCTCTCCTGCTTCTGCACGTGCTCGTCGGCGAAGCTGTGGAAGCGGCAGCCGGGGAACTGCTGGCGCAGCGCGGCGTAGATCCATTCGCGATGGCGGAAGGTACCGGCAGCGAAGAATTCGACCACGATCAAGTCGCCGTAGCGGTCCACCACCAGCCCGGATATCCCGTCGCCCTCGCTGTGCACCACACGCCAGGCATCGCTGATCGCGTCGAGCTTGAGCCAATCGCGGCGCAGGCTGACCGCCTCGGCGATCTTGCGGGCAAACCAATCCTCGTCCACCGCCACCTCCTGGCGGGTCTCCAGGATGCGCACCGCGATGCGCGAATGGCCGTTGTAGAAGCCGCGCCCGATCCACTCCCCATCCACCCCGACCACATCGACGATGCTGCCCGGCTTGGGCCGCACGGTGGGCTTCTCCACCAGTTTCTGGAAAATCCACGGATGGCTGGAGCGCCAGGCGTTCTTGAGGCGTACGAGGGGGTTTGGAGTATTCATCCGCCCATTCTACCGATGGCTCCCGTAGGAGCGGCTTCAGCCGCGATGGCCTTCCCGGGAAAGCTCCATCGCGGCTGAAGCCACTCCTACCAGGCCATCCGGTTTGACGCGCCCCGTGTTGCCCCCCAGAATGCCCGGCAGAAGGGGAGTAGCTCCCAGACGTTGTCGCCGTCAGTTCGAGCCAGCAGGCTCCGGTGCAACGGCAACCGGCCCGGTCCATCGGCGGTTGCGAGCAAGACCTTCGCCGCTCAGGCGAAGGTACGTCACCCGGAATCCATGATCTCCGTGTAACAACGCCTCAGCCGGATGGCTCTGACGTTCTCGACTATTACCCGGAAGAAAAACAATGCAAACGATAGGCAACATCTGGCTGTGGGGCGGCTTCGCGATCGTGGTGATCGTCGCGTTGCTGGTCGATCTGGTGCTGATGCGCCACGGCGGCGCGCACAAGGTCACCTTCAAGGAAGCGCTGTGGTGGTCGCTGGGCTGGATCGGCCTGGCGCTGCTGTTCAACGCCGGCCTCTGGTACTACCTGAACGAGACCGCGGGCCAGGTCGTGGCCAACAAGGTCGGCCTGGAGTTCCTGACCGGCTACCTGGTCGAGAAGGCGCTGGCGGTGGACAACATCTTCGTCTTCCTGATGATCATGAGCTACTTCGCGGTGCCGGAAGTGCAGCGCCAGAAGGTGCTGATCATCGGCATCCTGGGTGCGATCGTCCTGCGTACGATCATGATCTTCGCCGGTAGCGTGCTGATCAACCAGTTCCATTGGCTGCTCTATGTGTTCGGTGCCTTCCTGCTCTTCACCGGCTGGAAGATGTGGTTCGCCGCCGGTCAGGAGCCGGATCTGGAGAACAACCCGGCGCTGCGCTGGATGCGCAAGCACCTGCGCCTGCTGCCGGACTACGCAGGCAACGCGATGAGCGTCAGGCGCGACGGCGTGCGCTGGTTCACCCCGCTGTTCGCGGTGCTGATCCTGATCGCGGTGACCGACGTGATCTTCGCGGTGGACAGCATCCCGGCGATCTTCGCGATCACCACCGACCCGTTCATCGTGCTCACCTCCAACGTGTTCGCGGTGCTGGGCCTGCGCGCGATGTTCTTCCTGCTGGCCGGCATGGCCGACCGCTTCCACCTGCTGCCGTACGGCCTGGCCGTGGTGCTGGCTTTCATCGGCATCAAGATGATGATCATCGACCTCTTCAAGATCCCGACCCCGATCTCGCTGGGCGTGGTGGCGCTGATCATCGCCGCCACCGTGGTGCTGAGCCTGAAGCTGCCGGCAAAGGAAACCGGCAGTCGCTGACGAACCTTACTGCTGTCGTCCCCGCGAAGGCGGGGACCCAGTGTCTTTCGTTCGGCGAAGACAAAGACGCTGGATCCCCGCCCTCGCGGGGATGACGGGTTGGCCGATTGTCCCGCCGTCGGCACGCCTTCATCCCAATGTGGCGACCCTTGCAAATGTACGGGCCGCCGCCATCCGATCAGCATGGACATCCGCGACCCCGAACCCAGTGCCCTGGACCCTGCCGAGCAGGGGCGTTTCGACCGTGCCCGCATCCTGCGCGCCTTCAACATCAGCCTCGGCGCGGTGTTGCTGCTGCTCGCGGTCTACGCCAGCCAGGGCCTGTTCGACTGGCGCCCATGGGCGGTGGCACCGCACGACGTGCCCGGCCTGCTCGGCCTGCTGACCGCACCACTGCTGCACGGCTCGCTGGAACATCTGGGGGCCAACAGCTTCGCGCTGTTGATCCTGGGCACGCTCGCCGGCAGCGTTTACCCGCGCGCGACGGTGTTCTCGCTGCCGCTGCTGTGGCTCGGCTCGGGCCTGGGCGCGTGGCTGCTGGGCGACGTCGGCACCCGCCATCTCGGCGCCAGCGGCGTCACCCATGGGCTGATGTTCCTGGTGTTCGTGCTCGGCCTGCTGCGCCGCGACCGCGCCGCGATCGCCGCCAGCATGATCGCGTTCCTGTTCTACGGCGGCATGCTGCTGACGATCCTGCCGCACGAACCCGGCGTGTCCTGGCAATCGCACATGGGCGGCGCGGTGGCCGGCGTGATCGCCGCGCTGCTGTTCCGCCTGCGCGACCCGCTGCTGCCGCGCAAGCGCTACAGCTGGGAGGACGAGGACGAAGAAGACGAGCGCTTTGACGAGAAGGACATGCTGGAACCGCCCTCCCCGCGCGAAGTGCCGGTGCTGTGGCGCCACGATGAAACCCCGCGCGGCGTAGTGCTGCGCTTCCCCTCCCGCGACGAACGCGACAACCCGTAGGAGCGGCATCAGCCGCGATGGGGCTTTACCGGTAAAGCCCCATCGCGGCTGATGCCGCTCCTACGAAAAGCCGGCTTTACTCAGCGCCCGTCGACAGCCTTGCGCCCCAGCGCCGGATCGTCGGTGAAGAACGCATCGATCCCGGTCTTCAGATAGACCCGCATCTCCGCGACCGTGCCGTCGTCGTTGCGCTTGGCCGGATCATCACCGATGCGGTATTCGGCCGGCAGAAAGTAGTTCTCCGGCCGGAACGTATACGGCTGCACCTGCAATCCGGCCGCATGCGCGTCGCGCACCAGTGATGTCGGCTTGCCTAACCGCTTGTCCGCGTCGAGCGGGATGATCGCGCGCAGGTCCGGGCCGATCGCATCGGCGTATTGCGCGATCGCGCGCAGCCCGTCCGGGGTCAGCATGTCGGCATAGCGCGTGCTGCCGTGCGCGGCGAGCACGTCGCCGGGCACATCCTCAGGCCGTGCGATCAGCTGCAGCAGGCGGATGTTGGAATCACGCCCGATCCGGCCACGCAGATAGCGCAGGTTGTCGCGCTCGAACGACTGGATCACCACCGGCGCGCTGCGCGTGTATGCATGTGCCTGCAAGCTCGCCAGCACCTTGTCTTCCATGCCCAGCCCGAGCGCCTGGAAATAACTCGGATGCTTGATCTCCGGAACGATGCCGATCACCCGATCGCGCGCCGCCGATTCGGCGGCGACGAAGTCGATGATCTCGTCGAGCGTGATCAACTGGAACTGCCCGTCCCAACGCGTGCCACGCAACCGCGGCAGGCGCTCCCGGGCGCGCAGCGTCTTCAGCTCGGCGAGAGTGAAATCCTCGGTGAACCAGCCTTCCACCTGCTCGCCATCGACGGTCTTGCGGGTCTTGCGCCCGGCGAATTCCGGATGCGAGGCCACATCGGTGGTGCCGCCGATCTCGTTCTCGTGGCGTGCCACCAGCACGCCATCCCTGGTCGAGACCAGATCCGGCTCGACGAAGTCGGCGCCGTCGGTGATCGCCTTCGCATACGACGCAAGCGTGTGCTCGGGCCGCAACGCGCTGGCGCCACGATGGCCGTAGACCAGCGGCTTGGCGACCAGCGGGGCTTCCGCCAGCGCCGGCAAAGCGAGGCCTGAAAGCATCATGCACACCAGGATTCGACGCATCGTCATCACCGCACTTTACTCCGCGTGCCTAAAACTTCGCATCCAGGGTCAGGAACAACTGGCGCGGCGCACTGGCATGGAACGCCAACACCCGGCCGTTCGGATCACTGTTGGTGAAGCCGCTCAGGTCGGCCGCATAACGCTTGTTGGTGAGGTTGGTGACGTTGGCGCTCAGCCTGAGCGCCTGCAACGCCGAGACCGCGCCGAAATCGTAACCGGCACCGGCATCGAACGAGGTCACGCCGCCGACACCTTGATCGTTGGTGTAGGTGTAGTAGCGCTGGCCGACATACTTGGCGCGCAGGTTGGCGTTCCACCCGGCGTAGCTCCAGGCCAGTTCGCTGGCGAACATGCGCTTGGGCGTATCCACCGTGGTCTTGCCCGAGGTCGGCACCACCACGCCGTTCTGCACGTAGTTGTCGTCGTAGGTCGAACGATTGAGCGAGGCCGAGTTGTACCACTGCAGGTGCTCGCTCGGCTTCCACAGCACGGTCAGCTCGGCGCCGCGGCTGCTCACCGAACCGACGTTGTAGAAACGCGTGGTGCACGCCGCCGACGTGCCCTGCTGGATGCTCGGGCACGGATTCAACGACAGCAGGCGGTTGTCGAACTTGACGTCGTAAGCGGCGATCGAGGCTTCGATCGGGCCGCGTACCACGCGGTAGCCGCCTTCGATCGTGCGCGACTGCTCCGGCTTCAGATTGCCTTCGGTGGCGTCGAACGAAGCCTGCGTCACCAGCAGCGGGCCGCCGGCACCGCCGCCCTGGAACGCGGCGATGTTCTTGGCATACGACAGGAACACTTCCTGACCCTCGGCCAGGCGATAGCTCACGCCACCTTGCGGCAGCAGCGTCTTGCTCGCCTTCAATTCGCCGTTGGCGACCGGCGCCTCCACCGCGATCCCCGGCGTCTCGCGCGCGGTCATCGTGGTGTGCGGGCTCTTGGCGCCGATGTCCACGCTCAGGCGCTCGTCGAGCAGCTTGAAACTGCCCTGCACGTAGGCCTGCTTGGTGGTGATCACGTAGTCCTGCGAGAACAGCCGGCGATCCGGCCCGCTCAGGAAGGTGTCATCGTCGATCGGCCCATCGATCCAGTAGAAGTTGCGCTCGACGTGATGATTGTTGCGCTCGTACCAGATGCCGGCTTCAAGGTGATGCGGGCCCAGATCCCAACCGATCGAGGCGATGCCGCCGGTGCGGTTGATCTTGTAGTTGGTGCTGCGGATCGAGATCGGCAACGCCCCGGCAGTGCCGGGATTGGAGGCCTGACCCGGCGCCCACCAGTGACCCTGACCTTCGTTTTCGTGGTGATAGACCTGCGCATGCAGCGTGATCGCATCGCTCGGTTTGAAATCACCGGCCAGGTAATACAGATCGTCGTTGCGCAACGCACGGCTCTGGTAATAAGCGTCGTCGACGTTGTCCACGCCGCCGCTGTAGCCGCAGCGGCTGGCGTTGTAGGTCGCGCTGGCGCAATAGGCCGCCGCCAGCGCGCGGTTCCAGTCCGGCGCATACAGATTCCAGTCCCAACCCAGTCCGCGTTGCAGCCCGCTCTTGGACAGGTAGGCGTAGTCGGCCTGCGAGGTACGCGAGGTATCGACGAACGCGGTGATCTTGCCGCCTTCGAACTGATAGACCGCCTTGCCGTTGAACTGACGTGTGCTGGTCGGCGAGTTCGGACGCGCCCACATGTCGGCCTTGGCGTTGATGCCGGACAGGTACGCCGAGAAGCCGTTGTATTCGCCGGTGTCCACGCGCACATAGGTGCGCCGGGTGGAATCCGAACCGAGCGTCTGCGCGACGCGCCCGCCGAACACGCTGGACGGATCATCGGAGTAGTACTGGATCGTGCCGCCCAGATTGCTGGTCGATGCGGTACCGAGCCCACCGATACCGGAGGCCAGCTCGACCCCACCGAAGTTCTCGGCGATCAACGCACGCGAGACGTTCAAACCGTTGTAGTTGCCGTAAGCGTTGTCGCCGAGCGGCAGGCCATCGAGCGTATAGCCCAGGCGCGTGCCGTTGAAGCCACGCAGGCTGATCTTCTGCGATTCCTCGTTGGCGCCGAATGCATCGTTGGACTGCACGTTCACGCCCGGGATGCGCCCGAGCAGCTTCTGGATGCTGGTGCCGGGCGGCAGCACGTCCACGTCCTGGCGGGTGATGCGCTGGACCTGGCGCGTCTCGCCCTGCCCGATCACCGAGACCGCATCGAGCTGACGCACATCGCCAGCCTCGGCCGGCGCGGCGGCGACATCATCGGCCGCGTGCGCATGGAAAGCGGACATCAGGACAACGGCGATCGCCGCCTGCAGCTTGGAAGCTCTGAGCATGGGGAGAGAAGAAATGATGAAGACCGGGTGGCAAGACTGCGACCGCGATCTTTCCCCCATGCGACACGCCGGTTACAACTGGAAAACAGTGTGACGCAGCGACACGGATCAGCCGTCAGCGCCATATACGCCGACCATCACGCCAGCGGCTTTGCTCGCACACGATGACGAGAGCATTTTCAAATCAAGCGACAACGAATGTCATGAACCGTAGGAGCGGCTCTAGGTGGCCTAGGGCCATCAGCCGCGACGGACTTTCCCCTTTGCATCCCGGCACATGGATGTGCGCGCTTCTGCAGAAGGATCTGCATGAAAGCCCCATCGCGGCTGAAGCCGCTCCTACGCCGAATGCGGTTACGTAAGCGCGAGTCGGACACGCCGGCGCCGAGGCTACTTGCCGATGCAGAAGCTCGAAAAGATCCGCCCCAGCAGATCGTCGGCGCTCATGCGCCCGGTGATCTCGCCGAGTGCTTCATGCGCCAGACGCAGTTCTTCGGCGGCCAGTTCGAGCCGCTCGTAGTCCAGTTCCGCACGTGCGGCGGCCACGTGCCCGGCCGCACGCAGCAGCGCCTCGACGTGGCGCGTCCGCGCGGTGAACTCCCCATCGACACTCTCGCCAGCCTCGCCCTCGGCGAGCGCGCGCAGGCGAGCATGCAGCTCGTCCAGGCCTTCGCCCGTGGCCGCCGAAACCGCGACTTCGTCATCGGCCAACACGGCCGGCGTGGCCAGCAGATCGCGCTTGTTGTGGATCCACAGCCGACGCGGCACACCTTCGATCGCATCGGCGACCGCCGCGCGGCCTGCCTGCGGATCACGCGCATCGATCACCACCAGCGCCAGGTCGGCACGCTGCAGTTCGTCGCGGGCACGCCGCATGCCTTCACGCTCGATCGCGTCGCCACCTTCACGCAGGCCGGCGGTGTCCACCAACGTCAGTTCCAGACCATCGATGCGGATCGTCTCGTGCAGCGTGTCGCGGGTGGTGCCGGCGACATCGGTGACGATCGCGCGATCGCTGCCGGCCAGCGCATTGAGCAGCGAACTCTTGCCGGCGTTGGGCGGACCGACCAGCACCGCATGCAGGCCATCGCGCAGTTTGCGGCCGCGCTCGGCGTCGTGCAGCAAGCGTTGCAGCGCGTCGGCCGCTTGTACGAGGCCGGCGCGCACCTGCTCGCCGCCCAAGGTGTCGATCGGTTCGTCGACGAAATCGATCGCCGCTTCTACATGGATGCGCAATCGCGTGAGCTGCCCGGCCACGTCTTCGACGCGGCGCGAGAACACCCCATCCAACGAACGTCGCGCAGCACGCGCGGCACGTTCGTCACCGGCCGCAATCAGATCGGCGATCGCCTCTGCCTGTGGCAGATCGAGCTTGCCGTTGAGAAATGCGCGCTTACTGAATTCACCGGCCCGCGCCTGCCGTGCGCCCAGCTCGATGCAACGGGCCAGCAGGCGCCGCAACACCACCGGGCTGCCATGCCCTTGCAGCTCCAGCACCGATTCGCCGGTGAAGCTGCGCGGTCCCGGAAACCACAACGCGATGCCGTCATCGAGGGTCTCGCCGTGCGCATCCAGAAAGCGCGCGTAATGCGCCCGGCGCGGCACCAGTCCAACGATGCCGAGTCCAGCCGCGATATCGAACGCACGCGGGCCCGACACCCGCAACATGCCCACGCCACCGGCGCCGGCAGCGGTGGCAATGGCGACGATGGTGTCGGTGCTCATTGCTTAGAGCTCACGCAGGCGCGCGCGCACCTGCTCGGCGGATTCGCCCTGCGGTTGCAGCGCCAGGTAGGTGGTGTAGGCGGTACGTGCCTGGGCACGCTGCCCCCCTTGGAAGTAGGCATCGCCAAGATTGAGGTAGGCGACTGCACGCGAAGGGTCGATCTTCAAGGTGTTCTCCAGCCAGCGCGCCGCTTCGGCATAACGGCCCTGACGGTAGTACACGAAGCCGAGATTGTTGGCCGCCAGCGCGAAGTCCGGCCGCTGCTTCAACGCTTCGGCAAACTGCAGCGCGGCCTCGTCGTAGCGCTTCTCCTTGTACAGCTGCAGACCGCGATCGTTGGCCCGCTGCGCGAGCTGGCGATCACTGGCCTTGCCCGCCGCCGGCACCACCAGCTTCGACTCTCCGCCCTGCAGATCCTTCACCGTCACCGGCGTGGCGGCATCGGCCGCCTGCGCACGATCGACGCGGCCATTGAGCGCGATCGCGTCGGCAGGCAGCTGCGCGGTATCGGCGGTGAGGAACTCCTCGGCCTGCGGCACCTGGAACACGAACTCGCCGCTCTGCGAACCGGGCAGGCTGCCGAACGCCGGCGTCTGCTGCGATACCGCCGACACCGCCGGCGCGACATACGCCGCCAGCTCGGTGCCGGTGATCAAACCATCGCCATTGAGATCGGCCTTGCCCGACAGCGCCTGCAACAGCACCCAGGTGAACACCGAATGGCCGTTCGGCCCGCTGTCGGCGACCTGCTGATCGGCGCCACCGGCGGTCAGCATCTGCCGGCCGACGCGGCGCGCGTTCTCGCGCAGATAGGCGTTGGGACCGGCACTGCCGCGGGTCAGACCCAAGCCGCTGTAACAGGCATCCATCACGAACAACACGTGCTTGGCCTGCAGGCTTTCGGCGATGTTCTGGATATCACTCATCGCGATCGCATCACTGGCGAACTCGGCCGGATCCGAATCGGCCGGGATGATGTAGCCCAGCTCGCGTCCGGAGGCCAGCTGGCGGGTCGCGCCATGGCCGGCGAAGAACACGAACACGCGGTCGTTCTTCTGCGTGCGTCCGTCGGCCAGGCGGTCGTGGAACGCGGCCAGGATGTTGTTGCGCGTGGCCTCGCCGTTCTTGAGCAGGATCACCTGCGAGGACGGAAAGCCGAAGCGCCCGGTCAACGTGTCGGCGATCGCCTGCGCGTCATTGGCGGCGTATTCGAGCTTGGGCCACTTGCCGTAGTTGTCGATACCGATCACCAGCGCCCACGACTTCTCGTAGCCGGTGGTGACGGTGGTGTCGGCCGCCACCTCGCCACGTGGACGGGTCACGGTGAACTCGCGACCGTTCCAGCCGGCGAACTGATAACCGTCGGCGGTGAGCTTGTCGAGGATCTGCGGCAGCGCCTTGACCGCACGATCGTGGATGTCATGGAACAGGATGATGCCGCGCTGCTCCTTGGCCACCTGCCCGAGCACGCGCTGGACGATCGAGTCCGGCACCGGGTCGGCCCAGTCCATCGAGTCGATGTTCCACATCACCGATTTCAGCCCGGCCTCTTTCAGTACCTGCAGGCCTTCGGCGTTGCGCGCACCATATGGGAAGCGGAACAACGGCGCGCGCTTGTCATCGACCGCGCGCAGCAGCGTATCGGTATCCAGCACCTGGCTGCGCAACGCGGCGCCGGTGGTCTTGGAAAGCTGCGCGTGGGTCAGGCTGTGGTTGCCGACCGCGTAGCCCTGTTCCATCAGCTCGCGGCTGACCTTGGCCAGCGGCGCCAGTTGCGGCTTGCCATCGGCATCAAGCCGGCCGAGGTTGCGGCCAACCTCGAAGAACGCACCGGGCACGCCGTAGCGCTTGAGGATCGCCACGATCTCGTCGGTATAGGCATTGTGCGGACCGTCATCGAAGGTCAGTGCAACCGTCTTCGGCGGCAACCCGCGTCCGAAGATCTCGCGCTCGTCATCGCTCATCGACATCGGATACGGCTCGATCACGCCGTAGTCGCGCAGGATCGCCTCGCGCGTGTACACGCCGCGCAGGTGGGTGATGTAGTCCTCCCACTTCTCGCGCTTCTGCACGATCGCGCGCGTGGTGTCGAAGCGGCTGAAGATGCGGGTGATTTCGCGGTTGTAGTTGCGCTCGATTTCGTCGAGCGCATCCAGATCCTCGCCGATGCGTTGGTGCAGCTTCACCGCCGGCAGTGCAGAATCGCGACCGATGCGCTCCTGCAGATCGCGCAACACTTCGCGGAACGCCAGTCGATCGGCGTCGTACAGATCGGGGGAAGATTCGATGTAGTCGAGCAGGCTGCCGATGCCGGCCAGGCGATCGGGCGCGCCAGACTTCAACAGCGCATCGAACGCCGCATCGATGGCGGCACGCTGGTCCAGCCCATCATGGAACAGTTGCTGCCCGACCATGCTGGAGGTCGAGCGGTCACGCGCCGACTGCGCATCCTCGTCGGCCAGCAACACGATGATCTTGCGATAGCCCGCCAGCAGCGTCTGCAACTGCTCGCGCAACGCGCGCACCTGGGCGTTGTCGTGCGCGGCCGGCCCGGTTTCAGCGGGCGTCTCGCCCGCGGCGGCGGCAGCTTTTGCCACTTGCTGTCCGGCCTGTTTTCCACAGCCGGCCAACAGCAACACACAGACCAGCACAACGGACAGGGGGCGGCAGGCAACAGGCATCACGGTGCAACTCGACGAGGCAGAGTGCGCGCGATTCTACGGCAGATGGCATCCCCTCCTTCGGATAGGCCAGCTTCTTGTGGGAGGGACTTCAGTCCCGACAGGCTTTGCCTGGAAAGCGTCGGGACTGAAGTCCCTCCCACATCAGCCTCCCCAACGAAAAGGCCCGCCTTGCGGCGGGCCTTCGAGGATCACTTGGCGACGTTGTCGTGGATGATCTTGGCCGGCGATTCGCCGTGCTGCTTGATCATCCACCACTGGATCAGCAGGCCCAGGCCACCGTTGACCACCCAGTACAGCGCCAGGCCGGACGGCACGAACGCCATCATCACGCCGAACACCAGCGGCATGAACTGCATCATCTTCGCCTGCATCGGGTCCATGCCCGGGGTCGGCGTCAGCTTCTGCGTCATCCACATGATCGCGATGTTGATGATCGGCAGGATGAAGTACGGATCACGCGCGGTCAGATCCTGGATCCAGCCCAGCCACGGCGCCTGACGCAGCTCCACCGACTCCACCAGCACCCAGTACAGCGCGAAGAAGATCGGCATCTGGATCAGCACCGGCAGGCAGCCGCCCATCGGGTTGATCTTCTCCTTCTTGTACAGCTCCATCATCGCCTGGTTGAGCTTGGCGCGATCGTCGCCGTAGCGCTCCTTGAGCTGCGCCAGACGCGGCTGGAACTTGCGCATCTTCGCCGCCGACTTGTACTGCGCCGCCGCCAGCGGATACATCGCCCCGCGCAGCAGCACCACCAGCCCGACGATCGCCCAGCCCCAGTTGCCGATCAGGCCATGCAGGTGGTTGAGCACCCAGAACAGGCCCTGGCCGATGATCGCCATCAGCGAGAAGCGGCTGTAGTCGACCACGCGGTCGAGCCCCTTCACGTCTTCCTTGGTGATCGCCGCGACCAGCTTCGGGCCGACCCACAGCCGCGCCTCGGTGCTGGCGCTCTGGCCGGGGGCCACGGTGAAGCCCGGGCCGCGCAGCTCGGCGACGTCACGCGGGCCGTCCTGCGCCAGCACGTACAGCGAGGTCTGGTCCTTCTGCGGGATCCACGCGGTGAAGAAGTGATGCTGCAACAGCGCGATCCAGCCACCGGTGATCTGGCGGTTCAGGCCGCCATCGTCGGCGTAATCCTTGAATGCGCGACGCTCGTAGCCTTCCTGCGGGCTGTACCAGGTCGCCCCGTTGAAACTGAAGGAATCCGGGTTGGTCATGTTGCGGGTGAGGATCGCCGGCACCCGGCTCAACTTGCGGAACACATAGCCGGTCCACGGCGTGGTGCCCTTGTTGATCACTTCATCCTTGACGCTGATCGCATAGCGACCACGCTCCAGGGTGAAGGTACGACGGATGCTGACGCCATCCGGACCATTCCACACGAACGGGATCGCCAGCGTTT
Source organism: Pseudomonas sp. GW821-FHT07E12 (assembly GCF_058986605.1). NCBI lineage: Bacteria > Pseudomonadati > Pseudomonadota > Gammaproteobacteria > Pseudomonadales > Pseudomonadaceae > Pseudomonas > Pseudomonas sp. GW821-FHT07E12. The sequence goes on along the minus strand of NZ_JBYSVX010000013.1, from coordinate 23,384 downwards.
CCTGGCCATCGGCCAGGTTGAACTCGGTAGCGGCCTGCTCAAGACGGAAGCCGCCGATGCCCGGCACCGGCGAGTTGGCCTGGCTGGCCCAGCCGCTGATCGCGCTGTATGGATGCGCCGGCTCGTCGGTCAGCAGGTCCACCGGCGGTGCGCCGGCATCCTTGCTCTGCGGGAACTTCAGCAGCTGCGCGTCGAGCACGCTGCGGCCATCCAGCTTCAGGCGCAGCACGTCGGTGGTGACGGTGACCAGCGGCGCCGATTCGGTCGTCGCGGCCGTCACCGGTGCGGGCGTCGAACCCGGCACCTGCGGGACTGTCTGCGCCGGAGCGCCCGGCACGTCGGCATCGCGTGCGGCCGGAACGGTCTGTGTGGCGACGGTCGGGGCAGCAGGAGCGGTCTTCTCCTTGTTCCACTCCATCCACAGCAACGCTGCGACCATCAGCCAGGCGAAGAACAGGAATACACGGGTCTGGTTCATCAGGCAGCAACTCGGCTCAGTCGGAACGGCGTTCCGGCTCGTTCGGTGAAAGGGGGGAAGCGGCCCCGGCGGGCGGCGGCATTGTGACGTCCGCAGCAGGCACGGGCAATGCGCCCGCTCGGCGCAACACGCGCAGCAGGGCCTCACGGATCTGTTGGTTGCTGGCCTGGGCAGCGCTCTGGCGCGCGACCACGACGTAGTCGCCTCCGGCCAGCGCAGGCAGAATGTGGCGAACCGTATCGCGCAGCACGCGCTTGATCCGGTTGCGTCCCACGGCGCGGGGATCGACCTTGCGCGATACCGCCATGCCCAACCGCGGCGGGGTATCGCCCGATCGCCAGTGCAAGCTCATCAGCGGATCGGAGCAGCGACGTGCCTGGTCGAAGACGACCGCGTATTCGGCGCGCGTGCGAACCCGCGCAGAGCGAGGGAATCGCCTGCGCGGGTGGAATTCGATCACGGTAGAAATTGCCTTGGCCGCGTTCAGCGGCAGGGCAATCAAGCGCTCAGGCGCTTGCGGCCCTTGGCACGACGACGAGCCAGGACCTTGCGGCCGTCGGCGGTCTTCATACGGGTGCGGAAGCCGTGGTCGCGCTTACGCTTGAGATTGCTGGGTTGGTAGGTGCGCTTGGTGGCCATGCGGGCCTCTGCATGAGGGATACGAAAGAACCGGAAATTCTATAGAAGACCCGTACTCGCGGTCAAGCTGTTGATTGCCCGGGCTTTCTCGACCGGGGTCGCACGCTGTGGATGTCCCTGTGAATAAGTCTGGGAAAAAACAGGTCCGGGTGGTAGTCTGGCCCATCCGCTTTTTGACTCCCGGGCGATCTGCACGGCGCATTTCTGCGCGCATCTGCCCGGCTTTGGATGAATACACTTTGATGGATGCTTGGCCCCGCTGCCTGGAACGTCTTGAAGCCGAATTCCCCCCGGAAGACGTGCACACCTGGTTGAAACCGCTGCAGGCCGACGAGCGCGCCGACAGCATCGTGCTGTATGCCCCGAACGCCTTCATCGTCGAGCAGGTCCGCGAGCGTTACCTCGCCCGGATCCGCGAGCTGCTGGCGCACTACGCCGGCAACGGCGAAGTGGCATTGGCGGTGGGTTCGCGCCCGAAGCCGATCGAACCTGCACCCGCCCTGGCCGCCGCCACTGCGCCGACCAGCGCGCCGGTTGCGACCACACCGGCGGTGCCGTTCACCAGCAACCTCGATCCGCACTACACCTTCGCCAACTTCGTCGAGGGCCGCAGCAACCAGCTCGGTCTGGCCGCGGCCTTCCAGGCGGCGCAGAAGCCCGGCGACCGCGCACACAACCCGCTGCTGCTGTACGGGAGCACCGGCCTGGGCAAGACCCATCTGATGTTCGCCGCCGGCAACGCGCTGCGTCAGAGCAATCCGAACGCCAAGATCATGTATCTGCGCTCGGAACAGTTCTTCAGCGCGATGATCCGCGCGCTGCAGGACAAGACCATGGACCAGTTCAAGCGTCAGTTCCAGCAGATCGACGCCCTGCTGATCGACGATATCCAGTTCTTCGCCGGCAAGGACCGCACGCAGGAGGAGTTCTTCCACACCTTCAACGCGCTGTTCGACGGCCGCCAGCAGATCATCCTGACCTGCGATCGCTATCCGCGCGAAGTCGAAGGCCTGGAACCGCGCCTGAAATCGCGCCTGGCCTGGGGCCTGTCGGTGGCGATCGATCCGCCGGATTTCGAGACCCGCGCGGCGATCGTGCTGGCCAAGGCACGCGAGCGCGGCGCCGAGATTCCGGACGACGTCGCCTTCCTGATCGCCAAGAAGATGCGCAGCAACGTGCGCGATCTGGAAGGCGCACTCAACACGCTGGTGGCACGCGCCAACTTCACCGGCCGCGCGATCACCGTCGAGTTCGCCCAGGAAACCCTGCGCGACCTGTTGCGCGCGCAGCAGCAGGCGATCGGCATCCCGAACATCCAGAAGACCGTCGGTGACTACTACGGCCTGCAGATCAAGGATCTGTTGTCCAAGCGCCGCACCCGCTCGCTGGCGCGTCCGCGCCAGGTCGCGATGGCGCTGGCCAAGGAGCTGACCGAACACAGCCTGCCGGAAATCGGCGATGCCTTCGCCGGTCGCGACCACACCACCGTGCTGCACGCCTGCCGCCAGATCAAGCACCTGATGGAGACCGACGGCAAGCTGCGCGAAGACTGGGACAAGCTGATCCGCAAGCTCAGCGAGTAAGCGCGGCGTCCGTCGCGCACCTCAAGCACAATTCGGTGCATGATCGGCGGATAAATCGGGGGGAATCTGTGGATAAACTTGCAGCCGGGATCGAGGCAAAAACTATCCACAGGTTCTACCCGTAGTCCAGGACCAGTAATCCAAGGGGTTTCGCGACAAAAATCCCTTTTTGAAACATACACTTAAGGTAGTTTTCCGCGAAATCCGCGACTACCATCACCACCAAGTTTTGATTTATTCCATATCTTTTAAAGCATAGGGGCACGGAACCACATGCGTTTCACACTGCAGCGCGAAGCCTTTCTCAAGCCGTTGGCGCAAGTCGTCAACGTGGTCGAACGCCGTCAGACTCTGCCGGTCCTCGCGAACTTTCTGGTGCAGGTGCAGAACGGTCAGCTGTCGTTGACCGGTACTGACCTGGAGGTCGAAATGATCTCGCGCACGTCTGTGGAAGATGCGCAGGACGGCGAGACCACGATTCCGGCCCGCAAGCTGTTCGACATCATCCGCGCCCTGCCCGACGGCAGCCGCGTCACCGTCTCGCAGTCCGGCGACAAGGTCACCGTGCAGGCGGGACGTTCGCGTTTCACGTTGGCCACGCTGCCGGCGAACGACTTCCCCTCGGTCGACGAGGTCGAAGCCACCGAGCGCGTCGCGGTGCCGGAAGCCGGCTTGAAGGAACTGATCGAGCGCACCGCGTTCGCGATGGCGCAGCAGGACGTGCGCTATTACCTCAACGGGCTGCTGTTCGACCTGCGCGACGGCATCCTGCGCTGCGTGGCCACCGACGGTCATCGCCTGGCGCTGTGCGAGACCGACCTTGAAGGCGGCAGCGGGACCAAGCGCCAGATCATCGTGCCGCGCAAGGGCGTGACCGAGCTGCAGCGTCTGCTGGAAGGCGGCGATCGCGAGCTGGAGCTGGAAGTCGGCCGCAGCCACGTGCGGGTCAAGCGCGACGATGTCACCTTCACCTCCAAGCTGATCGACGGTCGTTTCCCGGATTACGAGGCGGTGGTGCCGATCGGTGCCGATCGCGAGGTCAAGATCGATCGCGAGATCCTGCGCGCGGCACTGCAGCGTGCAGCGATCCTGTCCAACGAAAAGTACCGCGGTGTACGCGTGGAAGTCTCGCCGGGCCAGCTGAAGATCAGCGCACACAATCCGGAGCAGGAAGAGGCGCAGGAAGAAGTCGAAGCCGACACCAAGGTCAGCGACCTGGCGATCGGCTTCAACGTGAACTACCTGCTGGATGCGCTGTCGGCACTGCGCGATGAGTTCGTGATCATCCAGCTGCGCGATGCCAACTCCTCGGCGCTGGTTCGCGAGTCCAGCAGCGAGAAGTCGCGCCACGTGGTGATGCCGCTGCGTCTCTGACCTGGCCGCGTTTGGTTCCACGTGGAACACGCTCAACAAGACGCCCGGCAATGCCGGGCGTTTTTGTTTCTGCTCTGTTCCCGTTCTTGGCTTTTTGTGGGAGGGACTTCAGTCCCGACGGGCTCCACCGGGAAAGCGTCGGGACTGAAGTCCCTCCCACAAGGACTCCATCCGATGCGAGTAGTGGCTTTCCGTTCTCAGGCAACTGGCGAGATTGAACAATCAAGCAACAGCGTTGGATCAACGTACTTGGCCCAGGGTCCATGAAACGAAATCATTGGGGTCCAACATCGCCAGATCTCCGGGAAGTTCGCTTTGATCAAAGCCGGAGCGGAGCAGGCGCGAGCAGATTGCTTTCTTGCGCTCCTGAGCAGTGGCTTGTTTCCAGAAAACACCGCTTTCCATGCTTCAAAAGCTTTAAATATCTTTAATAACTGTAGTGGTGGTGTAGCCAGATTTTATGTAGAAGTGCCTTATCTCAATGATTTTAAAGGACTTTATTGCCTTGAAACCCGGTCTGTTTCTGGCCTTGAAGGTGGGGATAGCATGTGGATAAGCCCGATTCCTTGATGTTGTCCCTTCTGACTGCCCCACTTGTCCACAGCTGATCCACAGGGCAACCAATCCGACGGTGACGCCGGTCGGTTGGCCGGTTTCACGTATGCTTCCCCGCCACGCGCAGATTCGCCTGACGCGGGCCCGTGATCGAACCTGCATGCGCATCCACCGTATTGCCCTCCACCACATGCGTCGCTTCGATGCGGCCGAGCTGCAGCCCGCCGCCGGGCTCAACCTGATCACCGGCGACAACGGCGCGGGCAAGACCACCTTGCTGGAAGCCCTGCATCTGATGGCCTATGGCCGCAGTTTCCGTGGGCGGGTACGAGATGGCCTGATTCGCCAGGGTGCAGTGGCGCTGGACGTGTACGTGGAGTGGCAGGAAGCGGTCGATGGTCCGGAAACCGGCCTGCGGCGTCGCGTCGGCATGAGTCACAGCGGTCAGGACTGGAAAGGTCGGCTCGACGGCCAGGATGTGGGCCAGATGAGCACGCTGTGCGCGGCGCTGGCGGTGGTGACGTTCGAGCCGGGCAGTCATGCACTGATCAGTGGCGGTGGCGAGGCACGGCGTCGCTTCCTGGATTGGGGTTTGTTCCACGTGGAACCTGACTTCATGCCGCTGTGGCGCCGCTACTCGCGGGCGCTCAAGCAGCGCAATGCCCTGCTCAAGCAGGGCGGACACGGCAATGTGGCGTTGGATGCCTGGGACAAGGAGCTGTCCGAAGCCGGGGAAACGCTGACATCCCGGCGTCTGCGCTATCTGGAGCGGCTGCAGGAGCGGATCGTGCCCCTGGCGCAGCGGATCGCGCCGGGGCTGGAGTTGGTCGGCCTGGAGTTCTCTCCAGGGTGGCGCCGTCACGAACTGTCGCTGGCCGACGCGCTGCTGCTCGCGCGTGATCGCGACCGCCAGTACGGCTACACCTCGGTCGGTCCGCATCGCGCCGATTGGAAGACCGAGTACGCGACCATTCCAGGCCGTGAGGCACTCTCGCGCGGACAGGCCAAGCTCACCGCCCTCGCCTGCCTGATGGCGCAGGCCGAGGACTTCGCGGTGATGCGCGGACAATGGCCGGTGGTTGCGCTGGACGATCTGGGCTCGGAACTGGACCGCAACCACCAGCGGCGGGTGCTCGAACATCTGCTCGCAGCGCCGGCCCAGGTGATGATCACCGCCACCGAAGTACCGGCTGCCCTGGCCGAACTGGCCGTCCCCTACACGGTGTTCCACGTGGAACATGGGCTAGTGAGCGCTGGCAGCGCCACATAGGCATACTGGCGGGTCGCAGTCGGCGCCACGGGCCCGGCTGGTATAATTTGAGCGCTATCCCATTCTTCTTCGACGTTGCGCGGCACCCGCCGCGCAGCGGCGATGTAGCGGAGCCAACGGCAAGCGAATGACCGAAGAACAGAACACCCCGGCAAACAACGGCAACTACGATGCGAACAGCATCACCGCTCTGGAAGGGTTGGAGGCTGTCCGCAAGCGTCCAGGCATGTACATCGGTGACGTCCATGACGGCACCGGTCTGCACCACATGGTGTTCGAGGTTGTCGACAACTCCATCGACGAAGCGCTGGCAGGCCACGCCGACAACGTCGTGGTGACCATCCACGCCGACGGCTCGGTCTCGGTGTCCGACAACGGTCGCGGTATCCCGGTCGGCAAGCACGAGCAGATGAGCAAGAAGCTCGATCGCGACGTCTCCGCTGCCGAAGTCGTGATGACGGTCCTGCACGCCGGCGGCAAGTTCGACGACAACAGCTACAAGGTGTCCGGTGGCCTGCACGGCGTCGGCGTCAGCGTGGTCAATGCGCTGTCGGAGAAGCTGCTGCTGGACATCTACCAGGGCGGCTTCCACTACCAGCAGGAATACAGCGACGGTGCGGCACTAAACCCGCTGAAGCAGCTGGAAACCAGTACCAAGCGCGGTACCACCCTGCGCTTCTGGCCGTCGACGAAGGCATTCCACGGCAACGTCGACTTCCACTACGAGATCCTGGCGCGGCGCCTGCGCGAGCTGTCGTTCCTCAACTCCGGGGTCAAGATCGCGCTGATCGACGAGCGCGGCGAAAGCCGTCGCGACGATTTCCACTACGAAGGCGGCATCCGCAGCTTCGTCGAGCATCTGGCGCAGCTGAAGAACCCGCTGCATCCGAACGTGATTTCGGTGACCGGCGAGCACAACGGCATCGTCGTCGACGTCGCACTGCAGTGGACTGACGCCTACCAGGAAACGATGTACTGCTTCACCAACAACATCCCGCAGAAGGACGGCGGCACCCACCTTGCCGGCTTCCGCGGCGCGCTGACGCGCGTGTTGAACAACTACATCGAGCAGAACGGCATAGCCAAGCAGGCCAAGATCACCCTGACCGGCGATGACATGCGCGAAGGCATGATCGCGGTGCTGTCGGTGAAGGTGCCGGACCCGAGCTTCTCCTCGCAGACCAAGGAAAAGCTGGTCAGCTCCGATGTGCGCCCGGCAGTGGAAAACGCCTTCGGCGCGCGCCTGGAGGAGTTCCTGCAGGAGAACCCGAACGAAGCCAAGGCGATCGCCGGCAAGATCGTCGACGCCGCACGTGCGCGCGAAGCCGCGCGCAAGGCGCGCGACCTGACTCGCCGCAAGGGCGCGCTCGATATCGCCGGCCTGCCCGGCAAGCTGGCCGACTGCCAGGAGAAGGATCCGGCGCTGTCGGAACTGTTCATCGTCGAGGGTGACTCGGCAGGCGGCTCGGCCAAGCAGGGCCGCAACCGCAAGAACCAGGCGGTGCTGCCGCTGCGCGGCAAGATCCTCAACGTGGAACGTGCGCGTTTCGACCGCATGCTCGCCTCGGATCAGGTCGGTACCCTGATCACCGCGTTGGGCACCGGCATCGGGCGCGACGAGTACAACCCGGACAAGCTGCGCTACCACCGCATCATCATCATGACCGACGCCGACGTCGACGGTTCGCACATCCGCACCCTGCTGCTGACGTTCTTCTACCGGCAGATGCCGGAGCTGATCGAGCGCGGCCACGTCTATATCGGCCTGCCGCCGCTGTACAAGCTCAAGCAGGGCAAGAGCGAGCTGTACCTGAAGGACGACGCGGCGCTCAACGCCTACCTGGCCAACAGCGCGGTCGAAGGCGCGGCGCTGATCCCGGCCGAAGCCGAGCCGGCGATCACCGGCCAGGCGCTGGAGAAGCTGCTGCTGCTGTTCACCGCTGCCAACGAAGCGATCGCGCGCAATGCGCACCGCTACGACCCGGCGCTGCTGACCGCGCTGATCGACCTGCCGCCGCTGGACGTGGAACAGTTGCAGGCCGAGGGTGACCAGCACCCGAGCCTGGAGGCACTGCAGGCGGTGCTCAACCGCGGCACGCTCGGCACCGCGCGCTACCAGCTGCGCTTCGACCCGGCCAGCGACGTGCATGCCGCCTCGCTGGTGGCGATCCGTCGCCACATGGGCGAGGAGTTCACCCAGGTGCTGCCGATGGGCGCGTTCGAGAGCGGCGAACTGCGCCCGCTGCGCGATGTCGCCCTGGCCCTGCATGGCCTGGTGCGCGACGGCGCGCAGATCATCCGCGGCAACAAGACCCAGTCGATCACCAGCTTCGCGCAGGCGCAGGCCTGGTTGCTGGAGGAGGCCAAGAAGGGCCGCCAGGTGCAACGCTTCAAGGGCCTGGGCGAAATGAACGCCGAGCAGCTGTGGGAAACCACGGTCAACCCGGATACCCGCCGCCTGCTGCAGGTCCGCATCGAAGACGCCGTGGCTGCCGACCAGATCTTCAGCACGCTGATGGGCGATGTGGTCGAGCCGCGCCGCGACTTCATCGAGGACAACGCGCTGAAGGTCGCCAACCTGGATATCTGACACAATCGGATGTCGGCCACCGCCGCGCACGTATGCGTGGCGGTGGCGTATTTCCCGCCGTTCCAGGATCGCGATGATCGAGCCGCAGGCGCCCTCCCCGACCGTTGCCATACCGGCGCTGCCGCCTCGCGCAGGCTCGCCCGTCGCGGGATTCTTCATCGATCTGCTGATCGGCCTGGGCGTGCTGCTGCTGATCAGCGTCGGCGCGACGATGCTGTGGGGCGTCTGGCGCGGCTTCGAAATCGCGCTGCAGGCCCGCCACGAAGGCTTCACCGCCACGCCGGACCAGATCGCGCGGATGATCGGGCAGCCCGGCGCGATGGCGCAGATGCTGATCGCGCTGGTCAGCACCGCCTCGGCCGCCTTGCTGCTGTACTTCTGGCGCCGCCGCGCCAGCGCACAGGAAAAACAGGCCTCGCGCGCCGCGATCGCGCGCCGCTCGACCTGGATTCGCATCGGCGCGGTGGCGCTTGGCGTATTCGTCTTCAGCACCGCGATCGGTACCTTGGCCGAGCAGCTGGGCGTGCATCCGGTACCGACCAACCTGGCGTTGATGGAAGAAGCCATCGACCAGTGGCCGTGGTTCCTGATCGTGTTCGCGGTGGTGCTCGCGCCGGCCTATGAGGAACTGATGTTCCGGCGCGTGCTGTTCGGGCGCCTGCTGGCGGCCGGCCGGCCCTGGCTCGGCATGTTGCTGAGCAGTCTCGCCTTCGCGCTGCTGCATGAAGTGCCCGGCATCAGCGGCAATGGGCCATGGGCGATCTTCCAGCTCTGGCTGGTCTACGGCGCGATGGGCGCCGCCTTCGCCTGGCTGTACTGGCGCACCGGCACGCTGTGGGCACCGATCGTCGCGCATGGCTTGAACAACGCGATCGCGCTGGTCGCATTGCACTGGTTTGGCATCCCCTGACGCTTGACGAAAAGTTAAGCCGTCAACGGCCACAATGAGGCCGGATTCAAGGGGGATTCGATGAAAGCAGTCTTGCTGGCGATGCTGGTGACCCTGGTGGTTTCCGGCTGCGCGACGACCACTTCGCCGACGGGCCGCCGTCAGGTGGTCGGTGGCGTGTCGCAGCAGCAGCTCGACCAGCTCGGCGCCCAGGCCTTTGCCGAGACCAAGAGCAAGGAAAAGCTCAGCAGCAACGGCCAGCAGAACGCCTACGTGAACTGCGTGGTCAATGCGCTGGTGGCGCAACTGCCGCCGCAATGGCGCAGCACGCCGTGGGAAACCGCCCTGTTCGTCGATGCCGAGCCCAATGCGTTCGCATTGCCGGGCGGCAAGGTCGGCGTGAACACCGGCATCTTCACCGTCGCCAAGAACCAGGACCAGCTCGCGGCCGTGCTCGGCCACGAAATCGGGCACGTGATTTCGCGCCACCATGAGGAGCGCATCACCCGCCAACTCGGCGCGCAGACCGGCCTGGGCCTGCTCGGCGCCCTCGCCGGTGCCGCCTACGGCAGTGGCGCGGCCAGCGCGGTCAACCAGCTCGGCGGCATGACCGCGCAGACCGCGTTCCTGCTGCCGGGTTCGCGCACGCAGGAGAGCGAAGCCGACGTGGTCGGCCAGCGCTTGATGGCCCAGGCCGGTTTCGACCCGGCCCAGGCGGTGAATCTCTGGCAGAACATGATCGCTGCCGGTGGCGCACGCCAACCGCAATGGCTGTCCACGCATCCCGATCCCACCAACCGCATCCGCGAACTCCAGCGCGACACCCCGAATCTGGAACCCGTCTACCAGCAAGCCCGGCGCGATGGTCGCGTACCGCGCTGTGGGTGAGTGGAAAGATTTGCGGCAATACAGCACGGAAACCGTTTTCGCGACGGAAAACTTTCTGCTAAGTTTGCTGGCTCACTTTTTGTATAGCCTGCGTTTCACTTCCGTACCGCAGCGTGCGGTCCAGCCGAGGTCATCATGAAACTGCCCACTCGCAACAAAGCATTGCTGTCCCTGTTCATTGCCGTATCACTGGGCGGTGCGGTTGTCGTTGATGCGTTCGCGCAGTCCGACAGCTCTTCCCAGCGCCAGGGGCGCAAGTCGAAGGACGACGGCAAGGCAAAGGATCTGTATCCGCAGGCGACCCGCGAAGCACCGAAGGTCAAGAACTCCTCGAAGATGGGCAGCAAGCTGCAGAAGCTCATCGACACCTTCAACAAGGGCGAGGACTACGCCTCGGTACGCACGCAGGCCGACCAGATCATCGCCGACCCGGCCGCCAACGAAGCCGACAAGGCGCTGGCCGCGCAGATGGCCGCGCAGGCCGCCTACAACCTCGACGACACCGCCGCCGCCAAGGCGTACCTGAAGCAGGTGATCGATCTCAACGCGCTGGACAACAACGGCCACTACCAGTCGATGCTGATGCTGGCCCAGCTGGAACTGCAGGACAACGAATACGACGCTGGCCTGGCCACGCTCGACAAGTACCTCACCGAGACCCACTCGCAGCGTCCGGAAGACCTGATCATCAAGGGCCAGGCGCTGTACCAGACCGAGAAGTACGCCGAGGCGATTCCGGTGCTGAAGCAGGCGATCGCCGCTTCGCCGGACCCGAAGGACAGCTGGACCCAGCTGCTGATGGCCGCCTACTCCGAGGCCGGCCAGAACGCTGAAGCCGTCGCCACCGCCGAGCAGCTGGCCGCCAAGAATCCGAGCGACAAGAAGGCTCAGCTCAACCTGGCCAGCATGTACATGCAGGCCGACCAGATGGACAAGGCCGCAGCGGTGATGGACAAGCTGCGTGCCAGTGGCCAGCTCACGGAGGAGAAAGAGTACAAGCAGCTGTACTCGATCTACGCCAACACCGACAACCACGAGAAGGATGTCATCGCGGTGATCAACGAAGGCCTGCAGAAGGGCATCCTGAAGCCCGATTACCAGGTCTATCTGGCGCTCGCGCAGTCGTACTACTACACCGATCAGGTTCCGCTGGCGATCGACAACTGGAAGAAGGCCGCACCGCTGTCCAAGGACGGTGAGACCTATCTGAACCTGGCCAAGGTACTGCACTCGGAAGGCCGCATCCCGGAAGCCAAGGAAGCCGCCAAGCAGGCGCTGGCCAAGGGTGTGAAGAAGCCGGACGACGCGAAGAAGATCATCAACCTGAAGTAGTTCGGAAAAATAACCCCCGAAAGCCTGTGTATAAGTGGTTACAGGTCGCGGGATTGGTATAAGCTTGGAGGTTCCTGCGGCATGAACGCCGCCCTAATCGGGGATCCCGAAACGGATCCAGGCCCCCACTGAAAGAGCCATTGGCGCATGACGGAACAATTTGTTGTCCACAGGTATGACCAGGATGAAGGGCAGGAGTTGAGCTGGCCCCGCATCATCGGTATTGCCTTTGTAATCGCTCTCCATCTTGCCGCCCTGATGCTGCTCCTGATCCCGGCCGTCGCTCCCAAGGCGCCGGCGGAAAAGGAACGCAACGTCATGGTGACGATCGTTGACGCGCCGCCGCCGCCACCCCCGCCGCCGCCGCCGCCGCCGCCGGAAGACAAGCCGCCGCCGCCGGTGAAGAACCTGGCGCCGCCGAAGACCTCCCCACTGCCGCCGCCGCCGGAAGCCCCGGTCGTGGATGTACCGGAGCCGCGTGCGGCCGACGTCGTCGTCCCGCCGTCGCCGCCTGCGCCGCCTGCACAGGCCGTCGACATCGGCGCCAGCGTCGACATCTCGTCGAAGAACATGAACCCGCCCAAGTACCCGCCGGCCGCATTCCGTGCAGGTATCCAGGGTGAGGTCGTGTTGATCGTCGACGTCGATGCCAACGGCAACGTGACCAACGTGGCGGTCGAGAAGTCGAGCCGCAACCGCGATCTCGACCGCGCCGCGATGGATGCTGCCCGTAAGTGGAAGTTCAATGCTTCCGTCGTCAACGGGCAGAAGGCAGCGGGTCGCGTTCGCGTCCCGGTCAACTTCGCGCTCAATTGATCGCAGGGAACCGGCGTCTGCCGGTTCCGAGCTCTGTCGTTCTTTTAGCACTACCCTTCATCACCACACACAACAAAGGTAAGCGTCATGCTGCAGGATCTCTTCATCGCCGCCGCTGCCGGGGGTTCGAACCCGTCGGCTGCCCTCTCGCAGATGGGCTTCGAGCACCTGATCGGGGAAATGACCTCCAACCCGGGTGACTTCGCGGTTTCCTGGGTCGTCCTGATCGCCCTGGTCACCATGTCGGCTGCGTCCTGGTACTGGACCGTCATCAATACCTTCAAGGCCACCCGCCTGAAGGCTGCTTCGGACCGTGTCGTCAATGCTTTCTGGGAAGCGCCGAACGCGCAGGACGCCATCCGCGCAATGGAAGAGCAGCCGGCTTCCGAGCCGTTCTCGAAGATCGCCCTGGACGCCGCGCAGGCTGCCGCCCACCACCAGCGTGCCGAAGGCAGCAACACCGGCCTGGGTGAGAACCTGAGCCGTTCGGAGTTCGTCGACCGTGCCCTGCGCCAGGCCGTGACCCGCGAGAGCGGCAAGCTGCAGTCGGGCATGGTGCTGCTGGCGACCGTCGGTGCGACCTCGCCGTTCGTCGGTCTGCTGGGTACCGTGTGGGGCATCTACGGCGCCCTGATCAAGATCGGCGCCAGCGGCAATGCCGGTATCGAGGCGGTGGCCGGCCCGGTCGGTGAAGCACTGATCATGACCGCGATCGGTCTGTTCGTCGCTATCCCGGCGGTGTTTGCGTTCAACTTCTTCTCCAAGATCAATACCTCCACGATCGCGAAGTTCGATACGTTTGCCCATGATCTGCACGATTTCTTCGCCACCGGCTCGCGCGTCAAGTAAGACGCGCCTCCGGCAGAGAAGTCATTGCATTGTGATTTAGACGGAGCCCGTTATGGCCTTCAGTAGTGGAAACAGCAGCGGCCCGATGGCCGACATCAACGTCACGCCCCTTGTGGACGTGATGCTGGTGCTGCTGATCATCTTCATCATCACCACACCGTTGATGACCCAGAAGGTCAAGGTGGAATTGCCGAAGGCCAACCTCACCAAGCAGGAAGAGGACGGCAAGCGCCCCAGCCCGATTACGATCGCGGTGCAGGAGAATGGCGATCTGTTCTTCAACGACGAGCCGATCACCAAGGAAGCCCTGGAATCGCGTCTGTCGACGGCTGCGCAGCAGACCCCGCAACCGCCGCTCAACCTGCGTGGTGACCGCACCACCAAGATGAGCACGATCAACGAGGTCATGAAGATCGCGCAGGGTCAGGGCATGCTGGACATCGGCTTCGTCACGACCAAAGACAGAGGGCAGTAAGTATGGCTTTCAGTAGTGGAAACAGCGGAAAGCCGATGGCCGATATCAACGTCACGCCGTTGATCGACGTGATGTTGGTATTGCTGATCATCTTCATCGTGACCGCGCCGATCATGACGTACCCGATCGCCGTGGACCTGCCGCAGCGTGTGCTCAACCCGCCGCCGCAGACGGTTGAGCCGCCGCCGCCGATTGATCTGCGCATCGACGCGGGTAACCAGGTCTACTGGAACAGCAGCCCGGTTCCGGTCAGCGAACTGCAGCAGCGGATGGAGGAAGTGGTCCAGGCGGACCCGACCAACCAGCCGCAGCTGAAGATCGACGCCAACGCGGACTCCGAGTACGAAGTGGTGGCCAAGGTGCTGGCCGCTGCCAAGAATGCGGATATGCAGAAGATCGGCTTCGTCCAGTAACACGAGACGTTCCAACGCTTCAAACAGTCATGACGCGACTGCAACGCCACCGGAAACGGTGGCGTTTTTTTTGCTCCGTTCGCCCAGAGTTCCCTCCCACAAAAAGGCGGCTGCACCGGCAGTACAACGACGTGGGATAGGCCCCCCGCCTCCCGAGGACGCGGCTTTCACCACCGAGTACTTGCGCCACCTCCCGGGTGCCGGCGTATGCTGGCCGTGCAGCCAACAACTCGGAGGGAAGGACGATGGCAATCGGTATCCCTGGCAAGAGTGGACCCCTGGCCGACATCAACGTCACGCCGCTGGTGGACGTGATGTTGGTGTTGCTGATCATCTTCATCGTGACCGCGCCGATCGTGGCCCGGCCGATAACCATCGACCTGCCACAGCGCATCGATACACCGCCGCCGCGCGTGGAGCCACCTGCACCGATCGACCTGCGTCTTGATGCAGGCGGTTCGCTGTACTGGAACGGGACGGCGCTGGCTGCGTCGGACCTGCAGGCACGACTGCGGCAGGCGGCCGAGGTCGAACCGGGGAACCCGCCGGAACTGCGCATCGACGCCAGTCCGCTCGCTGACTATCAGGCGATGGCCAGCGTATTGGCTGCGGCGAAAAATGCCGAACTGCAACGGATCACGTTCGTGCAGAGATAAGCATCGGTTGTCGTTGCGGATGGCGGATGAACCGCGCAGGCCCGCTCAGGACGAGAGCGGGCTCTGCGTCAGGATGTCCAGGTAAGCGCGGACCGTTGCATCGAGTCCGTCGTAGAGGGCTTCGCCGATCAGCGCATGGCCGATCGACACTTCCAGTACGCCGGGTACGGCGGCCAGGAAATCGCCGAGGTTGGCCTGCGAAAGGTCGTGACCGGCATTGATGCCCAGCCCAGCCTCGCGTGCGAGCTTCGCCGAAGCGGCGAACTCGATCAGGCTGGCATGCGGTTGGCCGCCGCTGTAAGCCTCGGCGTAAGGGCCGGTATAGAACTCGATCCGGTCCGCGCCGAACGACGCCGCGCGCGGGATGTCGGGATTGCCCGCATCCACGAACAGGCTGACCCGGCAGCCGAGCTGCTTGAACGCGGCGATCAGCGGCGGCAGGCGCTCGCCTTCCTGGTGGAAGTCGAAGCCGTGGTCGGAGGTCAGCTGACCGTCGCCATCGGGCACCAGCGTCACCTGCTCCGGTCGCGTCAGCCGGCACAGTTCCAGCAGGCCCGGGTAGCCTTCGCGCGGCGGTGCGAACGGGTTGCCCTCGATGTTGAACTCGACGCCGGATTCACGCGTCAGCGCCGACAGCACGATGACGTCCTCGGCACGGATGTGGCGCCGGTCCGGGCGCGGATGCACGGTGATGCCGTGCGCGCCGGCGGCGATGCAGGTGCGCGCGGCCTGCACCACGTCCGGGTCGTGTCCGCCGCGCGAATTGCGCAGGACGGCGACCTTGTTGACGTTGACGCTGAGCCTGGTGGTCACGACGCTTCCCGGCCGTGATCGTCGGCCTGGACGGCGCCGCTCGCGGCCGCCTTGCGGGCTTGGGCCAGTTCGCGCAGGCGCCGCAGTTCGAGCGGATCGACCATGCTGCCGACATCGCGCTGCACGTCACCGATGCGCGAAACGTACCAGCCGCGCACCCAGGCCAGCAGCAGCACCAGCGCGGCCAGCAGCGACAGCACCAGCAACCACATGTGCGGTGTGCTGAAAGCCAGGATCAGCGCGCCCAGCGCCAGGAGCAGAAACAACCAGTGCATGTCGACCTCCCCGGGAAGTGCGCGCAGTGTAGCGCTGCGCCGGCATGGGGTTCCATGGACTGAGGCCGGGTTCGGCAAACGGCGGTTCGGCATCGACAAAGTGCCGCGTCCTGCCGCGCCTGTGCCACGCGCTAAAGCAGCGGCGAAGTCAGCCGAGCGAAGGCCTCCGGCAGGCGTGAACGCAGCAGCGGACGGTTGCGCTCGAAGTGGACTTCCTGCGCCTGTTCCATCTCGTGCGCGAGCAGCCGGGACAGCTCGCCGGCCATCCCACCGTCGCGGAACAGCATCGAGACCTCGAAGTTGAGGCGAAAACTGCGGTTGTCGAAATTGGCGCTGCCGACGATGCAGACCTCGTCGTCGGCAAGGAATGCCTTGGTGTGCAGCATGCGCGGGCCGTATTCGAAGATGCGCACGCCGGCCAGCAGCAGCTCGTCGAAATACGAGCGCGCCGCGTAGGTGACCAGTCGCGAATCGCTCATCCGCGGCACCAGCAGGCGGGTGTCGAGCCCGCCCAGCGCGGCCGAGGTCAGCGCCATCCGCGCGGCCTCGCCGGGCACGAAGTACGGGGTCGCCAGCCATACCCGTTCGCGCGCCTCGTGGATCGCCGCCACGTGCAGGCGATGGATGGTTTCCCAGGACGAGTCCGGGCCGGAGACCAGCACCTGCGCCTCGATCCGGCCGTCGCGTCGCCGCGGCATATCTTCCGGCCACAGCACCTGCCCGGCGAGGTGCCCCCGGCCCTGCCCGCTTGCATAGATCCAGTCCTCGAGGAACACCTGCTGCAGGCTGCGCACGACGTGGCCTTCCACGCGCACATGCAGGTCGCGATAGGCATCGGTGCGCAGCGACTCGTCTTCCTCGTCGGTGATGTTGATGCCGCCGGTGAAGGCGATCTGCCCGTCGACCACCACGATCTTGCGGTGGGTGCGCAGGTTGACCCAGGGCCGCTTGAACGGCTTGAGCAGTTGCGAGGGATGAAACCACGCCGCCTCGCCGCCGGCGTCCAGCAACGGTTGCAGGAAGTGCCGTGACACGCTGGAGGAACCCACCGCATCCAGCAGCAGGCGGACCTTGACCCCGGCACGGGCGCGCTCGATCAGCGCGTCGCGGATGCGGGTGCCGCTGCGGTCGGGGTTGAAGATGTAGTACTCCACGTGGACGTGATCGCGCGCCTGCGCGATCGCTTCCAGGATCGCCGCGTAGGTGGCCGCGCCGTCCACCAGCCAGTCGGCACGGACGGCGCTGCTCGGCGCCAGTCCGGATGTGGACTGGGCGATCTTGGCCAGCTCGGTGCAGTCCGCGTCGGGCGGGCAGACGCTGCTGTAGTGCTCCATGTCCGAGCGCGCGCGGCCGCGACGCAGGCGTTGCCGTTTCACCTTCTGCGGGCCGAGCAGGTAGTAGATCAGCAGCCCGAGGTACGGCAGTGCCGCCAGCGACAGCACCCAGCTCAGCGTGGCGACCGGCTCGCGCTTCTGCAGGATGATCCAGCCGAGGATCCACAGCAGATACATCACATAGGCGGCGGTGATGTAGGCGCCAAGATGGGGAATGCCCGCCAGCCATTCCCACGCGCCCCGCAGGGTTTCGAGCATGCGGCGATTCTATGTCGCGGACGAGGCTGGATTACGTCGGCCTGCCCGTCGAGCGAGCCCCGATGAACGCAGCGACCGACAGTGATCGCAATGACTGAGATCGCGTGCCCATAGCCTTACCCGATGGCACAGGCAATCAAAGGGCGCGGGTCCACCGGCTATCTGCCGGGACGTTTCGAGATCACCGTCAACGAGGCGGTGGACGATGGCTGGTGGCAGCAGGACGACGAGGAGTTCGCCGATCCGGCGCTGCGCACGCGGGTGACCGAGGAGACCGCGCGCAGCATCATCAGTCGCAACAGCTCGCCGGATGTGCCGTTCGCGCAGTCGGTCAATCCCTATCGGGGCTGCGAGCATGGCTGCAGTTACTGCTTCGCCCGCCCCAGCCATGCCTACCTCAACCTCTCGCCCGGCCTGGATTTCGAGACGCGGCTGTTCGCCAAGACCAACGCACCTGAACTGCTGCGGCGCGAGTTGGCTCGGCCGGGTTACGCGCCGAGCACGATCGCGCTCGGCATCAACACCGATGCCTACCAGCCGATCGAGCGCAAGCTGCAACTGACGCGACGGTTGATCGAGGTGCTGTGGGAAACCCGGCATCCGTTCACGCTGATCACCAAGAACGCACTGGTGGTGCGCGACCTCGACCTGCTGGTGCCGCTGGCACGCGAAGGATTGGTCAGCGTGCATTTCTCACTGAGCACGCTCGACCCGCGGCTCACCGCGCGGCTGGAACCACGCGCGACCGCACCGCATGCGCGGCTGCGCGCGATGCGCACGCTGCATGCGGCGGGTGTGCCGGTCGGGGTGATCGTGGCGCCGGTGATCCCGTGGATCAACGACCACGAGCTGGAAGCAGTACTGCAGGCGGCGGCCGATGCCGGCGCCTGCTCGGCCGGCTACGTGCTGCTGCGATTGCCGCACGAAGTGGCGCCGCTGTTTCGCGATTGGCTGCAGACGCATCATCCGCAGCGCGCCGCGCATGTGATGAGAACGATCCAGCAACTGCGCGGCGGCAAGGATTACGACAGCCGCTTCGGCAAGCGTTTCAGCGGCGAGGGTGTGTATGCGCAGCTGCTGGCGCGAAGGTTTGCGTTGGCGTTGCGTCGTACCGGGATGGAGGGGCGGCGCTATCCGCCGTTGGATACGCAGCGCTTCCGGCGGCCGCTGATGCCGGCCAAGGCATCGCCGCCGTCGCCGCAGGGCGAGTTGTTCTGAGCCACGCCATGACCGGCTGCCGTAGGAGCGGCTTCAGCCGCGATAGGGCTTTACCGGTAAAGCCCCATCGCGGCTGAAGCCGCTCCTACGGGCAATCAGCAGCCGTAGAGCGTCTGCGCCGACTGGAACAGGATCCAGCTGGTGGCGATGAACTTGTCGCCGCCGACCGGGCGGTTGCCGCGATGGGTGTGGGTGAAGGCGGTCGGTGCGATCAGCAGGCTGCCGGTGCGCGGCTTGGCCTTGCGCTGCTGGAACAGGAACTCGGTCTCGCCCTGTTCGAACTCCTCGTTGAGATAGAGCGTCCACAGCAGGTGCCGGTGCAGCGTCTCGGCGGCGGGATCGCGCGGATACAGCTCGCAGTGCCAGTACGGATAGCCGCCCTCGCCCGCCGCATACCATTGCAGGTTGATCGCGCCGGGCCGCAGGCAGGTGCGCGCCAGTCCCGCCAGCGCGGTGTCGTCCATGCCGGGGAAATGCTCGGCCGCGAGCCGGTGCGTCTGCCCGTCATCGCCGTTGACCTGCAGCATCAACGGTGAGATCAGCGCCTGTGGATAGCGGCGCAGGTAGTGCAGCAGGCCGCTGAACACGGCTTGCTGCAAACGCTGCTCGACGCTCTGCCATTCGGCTTGGCCGCTGATGCGCAGGTCGCGGCTGCGCTTGAGTTCGGGAAACACGCCCCCGCCGACCTGGCCGGGTTGCAGGCGATCGCTGTCGCGCAGGCGTTGCACGATCGCCGCGCAATCCTCGCGCGGCACCGCGTCGTCGATGATCTCGATGAAGTCGGGCTGGTCCATGACCGCCGACCTTAGCAATGCTGGCGCGCGCATGCACGTCGCGGGGAACGCACCAGGAAAAAAGCCCCGCCGGAGCGGGGCTTTTTTGTACTACGCGTTTGTACTGCGAGCGTGCGATCAGAACTTGTAGTTGAACCCGACCGCCAGCACGTCGCCGGTGACACTGTAGGTGCCGACCACGTTGTTGAGCGTGGCGGAGGTGGTATCCACGTTCGGATCCTTGGTGAACAGGTGCGTGTAGCCGACGCTATACTCGGCGTTCTGCGACGGGGTCCAGGTCAGGCCGAGCGAGAGCCACTTGCGCGAGGTATCCGGCACGCGGACGTCACGATGCGCATCGGTGGTCGGGGTCTGGTCATAAGCCAGGCCGCCGCGCAGGGTCACCGCTTCGTTCAACTTGAACTCGGTACCGATCGAGCCGAAGGTGGTGTCGCGGTAAGCGAACTCGAGCGGCAGCGACTGCCCGTTGTCGAGCGCAACCGTCACCTTGTCGAACTTGCTCCATGCGGTGCGGCTCACGTCGGCCATGACCGACCAACGCTCGTCGATGCGATGGTAGAAGCTGGCCGTGGCGCTGGCCGGCAGGGTGAGCGTGGCTTTGCCCTTGGTGTCCACGTAGTAGCCCGGCTGGGCGACGGACAGAACGGCGGCAGCGGCGGCCGGAACGGTGAAGTCGGCGGTGCCGTCGGTGATCTTGTGCTTGACCTCCGAGCGGTAGCTCAAGCCGATGTTGGTGTTCTCGTCGATGCTGAACAGGCCGCCGAGGGTGAAGCCGGCAGCGGTGTTGTCGCCCTTGATGCGCAGCTTGCCGTCGGCACTGCCGGGGGTGAAGCCCAGGCGCGGGTTGACCGAATACAGCGCGGTGCCGAAGTCGATCGCGTTGCTCAGATCGATGTCCAGACGCTCGGCGAACACCGAGGCGCCGAACGAAACGTACGGGTTCACGTCATAGGAGAACGCGAAGTTCAGGTCGATGGCCTGCAGCTCGGTCTTGAGGCCGCTGTAGCGCCCCTTCCAGTTGCTGTCGTACTCGGTCTTGAAGCCGAACGGCACGGTCAGCGAGGTGCCGAAGTGCATGTTGTTGTTCTCGCCGAACGGCAGGTGGAAATACACCGCCGGCACCGCTGCGACCATGCCGGCGTCGCCGCCATTGCCGCCGGAGATCGCGCCGCCCGTGGCGTAGGTCGCGTCGCCCTTGAACTTGGCGCCGAAGCTGATCGCGCTGACGTCGGCCTGGAACTGGCGGCCTTCCAGCAGGCGCATGCCGGCCGGGTTGTTGGCGATGATCGAGGCATCACCCGGGGCGCTGCCGGAGCCGGCAAAGGCGCGGCCCAGGCCCTTGGCACTGTTTTCCTTGAGCTGGAAAGCGGCGCCGTGGGCCTGGCCGAAAGCCAGGGCGCCGGCGATGCCGACGGCCAGCGCAGTGATGCGGCTGAATGTGGAAACGTTGGACATGTCGATTCTTCTCCGGGAAAACATTGGAATTGTTCTGCGTACGCGCCTGCAACGACCAGAATCGGGAACCCTGGCCGTCGCGCCGGAGACCCCTCCCGACATACGACGCCGTATGCAGTATAGCGCTGTCGATTAACCAGACAATAACGACCTTGGTCTGAAGCAGCCGGATCGGGCGGGATGGGTTCAGGGCCTTGAAGCCGGTATCGTGCCGGCCATGTTCGTGTCGATTCCCTCGCGCCGGAAGCCCGCCCATCGCTGGGCGGTACCGCTGCTGTTCGCGGCGATCTGGCTGGCGTTCCTGTGGTCGATCAGCCGCCCAGGCGAGGCGCGCAACACCCTGTGGCTGGACTGGGGCGCGCTTTCCAGCGGCGTATCGCGGCCCGGCGACTGGTGGGCGATGCTGCAGGACGGCAGCGTCCTGCGCCTGTTCACCGCGTTGTTCCTGCATGCGGACTGGTCGCACCTGATCGGCAATCTGGTGTTCCTGCTGATCTTCGGGCTGCCGGCCGAGCGCATCCTCGGGCCATGGCGGCTGCTGCTGCTGTTCCTGGTCGGCGGGGCGGCGTCCAACCTGGCGGCGGTGGCGGCGATCGGCACGCCCGACCGGGTGGTGATCGGCGCGTCCGGGGCGGTGTCGGCGTTGATCGGCACGTATCTGGCGCTGTTCCCCGGGGCCAAGCTCGGGGTGGTGCTGCCGCTGGGGCTGTTCCTGGAATTCATCCGGGTCCCGGCACCGCTGCTGATCGGGGCGTGGGCGGTGTTGCAGGTGGTGTTCGCCTGGATCGGTCCCGCGTTCGGCATGGTGGCCTGGTCGGCGCACGTGGCCGGTTTCCTGTTCGGCGTGGCCTACGGGGTCTATGTGCGCGCCGCGATCGCGCGGCGGTTGCGCAAGCGGCATGGGTTCTAGCTTGTGTGGGAGGGGCTTCAGCCCCGACAGGTTTTCCTGGCAGCGCACGTCGGGGCTGAAGCCCCTCCCACAGGGGCGCTCTTGAGGCGTGATGTGCGCAGCCCCATTTCCCACGTGTTCCCCAGGTCGAAATCCGCCCCATGTCCAAGCCGCTGTACAAAGTGACGTTCCTCAACCACGGCAAGGTGTACGAGCTGTACGCGCGTCATGTCGGCAGCAGCCATCTGTGGGGTTTCAACGAGATCGGCGAGCTGGTGTTCGACGTGCACGACGGGTTGGTGGTCGATCCCACCGAGGAGCGGCTGCGCGAGGAGTTCGGCAATACCAAGACCCTGCACCTGCCGATGCAGAGCATCGTGCGCATCGAGGAAGTGGAGAAGAAGGGCCAGTCCGCGATCCGCGATGCCGCAACCGGCGAGAAGGTGGTGACGCCGTTCCCGATGCCGTCCAAGCCGCGTTGAACGCGATGCGCATCCTCGTTTCTGACGACTACCAGGATGCGGTCCGCCACCTCGCCTGCTTCGCGCGCTTGCGCGATCACGAGGTGACGGTGCTCGACCATGCGCTGGCCGATGCATCCGATGAGGTGCTGGTGCAAACCGAAGCACTGGTGCTGATTCGCGAGCGCTCGAGCGTCGACGCCGCGCTGCTGCAACGCATGCCGCGACTGCGGTTGATCAGCCAGACCGGCAAGATCGCCGCGCACATCGACCTCGATGCCTGCACCGCACATGGTGTGGCGGTGGCCGAGGGCGTGGGTTCGCCAGTGGCGCCAGCCGAGCTGGCGTGGGCGCTGGTGATGGCGGCGAGCCGACGCCTGCCGGCCTACGTGCAGGCACTGCACGACGGACGCTGGCAGCGGCTCGGCGATCCCGGTCTGGGCCGGGTGCTGCAGGGGCTGACGCTGGGCATCTGGAGCTACGGCAAGATCGGCCAGCGGATCGCCGCATACGGGCGCGCGTTCGGCATGGAGGTGCGGGTCTGGGGCAGCGAGGCGTCACGCGCGCAGGCGCAGGCCGACGGCTATGCCGCGTTCGCCAGCCGTGAGGAATTGTTCGAGGCCAGCGACGTGCTGAGCCTGCACCGCCGGTTGGTGGCGGCCACGCGCCATGCCATCGGCGCGGAGGATCTGGCGCGGATGAAGCCGGACGCGTTGCTGGTCAACACCAGCCGCGCCGAGCTGATCGCACCGGGGGCGTTGCTGGCGGCGCTGGAGGCCGGTCGGCCTGGCCAGGCGGCGATCGACGTGTTCGAACACGAGCCGTTGCTGGATGTCGATGATCCGCTGTTGCGGCATCCGCACGTGCTGGCGACGCCGCACCTGGGTTATGTCGAAACTGGCAGCTATGCGCTGTACTTCGGCGCGGCGTTCGACAACGTACTGGCGTTCGCCGAGGGGCGGCCGCAGGGGATTGCCAATCCTGAGGTGCTGGCGCAGTTGTAGGAGCGGCTCTGGGTGGCCTCTGTCTCTTCTCCACATCTCCGAGCCCACGAGACCACCTAGCACATCTGGGGGGGGG